>SAAL01000045.1 GCA_009929445.1 Bacteroidia bacterium
GCTGGCGAATGACACCGCTGTTTCTGCACAATACGGCGATAAGCTGACATTCACTATTACGCCAGATACCGGTTACGAACTCGATTCTCTCCGGTTTGGCGGAAAGAATGTAAAAGACAGTCTGGTTAAAAACCAGCTGACAACCGTACCTGTATCCAAACCAGACACCCTGAAAGCTGTGTTTAAGAAAAAGGTGTTCAACATCAAAATCCAGTACAGTACGGGTGGAACAATCTCGCTTGGTACCGGTACGCTGGCAAATGACACCGCTGTTTCTGCACAATACGGCGATAAGCTGAAATTCACTATTACACCTGATACCGGTTACGAACTCGATTCTCTCCAATTTGGCGGAAAGAATGTAAAAGACAGGCTGACTGAAAATGTATTCACTACCGATTCAATCACCAAAGCAGATACGCTGAGAGTAGTATTCAGGAAGCAGGTGTTTGATATCAAAATCCAGCACAGCAAAGGCGGAATAATCACGCTTGGTGCAGATACGCTGGCAAATGAAACGGTAATTTCTGCCGAATACGGATCCACCCTGAATTTCATTATTTTACCCGACACCGGTTACGAACTCGATTCACTTTGGTTCGGTGGCGAAGATGTAAAAGGCAGGCTGACTGAAAATGTATTCACTTCCGATTCAATCACCAAAGCCGATACATTGAAAGCAGTATTCAGGAAGCAGGTGTTTGATATCAAAATCCAGTACAGCGCAGGTGGAATAATCACGCTTGGTACAGATACGCTGGCAAATGACACGGTAATTTCTGCCGAATACGGAACTGAACTGAAATTCTCGATCATTTCTGATGATGGATATCTTGTAGATAGGGTAAACTATAACGACCAAATTATGGAATTATCATCTAAAAGATTGGTTTATACCTTGAATTCTGTTTTAGTAAACGGAATTCTTGATGTAACTTTCAAAAATGCAACTTCAGTTTCAATGGTTAATAATCCAAACAATATTAAGGTTTATTCTGTGGAATCAGGAATTGCAATAGCGGGTGTCTCTCCGGGTGATTTAATCCGGATATTTACCATCAACGGAGTACAGGTAGCTAATTTCCGTGTTGAAAATGAATCTGTTATCGCTCCTGTTATGAAAAAGACCATTTATCTGGTAAATGTTAAGGGACACACATTCAAAGTAATTCATTAATTTTGCATCATTATCTGATTATTTAAAAATAGAATTGAAACTGTCTCAATTTAATTTTGAGACAGTTTCAATTTGCTGAATTAGGTTGGTTTTACACCAGCCCATACAGCATCGCTATTTCTTCTGCCCACAGCGTTTCGTCGGGGGTTTCGAGGATTAGGGGGATGTTGTCGAACCGGCTGTCCTGCAGGATAAAGCGGAAAGTATCCATTCCCATCAGTCCCTTGCCCAGGCTGTCGTGCCGGTCCACACGCGTGGCGAGGTCTTTTTTGCTGTCGTTAATGTGCATCCCTTTCAAAAAGCTGAAACCGATAATTGCGTCAAATTTTCGGAAAGTTTCGGCAAAACCTTCGGGAGTACGCAGTTCATATCCCGCTGCCAGCGAATGAGCTGTATCAATGCAGACACCCACGCGACTTTTATCTTCCACCTGGTCAATGATTTGTGCAATTTGCTCGAAAGTATGCCCCATATTTGTGCCTTGACCGGCTGTATTTTCAATCACAGCCGTTACACCGGAAGTTTTATCCAGGGTCATGTTTATAGATTCGGCAATTCTTGCCAGGCATTCGTCAGGTGAAATTGCATTCAGGTGGCTGCCGGGGTGGAAATTCAGGCGGTCAAGTCCTAGTTGTTCACAGCGGTGCATTTCGTCCATAAAAGCAGCCCTTGATTTTTCCAGCCCTTCGGGGTCAGGACTTCCCAAATTAATCAGGTAGCTGTCGTGTGGCAGAATATGAGCGGCTTTGAAACCGTATTCTTCACACCGCAGTTTGAAAAGTTGGATACTTTTTTCAGTCAACGGGGATGCAATCCACTGCTTTTGATTTTTGGTAAAAAGGGCAAATGCCGTCGCCCCGATGTTGTGTGCGTTGAGAGGTGCATTTTCCACTCCGCCTGCTGCGCTTACGTGCGCTCCGATGTATTTCATAATGAGCCCCTAACCCCCTGAAGGGGAAATTTAGTAAATAATATTTGTTAAATGAGTAACATTGAAACACTTTACAAGCAAAATGGTTTAATTAACGAAAAAATTCTTTAATTGTATCGTTAGTTATTTTCTTTCTCGATAAAAAAGAGTAATTTTGCACTTCAGAAATTGAATTTTAATAATAACAAATACATTAATCCTATCCGCTTAATTCCCCCTTCAGGGGGTTAGGGGGCAAACATCAACAACATTATGAGCTTTTTAACAAACGACAAATTAGTAATCGTAGGCGCAGCCGGTATGATCGGATCCAACATGGCACAAACAGCAGCTATGATGAGGTTAACACCAAACATTTGCCTTTACGACCCATTTCCAACAGGATTGGAAGGTGTATCCGAAGAAATCCGCCACTGTGGTTTCGAAGGGTTGAACCTGACTTATACTACCGATATCAAAGAAGCATTTACCGATGCAAAATACATCGTTTCTTCCGGTGGCGCGCCGCGCAAAGACGGAATGACACGCGAAGACCTGCTGAAAGGCAACTGCGAAATTGCTGAGCAATTGGGTAAAGACATCAAGGCATACTGCCCTGATGTAAATCATGTGGTTATCATTTTTAACCCGGCTGATATCACAGGTTTGGTTACATTGATGCACAGCGGCCTGAAACCTAATCAGGTGACTACTTTGGCAGGTTTGGACAGCACGCGTCTGCAAAGCGAACTGGCAAAACACTTCGGCGTAAAACAGAGCGAAGTTACCAATACACGTACCTATGGCGGTCACGGTGAGACTATGGCAGTATTTGCTTCAACTGCAAAAGTAAACGGCACGCCGCTTCTAGAACTCGTTGGAACAGAAAAACTTACAAAAGAAGAGTGGGCAGATCTTAAAACCCGCGTAACAAAAGGTGGTGCTAATATCATCAAACTTCGCGGACGCTCATCTTTCCAAAGTCCCTCATATGTTTCTATCGAAATGATTCGTGCGGTGATGGGTGGCGAAGCATTTCGTTGGCCTTCCGGTTGCTATGTAAGCAACGGCGAATTTGACCACATCATGATGGCATTGGAAACTACGCTTGACAAAAACGGCGTTTCTTATGGCGAAATCAAAGGTACTGAAGAAGAAATGACAGACCTTCGCACAAGCTACTCTCATCTTCGCAAACTGGTGGATGAAGTAATCGTTTTCGGTATCCTACCTGCTTACGAAGACTGGAACAAACTGAACCCGAATATCAAATAAAGCCCCTATCTCTATTCCTTTCGCTGCAACCGAAAGTGAATTGTGAGAGCAAGAGGTCGAATGTTTTTTCAAAAATGCGTATCAGGAGTAATTTTGATACGCATTTTTCATTCACATTAGCCACGACTAATTTAAAACAATTTCCACTTCCTGTTGTTATTACATTACTATTTCATTGGAGAAATGAAAGCTATTGTTGTGTAAATAAATCTGAAATAATTTTTTCTATCTTTGATGGCAATGTGGCAACATATTGCCAACATTTCGATAAGCAAAGCTATACCGGAACAATTTTATTATTTCAGATTTCTAATCTCTAACTTCTAATTTTAAAATATGTCTGACGAAATATTATATGAAGTAACCCAGAGCGAGTACAAATACGGATTTACAACCGATATTGAGACTGATATTATTCCTCCTGGTCTGAATGAAGACGTGGTGCGATTGATTTCTGCGAAGAAGAACGAACCGGATTGGCTGCTCGAATTCCGACTGAAAGCATACCGTCATTGGACGAAGATGGAAATGCCGGATTGGGCGTATTTGAAAATTCCGCCGATTGATTATCAGGCGATTTCATACTTTGCCGCTCCGCGGAAAAACGCTCCAAAAAGCCTGGACGAAGTGGATCCGGAACTGCTCAAAACTTTTGATAAACTCGGAATTCCGCTTGAAGAGCAGAAAATTCTTTCGGGGATGGCTGTAGATGCTGTGATGGACAGTGTTTCGGTGAAAACCACTTTCCGTGAAAATCTGGCTGAGCAGGGAATTATTTTCTGTTCTTTCAGTGAAGCGGTGCAGGAACATCCTGATTTGGTGAAGAAATATATGGCTACGGTAGTTCCGTATGCCGATAATTACTTTGCAGCGCTCAATTCAGCTGTTTTCAGCGATGGTTCATTCGCTTACATTCCGAAAGGTGTTCGCTGTCCGATGGAACTTTCCACCTATTTCCGCATCAATGCAGCCAATACCGGCCAGTTTGAGCGGACGCTGATTGTGGCTGAAGAAGGCAGCTACGTATCCTATCTGGAGGGCTGCACGGCACCTATGCGCGATGAAAATCAACTCCATGCTGCCATTGTGGAAATAGTAGCTATGAAAGATGCTGAAGTTAAATATTCAACTGTACAGAACTGGTATCCGGGCGATAAGGAAGGCAAAGGCGGAGTTTACAATTTTGTAACCAAACGCGGAATTTGTAAAGGCGAAAACTCCCGCATTTCGTGGACGCAGGTTGAAACCGGATCTGCCATAACCTGGAAATATCCTTCGTGCATCCTGATGGGCGACAATTCATCAGCAGAATTTTATTCGGTGGCCGTAACCAATCATCATCAACAGGCCGATACAGGAACCAAAATGATTCATATAGGTAAAAATACATCAAGCCATATTCTTTCCAAGGGTATTTCGGCCGGATTCAGCAACAACAGTTACCGCGGTCTGGTACGCGTAAATCCGAAAGCTGAAAACGCACGGAACTTTTCTCAGTGCGACAGCCTGCTGCTGGGTGATAAATGCGGTGCTCATACATTTCCGTACATGGAAGTGAACAACGAAACAGCAATCGTTGAGCACGAAGCCACCACATCAAAAATCAGCGAAGACCAGATATTCTACTGCAACCAACGCGGAATCGATACCGAAAAAGCGGTGGGGCTTATTGTAAACGGCTACGCCAAAGAAGTACTGAATAAACTTCCGATGGAATTTGCCGTAGAAGCACAGAAATTGTTGCAGATTACATTGGAAGGAAGTGTAGGGTAAAGAGCCCTACCAACCTCCCCAAAAGGGAGGCTTATGGATAGTGACATTGTACTTGCATATTCTCGATTTATTAAATAGATACATTACACAAAATAACAATCATAAACTCTCATATTTGAGGGTTTTAAAAGCCTCCCCTTCGGGGAGGTTTGGAGGGGCTTTATGTTAGAAATCAAAAATTTACACGCTACCGTCAACGGTAAAGAGATATTAAAAGGAGTGGATTTGACCGTAAAAAAAGGCGAAGTTCACGCTATTATGGGTCCGAATGGATCCGGAAAATCAACACTGGCATCGGTGATTACCGGTAATCCGGCATTTGAAGTGACTAAAGGAAAAGTGATTTACGAAGGAGTAGATTTGCTCGAACTTTCGCCCGAAGAGCGCGCAGGAGCAGGTGTCTTCCTTAGTTTTCAGTATCCGGTGGAAATACCGGGTGTGAGCATGGTCAATTTTATGCGGGCTGCCATCAACGAACAACGTAAATATCGTGGTCAGGAACCTGTTTCTGCCACCGAATTTCTTCGTTTGATGCGTGAGAAAAAAGAACTGGTGGAAATGGACAGCCAGTTGACCAATCGCTCTGTGAATGAAGGTTTTTCCGGTGGTGAGAAAAAAAGGAACGAGATTTTCCAAATGGCTATGCTGGAACCAAAATTGGCAATTCTGGATGAAACTGACAGCGGTTTGGATATTGACGCGCTTCGCATTGTAGCCAACGGCGTAAACAAGCTGAAAACTCCCGAAAATGCTAGCATCGTAATCACGCACTATCAGCGACTTTTGGATTATATTATTCCTGATTTCGTACACGTGCTTCACGATGGTAAAATTATCAAATCGGGTGATAAATCACTGGCATTGGAGCTCGAGGAAAAAGGATACGATTGGTTGAAGTAGTTTTTTGAGCGGATAGACTGAATATAGAAAGCCGATTAGCTCGGCATATTTCTAAAATTCGGCACTTGCTTACAAATAAATAGAAGATTTTAAAATGACAAATACTAATACAGGCGTACACGAACAGGCAACTCAGAAAAAAGAAGCGATTGTTTTCGAGCAGCCATACATCGGGCTTTACGAGCAACACCACGAAACCATTAAAAATCATGCTGCTCCGCCATTAAATGCGGGACGAGATGCCGAGTTTAAGAAATTTCGTAATTTGGGATTTCCATCATCAACACTTGAAAATTACAAATACTCTGATTTTCGCGAGACGCTGTCGGTTGATTATGGACTGAATATCAATCGGATGAAATTTCCCGTCAACCCCTACAACGTTTTCAAATGTGATGTGCCCGGAATAGCTGCCTATCTTTATTTTGTGGTGAATGATGCCTTTTATCCTGTAAGAACTGAAATAAACAAATCGCTGCCCGATGGTGTGATTATCGGTAGTTTACGCGATGCTGCTATGGAACATCCCGAGCTGGTATCCCGTTATTACGGTAAACTCGCTGAAAAACAGAGCGATGGATTCGCAGCATTCAACGGAGCATTTGCACAGGATGGTTTTTTTATTTATGTTCCGAAAAATGTGGTACTTGACAGGCCTGTACAGATTGTCAACATCATGCGATCGGATGTAGATTTCATGGCCAATAGCCGCAATCTGGTCATAGCAGAAGAGGGTGCCAAAGTTCAGGTGCTTGTATGCGACCATACTGCCGACGATGTACGGTTCTTCTCCAACCGGGTAACGGAAGTTTTCGTAGGCGAAAATGCTGTTTATGAACATTATAAACTCGAAAATGTAAGTAAGAAAACGACCGATGTTTCTACTTTACTCATAAAACAGGCAGAAAACTCCAATGTGCTGGCAAATATCATCACATTACACAACGGCATTACCCGCAATAATGTGGAGATTGACCTGGATGGCGAACACTGTGAAACCACCCTGTGTGGAATGGCATTATCAGATCAAAAACAGGCGCTGGATAATTTCACATCCATACTTCACAATAAACCGAACTGTCATAGCACCGAGTTGTTCAAATACATACTCGACGACGAAGCCAAAGGGGGTTTCACAGGCCGATTGTATGTAGCCAGAGATGCACAGAAAACACAGGCTTATCAGACCAACAAAAACATCCTGCTCAATCGCACGGCAAAAATGCGAACCAAGCCGCAACTGGAAATTCACGCCGACGATGTGAAATGCTCACACGGTGCAACTATAGGTCAGCTCGACGAAAAAGCCATGTTCTACATGCGTCAGCGCGGCATTTCTGAAAAAGAAGCCCGTATGCTCCTCATGTATGCCTTCACAGCCGACGTGATAGAAAATATCCGGATTGACGCACTGAAAGATAGAATTAAAATGCTGGTTGAGAAACGGTTGCGCGGCGAACTAAGCAAATGTGAGGGATGTAGTATCTGTTAAGTGGTGGTACGAATTTCGCGAATTCCAATCGTAAATTGTAAATCAATGAATGGCTGCCAAACCAACCAACATCAAAGCACTTGAAACCGGAACCGGCCAATGCTGGGAATTCTGGCAAAAATTTCTGGAAAGTATTCATGCCAAAGACCTTCCGCACGATGAATTTGCCCGAAAAGTAAACGCTCACGACGCCAACGTGTGGTGGAGCCAGGATGTAACTGTTGCTTATGAATAACATATTGGGCGACGAATTTCCCGACAAACTTGCGATGGTGATTTTCAGGTGACGGTGAGCAAAACCGTTGCCGGCAATATGGATGATGCCTTGAAGAAATGGGTGAAAAGCTTGGATGGAATGACCGAATTTGATGGAGTAAAAATCACCAGTGAACCCAGCATCAGCCAAACTGAGAAATGGCGCTACTGGCGTTGTGGATTGGAAGATAAATCTGCTATCAGCGTAAATATCCAAACCAAAACCGGAGGTGAGAAATCTTCGCTTGCCATCAATCACGATAAAATTCAGGAGGCCGGCGATTTGGAAAAATGGCGCGCTTTCTGGAAGTCATTTACTGCCCCCTAAATCCCCGAAGGGGGACTTAAAGAGATCGTTAAATTGGAAAAACACTCATGAATAAGAGTATTTTTTTTATAAGCATCGTGAATCCCAATTGTAAATCGTTAAATTGTAAATTTTAAATTCTTCATAAGGACTATTTTCTCCAACCACTCCACATCCACTTCGTCCAGCACGTCGTATCGCTCGCTGTCCACATCCAGTACGGCGAAAACTTCATTATTTTCGTTAAAAACCGGCACAACAATCTCCGAAACCGAAGCGCTGCTGCAGGCGATATGTCCGGGAAACTGATTCACATCCGGCACTAAAACAGAGCGTTTTTCTTTCCATGCCGTTCCGCAAACGCCTCGTCCGAATGCAATCCGCGTACAGGCAACCGGCCCCTGAAAAGGTCCGAGAACCAGCTCATTTCCCTTTACCAGATAAAATCCCACCCACCACCAGCCGAAAACTTCTTTCAGCGCCGATGAAATGTTTGCCAGGTTGGCTATTAAATCCGTTTCGCCTTCCAGCAGTGATTTCAACTGAGGAAAAAGTTCACTGTAAACAACTTCTTTCGGCTGATTTTTAGAAATAACTATTGATTCAGACATACAATTTTTAGTTCAGATTGATACATGCAAAGATAAATCAAATCTGCATGTTTCACAAACTTGAAATTGGGATGAGAAAAAAGGTAAGTTGTAAATTAGATTTTGACATTTTTTTAAAAAAATACTACCAACTGATGAAGTTATCAATTTGTAAGGTAATATTTAACAAAAGTCACTTTCAAACCGTTTTTTTCATTTATTTAACGCTTAAATTCTTTTCAGAATTGGCTGTTTGTTGAAAAATAATTTCCTTTGTGTAATCTTTCAGATTTTTTTACGAATCGGAAAATGCTCAAATTAACTTAAATAAAATTAATATGCTTAAAATGAAGACTTTAGTTGCAGCTTTACTGATGGTATTTGCAGTAAATCTGTCAGCACAGCAGATGCAACCGCTGCCGCTGGATCCCAAAATCCGTTATGGAAAATTAGAAAACGGACTTACCTACTACATTCGTCACAACGAAGAGCCAAAACAACGTGCAGAGTTTCATATTGCACAGAATGTGGGTGCAATCCTTGAAAAGGACGAACAGAACGGACTCGCTCACTTTCTGGAACACATGGCTTTCAACGGGACAAAAAACTTTCCTGACAAAGGCATTATCAACTATTTCGAAAAACAGGGCGTAAAATTCGGATACGATATCAATGCTTACACTTCGCTCGACGAAACGGTATATCGCCTTTCCAATGTCCCTACTGCCCGTCAAGGATTGCTGGACAGCGCACTGCTGGTATTGCATGACTGGTCAGGATTTATCTCGCTGAAAGAAGAGGAAATTGACAACGAGCGGGGCGTAATCCGCGAAGAATGGCGTACCGGAAACAATGCAAGCCGAAGAATGTTCCGCAAATCAAACGAACTCCGCTATCCGGGCAGCCAGTACTCCAAAAGAGATGTAATTGGCGATACGGCAGTTATCAATAATTTCTCGTACGATGCACTCAGAGCTTATTACAAAAAATGGTACCGTCCGGATCAGCAGGCTATCGTTATTGTTGGCGATGTGGATGTGGACCTGATGGAAAACAAAATCAAGGAAATGTTTGCCGACATTCCAAAAAAGGAAAACTTTGGCGAACGCCCCGTTTACGAAATCGAAAATAACAAGGAACCCATAGTAGCCCTTGTTACCGATCCCGAAGCTTCACAAACTCAGATACGTATCGATTTCAAAAAAGATAAATTACCTGCCGAAGTACAACTATCGATGGTAGGTTATGTAATGAATACCGTAAACAACATAGTCAGTTCGGTGATGAACGAACGCTTTACCGAAATCAGCCAGCAGGCAGATGCTCCTTTTGTGGGTGCTTTTTCATATTACGGCGAACTCGTAAAATCAAAAGACGCATTCATCAATATCGTAATACCAAAAGAAGGGAAAGAAATCGAAGGATTCAGGGCACTCGCACTGGAGATGGAAAAACTGAAACGTTTCGGTTTTACCAATGCCGAAGTGGAGCGTGCCAAGACCAACTTGCTGAAAGACATGGAAAAATCGTACAACGAACGCGATAATCAAAACAGTCAGCGTCTGGCACGTGAATACATCAGCCATTACCTCAGCAACGAGCCCGTTCCGGGAATTGAATCGGAATACGAAACCGTAAAAATGATTCTGCCGCAGATCACCACCGCAGCTGTAAATCAGGTAGCCAAATCGTATGTTGTGGACGAAAACGTTATTATCTCGATGAACGCACCCGAAAAACCGGAAGTGAAAGTGCCCGAAAAAACTCAGCTGCTCGCCGTATTGTCTGAAGCAAAACAAGCCGAACTAACAGCCAAAGCCGAAGAGGAAGCCACACGTCCGCTGCTCGACAAAACTCCGAAAGCAGGTAAGGTGAAAAAAATTACCAAAAATCAGGATGTTGAGGTTACTGAAATGACCCTGAGCAATGGCATTAAAGTGGTATTCAAACCTACTACTTTCAAGAAAGATGAAATTTCGCTTCGTGCATTCAGTGATGGTGGTTTATCCAAGGTAAAAAATATCGATGACTTATACTCTGCAAGTTTAGCTACCAGCATCGTTTCGGCCAACGGAATCGGCAATTTTACAGCTACTGACCTGAGCAAGGCGCTGACCGGAAAGATAGCATCAGTAAGTCCTTACATCAACCAGTATTCCGAAGGAATGAACGGAAATTCGTCGGTAAAAGACCTCGAAACACTTCTGCAACTCGTATACCTGCACTTCACTGCACCACGCAAAGACGATAACTCGTACGGAGCTTTGCTGAATATGCTCAAAACATCGCTGGCAAACGCTGAAAAAAATCCGAATAAGGCATTCAGTGACAGCGTAAGGAAAACCACTTCGGGCAACGATCCGCGTGTACTCATCCAGAATATGCAAATGATTGATAAAATTAATCAGGACAAAGCCATCGAAATATACAAGCAGCGTTTTGCCAATCCGGCCGATTTTACCTTTGTATTCGTAGGAAATATCGACCCGAACGACAAGGCAACCCAAAAACTCCTTGCCACCTATCTGGGTGGTTTGAAAACAGCAAAAGCAAAAGAAACCTACGATAAGGTTTATCGGTTCACTCCCAAAGGAAAGATTAAAAACTATTTCAATCGGGAGATGCAGACCAAAAAAGCTTCAAACCGCATCGTTTACTCTGCCGATTTGCCGTTTAATATTCATACAAATATGAATGTGTCTGCTATTGGTGATATTCTGGACATACGCTACCTCGAAAGCATTCGTGAAAAAGAAGGAGGCTCCTATGGAGTAGGAGTTTACGGTGGTGTGGGAAATACACCGAAAGACGAGGCTACAATTCTAATGCAATTCGATACCGATCCGGAGAAACAAGCCCGATTAATGGAAATCATTCATCAGGAAGTAACGGATATAGTTAACAACGGTCCGAAAGCTGAAGATGTGCAGAAAGTGAAAGAGAATCTGCTCAAACAGTATGCTCAGGACCTGGAACAAAACTCCTGGTGGGCTGCCACGCTGAAATCGTATTACGAAGATGGAATCAACAACCTCAAAGATTACAAATCAGCAGTAGAAGCGATGAACGGCCAGACAATCCAGAAAACCCTCAAACAGATAGTTGATCAGGGCAATGTGATTGAAGTGGTAATGCTGCCCGAAAAAAAATAAGCAGCTCGTTTTCCGCTTTTTTTCAGAAACGGGAAGAGTTTCAGCAATTCGCCGAAACTCTTCCCGCTTTTTTTTTCCGGCGGCTACATGCTACTATCATTAAACGAAAACAATCATTAAAATCGATTGTTAAAAGGAATTTGTTTTATACTTTTGCAGTTTCAAATAGAAAATATGAACGTAGTAATCATTAAATACAACGCAGGCAATATACGTTCTGTTGATTTTGCATTGCAGCGATTGGGAGTCCGGGCGGTTGTTACCGATGATTTTGATGAGATTTGTGCTGCCGACAGGGTCATTTTTCCGGGAGTTGGCGAAGCTTCTTCGGCTATGGAGTATTTGAATGAAAGAAAACTGGACACCCTTATCACCGGTCTGAAACAGCCTGTATTGGGTATTTGCCTCGGCATGCAGCTCATGTGCAAGGAATCGGAAGAAAACAACACGAAATGTTTGGGAATTTTTGATCTGAAAGTAAGGCGTTTTCCCGAAACAGGATTCAAAATTCCCCAAATCGGGTGGAACAACATCTATGACCTCTCATCGCCGCTTTTCAGTGGAATCTCCGAAAACGAATACATGTATTTCGTTCACGGATACTACGTGGAGAAAAGTCCGCAAACCATAGCCAGAGCCGATTATGCTCTCGAGTACAGTGCGGCCATCTCCAAAGATAATTTTTACGCCGTGCAGTTTCACCCTGAGAAATCGGGAGTGATGGGGCAGAAAATAATTGATAATTTTTTAAAAATGCCGACCCCCTAAATCCCCCTTGGGGGACTTTTAAAATAATGCAGTTGAGTAAAATACAACAGTATAGTTTGATTTTCGGGACATATATTTTTAAAACAATTGAAACAAATAAATATGATTGAACAAAATCTGAAAACTACCCTTATTCAAAAAAAAAAGTCCCACAATAGGAGTGGTTTAAAAGGACAGTTTATTGTTTTATGAATTTTACTTTACAACATACCGACCCGAACAGCCGTGCACGTACCGGCCTGATTAAGACCGATCATGGTGAAATCAAAACACCCATTTTCATGCCTGTAGGCACTGTCGGGAGTGTAAAAGGGGTGCATTTTCAGGAGTTGAAAGACGATATCGGAGCTCAGATTATTCTTGGAAATACCTACCATCTTTACCTGCGTCCCGGTATTAAAATACTGGAACAAGCCGGAGGACTTCACAGGTTCAACAGCTGGGATAAACCCATTCTGACCGATAGCGGTGGTTTTCAGGTATTTTCGCTTTCCAATACCAGAAAAATGCACGAAGAAGGTGTGACCTTCAGTTCGCACATTGATGGCAGCAAGCACCTCTTCACACCCGAAGGTGTGGTAGATATACAGCGCAGCATCGGAGCCGATATCGTCATGGCGCTGGATGAATGTACGCCGGGTACTGCTGATTACAGGTATGCCCGTGAATCTATGGAGCTTACACATCGCTGGCTTGCCAGGGGTGTGAAACGGTTTGTCGAAACCGAACCGAAGTACGGATACTCACAAACCTTCTTTCCGATAGTACAGGGCTGTGTTTACAAGGATTTAAGACAACAATCGGCATCGTTTGCGGCTTCGCTGGACAGGGAAGGATATGCTATCGGAGGACTTGCCGTGGGCGAACCTACAGAAGTGATGTATGAAATGATAGAAGTGGTGAATGAAATTTTGCCGGCAGAGAAACCCCGTTACCTCATGGGAGTGGGTACTCCGGTGAATATCCTGGAGGCTATCGAACGGGGAGTAGATATGTTTGACTGCGTAATGCCCACCCGAAACGGCAGAAATGGAATGGTATTTACCTCCCGTGGAATCATGAATATGAAAAACGAAAAGTGGAAGAATGATTTCTCGCCGCTTGATGAAAGCGGCACAGCTGCCGTGGATCATATTCATTCAAAGGCATACCTTCGACACCTGTTTGTGAGCAAGGAATTGCTGGCTATGCAGATAGCTTCCATTCACAACCTGGCGTTCTACCTTTGGCTCGTGGGCGAAGCGCGCAGCCACATCGAAGCCGGCGACTTTACGAGCTGGAAAAAGGAAATGGTGATACAGCTTGCACGCAGGCTTTAAAAAAAGATTGTTCTGTAACCCGCTTGCAGATTTTACTCCTAAAAAAATCAACCGATCAATCAATCAACGAACAATGAACTTACAAAAAATAGGACTGAAGCGACTGGATACTTATATCATCTGGAAATTTCTTGGTACATTTTTCTTTTCCATCGTTGTGATATTAAGTATTGCAGTGGTTTTTGACGTTACCGAAAAAATTGATGATTTTTACGAACACAACGCCAATCTTCATGCCATTGTATTTGATTATTACCTGAGTTTTCTGCCCTATTACGCGTACCTGTTTACTCCGCTTTTCACTTTTATTTCGGTAATATTCTTTACTTCAAAAATGGCCAACGATACCGAAATTGTAGCTATTCTGGCCAGTGGAGTAAGTTTCAACCGGTTAATGCGGCCTTATTTTATCGCTTCGATGATTATTACTGTTTTTGCTTTCCTGCTCGGAGCTTTTGTCATCCCATCGTCAACCGAAAAACTGATTGATTTCGAAAAAAAATACATTGAACCCGAAAAAGCATCAAACAACGCCCGGAATGTTCAAATGGAAGTTGAAAAGGGAGTGGTATTGTATATCGAACGTTTTGAAATCACTGATAATACAGGTTATCGCTTTTCGCTTGAAAAATTTGAGGATAAAACCCTTGTATCACGTATTACTGCCGAAACAGTGAAGTGGGATTCGCTCTATAACTGGAAACTTTTCAACTACGTGCAGCGCGATTTCAACGGCATGCGCGAGAAACTGGTACGGGGTGCAAGCAAAGATATCACCATCAAGGTGCTGCCGAAGGAACTATTTATTACTGCCACCGAAGCTCCGCAACTCAGCCTTACCGAACTCCGCAACCACCTGAGAAAACAAAAAGAACGGGGTGTGGGAAACATCCAGGCATTCGAGGATGAATACTACCGCAGATTCTCTACAGCCATTTCGGTACTTGTGATGACGCTGATCGGTGTCTCGCTCTCTTCACGGAAAGTGCGGGGAGGCATGGGGTTGAATTTGGGCATTGGCCTGGGGCTGAGCGGATTGTATGTGATTTTTACCACCATGTCCACTACTTTCGCCGTGAATGGAGTAATGCCTACGCTGCTGGCTGTATGGATTCCGAATATCACTTTCTTTATCGTTGCCGTATATCTTTTTATCAGGGCACCTAAGTAGTTGATTACAAGTTATTCTACTCCGGTTTATTTTAACAAGTAGTCTCATTTCATAAGTTGTTGATAAATTTTTAAGCCAAAGTTGTTTTCCATTCAGCAGGAATGTCTATATTTGCAACGATGGAAAAATTAATTCGTCATATCGAAACATTGCTTCGCCGTCACGATTACGTAATCGTGCCCGAACTCGGTGGATTTGTACTCCAAAGACAATCATCGGTTATCACCGACGAAGGTATCGAACCACCGCTGACGGTTGTAAGCTATAATCCGCTGATGAAAACATCCGACGGATTGCTTGCTATCGAACTTTCCAGAGCCGAGCGTATCAGTTTTCGCGAAGCCTTGCAGCTTATTACAGCCGAAGTGGAGACGGCAAAAGTACTTTTAGAGAAAAACAAAAAACTGGAACTTGGAAAACTGGGATTTCTTTCCATTGATTCCGGCGATAAGGTCACATTCAGACCTTCGGCTAACGCCGGCTTCATCCCTTCAAACTTTGGATTGGAAACGCTTCACGTTGCAACCATTCAGAAAACCGACGAAGAAGAAAAACGTGTCATACGGATTGTGATTCCATCACGCAGAAAGATAACACGATATGCCGCTGCTGCCGCCGTGATTGCCGGATTGGTTTTCGGAGCACCCAAAATGAGCGAAGCTTATCGCGATTTTGCCAATCTGTATCCGGCTTCACTTTTCGACAAAACTGAAATTCAACCTGAAAATCAGACGGCTCAACCGGTGCAAACACCTGCCGAAGAACCGGAAACTGCCGTTGCAGTTGCTGAACCCAGCCACCACGTAATTGTATCCTGCATGGCGACACTCAAAGATGCCGAAGAGTATCAGGAGTGGCTCAAATCACTGAATTATCAACATACACGGATACTTCCACCTGTAAAGACCTACAGAATAGCCATCGAATCTTTCGCCACAAAAGAAGAAGCCATCGTTTATATGCAGGAACTGCGTGAAAGCAAACCACAGTTTGCCGATGCATGGGTGCTGAGCGACTCCGGGAAATAGTTTTCATTTGTTCAAACGTTCGGGTGTTCAACTGTTCGGGTGTTTGGTTGTTTGGTAGTTCAAACGTTCGGGTGTTCAACTGTTCGGCTGTCTATTTAAATCTAATTTACCCATAAACATTCAAACGTACGAACACGCAAATAAACGAACGAATAAACAATAACTTCCAGCTTCTTTCTTTTGTTATCCAGCAAAAAAACTCTAGCAACTCTTTTTCATTTCAAAAAAATACACTATCTTTGCGTCCGCTTTTCGAGTAAAAGCAACTAATATTTTAATAATAATTTTTTTTAAAACATTTCGAGAAAATGGCAGTAAAAATGAGATTGCAGCGTCATGGTCGCAAAGGGTATGCATATTACCACATTGTGATTGCTGACAGCCGCGCGCCACGTGATGGCAAATTTATCGAACGCATCGGTTCGTACAACCCAAACACCAATCCTGCAACAGTTGATTTGAAATTCGACCGTGCATTGTATTGGCTGAATGTAGGCGCACAACCTACCGACACTACCCGCACTATCCTTTCAAACGAAGGAGTGTTGATGATGAAACACCTTCAGGGTGGTGTGAAAAAAGGTGCTTTTGACGAAACTGAAGCCGAAAAACGCTTCAATGCATGGAAAGCAGGCAAAGAAAACGCAGTAAGCAAAACCAAAGCTCAACTGGATGCTGAAAAACAGGCACAGATCAAAGAGCGTCTGAAAGCCGAACAGGAAGTAAACAAAGCGAAAGCAAAAGAGCTGGCTGCCAAAAAAGCAGAAGCCCTTGAAGCCAAAGTCGAAGAGGCAGCAGCCGAAGCAGCTCCCGTAGCGGAAGAACCCGCAGCTGAAGCAGCAGAAACTCCGGCAGCAGAATAAGTAATTTTTTTCTTCGCTGAAGTAATAAGCCCGAACTCAACAAAAGTTCGGGTTTTTTTATAAATATCAGGCTCGCTCGTATAATTAAAGTGTTAAAAATTCGTTACATTTTATTATCGTATCTTAGATGTCAGCACAAAGAAGTAGCCTATGAATAAAAACGTGAACGCTTCCTTACAGGTTCTGTCATCCGGCGGAACATTACATCTTAACGAAATTGTTGACCAGGCCATCGAAGTAATCGTGCGCTCAGGTCATGAGTGCCGCGTATGCCCTTTTAATGCGGCAAAGTCTGTGTTCGAAACTGCGCAGTAAACCAGCTACGATGCCGGAGCTACGAGCGTGATGGCGTATTTCAAAATTCAGAGTGCGGCGGATGATGTGACGATTGAGGATAAGATGGAGAAGTATGAGGAGGAACGAAAGACAGAAAAACAGCATAGAGTGAGCAAATAATAATACTGTAAAATCCGACAAATTGTATTATATTAAAGATAGTAATCCAAATAAATAGATAAAATATTGGATTTTAATCCAAAAAAATTAGTAATCGCAAATATTAGATTGAATTTGCGAATGTGGTGATTGAAGATAAGATGAGGAAACAATTATAAAATAGTGAACTAGCATTACCAAGTTTCTAGTCATTTTAAATGAATATTCCTTATATACATCAAGTGATTCCAGGAAGAAAAAGGATGTCTGAGGTTACTGCCAAACTGATATAAGTTGAAATTTGTAACGGGAAATATGGGTGAGCATAAGAGAGAATTGCAGGATGTTCTTTTTTTGACAGCGTTACAGGGGCTTAATTACTTAGCTCCATTGATAGTGTTTCCATATTTAATGGTGGTGCTTGGAGCAGAAATGTTTGGGTATATTGGTTTCTCGCTCTCTATAATACAATATTTAATGTTATTTGTTGATTTTGGATTTAATTTTAGTGCAACTAAGCGAATTGCACAATCCAAACATAATTACGATGAATTGAATGAAATTTTCTGGTCAACACTTTATGCGAAGCTGATTTTTTTATTGCTGAGTTTTTTTGTTCTTTTAATTTTTGCGTTTGGGATATCCAGATTTCAGATGTATTCACAGACGATGATGATAATGTTTGTAATGGTTGTCGGGAATGCATTTTCATTTGTATGGTTTTTTCAGGGTATTGGGAAAATCAGGGTAGTGTCAATTATAAATATTATTTCTAAGTTGGCAATTTTACCTTTAACATTTATTTTTGTTAAAGTACCATCAGATTACACCAAAGCATCATTAATCTTATCTCTCGTATATCTTTTGGGAGGATTGATAGCTTGTTTTTATCTGGTTAAAAAGAAATACATTGTAAGCAGGGTAAAACCTGTAAAAAATAAAATATTCAGTGAGATAAAATTATCCTATCCAATTTTTATTTCAACGGCTGTAGCAAGCATTTATACTGCTCTGTTCGTTGTGATTTTAGGTTATTTCTCAAATCCGATAGAAGTTGGAAAATATACGGCAGTTGAGAAAATTGTAAGAGGAATTTGTTTCCTGATATTGCTTCCGGTTACACAGGCTTTTTATCCAAAAATAAGTTCGATGTCAATTTCTGGCAATGTATTCGGATTAATTAAAAAAAGTCTTTTTGCTGTAAGTTCAATTATGATGGGAGCATTTATAATTTTGTATTTCTTTTCAGATTTGATTGTTTCACTTTTGGGTGATGATTACGCCGGAGCTGAGGTTTTATTTAAAATTATGGCTTTTTTGCCCCTGATTATATCGGCAGGAGGTATATTGGGTCAGCTTGGTTTGCTGGCGGCAGGTGATGAGCGTGATAAACGTAACTATCAGCTTGTGTATGTAGTGGCTGCGGTTGTTTCTTTGATTTCAGTCTTAATTTTGGTTCCCGGATTGTTTGCAAATGGAGCTGCTATTGCACTTCTGGTAACCGAATCTATGGTTTTATTAGGGATGCTTTGGTTTAATAAAAAAAATCTTTTGTATAGAAAATGATTGTTTTTGTGTGCATATTTTTTCTTGCGTTATTTGTTTTGAGTCTTTATCTCTCAAAGAATGCGTTGTATGCTCCGGCAGTCATTGTCTCCGGACTTTGGTCGGTTTGTCTTCTCGCGTTTATTTTAATGGATCACAAACTCAATGACCCGAACGGAGCTTTTTTGATTGGAATAAGCATTTGGGTTGGCACCTTTTGTTTTTTCTCACTTTTTGCACAATCGTTGAAATTTAATACTCCGTTCAGGAATGCGATGCCCAGTAAAATAGCAAGAGATATCTATTTTTATTTCTCTTTGGCTACTTTACCATTTTTAGTAATTAGTGTCCACGAAATTATATCTTCGGGATTTATACAGAATCCTTTCAATACATTACGCATTGAAAATGTAAAAGGTACTACTGCTGTTTTTTTTGTTGTATTTTGGATGATTTCCTACGTGTTGGAACTATACAATTTAAGTGCAAAAAATAGAGGAAGAGTGTTGCTGATGTTTGTGTTGAATCTTTTTTATGCGGTAATTTCTTTGGGAAAAACAAATTTTTTGACATTGTTTGCCGTAACGCTTATTATCTTGTTACATAAAAAACTTATCAAAGCCAAAGTTGCATTTTTAGGTGCCGCCTTGTTGTTTCTTGTGTTTATTTTTATTCAGATTTTGCGAAGCAATGCCGGTGAAAGTTTAGATCTGAATAGTTTTATTGCCATGTATTTTTTATCGGGAGTTCCTGCTTTTGAAACCGTTACTCCACATTCAAATGTTTATTTTGGTGAAAATACATTTCGATTTTTTTATGCAGTAAGATACGAATTGGGGTTAAGCAGCATAAAACCCGTTAATCCGGTTTTGCCGTTCATCAATGTGCCGATTTTAACCAATACATATACCGTTTTGTATCCTTATTATAAGGATTTTGGTTTTGCGGGAATCGCAGTTTTTGGCTCATTTGCCGGATACGTATACGGATGGATGTTTAGAAAACTTCAGCTGAAAGATTATTATTTTACAACAATTTACGCAATTCTGTCTGTTGGGCTTCTTGTACAGTTTATGAATGAAACAATATTCACATTGTTTTCACAAAACCTGCAATACGTAATCATTGCCTTGATACCATTTGTCATTAGTAAATATCATCTTTTTGAAAAGAAAACAGCAGGTGCATAAAATGTTTTATGAAAAGTTCATTGGAAATAATAATCGTTCTCTATCGGTGCACACTTGAAGAAAGCCGGGCGTTTAACTCGCTTCAGGAGGAGTTGAAAAGTGCAGAAATAGACTATGAACTGGTTATTTTCAATAATGACAACCAACTTAAGATAAAAGATGAAAGGTACGTTGTTGTAAATTCGGAGGAGAACAAAAAGCTGTCGTTCGCTTACAATTTTGCATTGAAAAGAGCAGTGGAAAATGGGCGAAAATGGCTGTTATTGCTGGATCAGGACACCTCGGTACCTAAAGGATATTTCAACAGACTTCAGGATTTCCTGAAAAACGGATACCCTGAAAATCTGGCAGCAGTCGTTCCAGTTTTGAAATCGGGTGATGTGGTGTTGTCTCCAAAGGTGGTTTCATCGAGACTGAGGATTGAAAGTGAAGCAAAGCCCAACGAATACGGACGGTGGATTACAGCCATCAATTCCATGTCATTGATGAATGTAGGTTTTTTCGATTCGATAGGAGGATTTAGCAACAAGTATGAGCTGGATATGCTGGATCGCTGGAGTTACAATCAAATCATGAAGCACAACCGGTTGGTTTATGTGCTGGATGTGATTTCTGATCACGCTTTGTCTTTTTTGGATTTTGAAAAAAACGTAACACCGGAGCGATATTCAGATTTTATGAAGATGGAAAACCGATTCTCGACGGATGAAATGGACTTGTTTTACCTCGTTTTTTATAAAGTAAAACTTTTTTTGAAAGGATTGAAACAGTTAGTGAAATATAAAAATAAAGAATTTTCAAGAATCACTTTTTCATATATTTTTAAGAAATGATCTCAGTCTGCATGGCAACATATAACGGCGAAAAGCACATCGAATCTCAGCTGCGCTCTATTCTGAGTCAACTGAGCGCCGGTGATGAAGTTGTTGTCTCTGACGGCGGATCATCTGACCGAACGCTGGATATAATTACAGCCTTCAACGATGATCGGATAAAAACGTTTATACTCAAAGAGTCCGGGTCTGCTGTAGCGAATTCTGTATTTTCAAAAATGGATAATATTAAGAGAAATTTCGAAAATGCGTTGGTTCAGGCCCGGGGTGAAATCGTATTTTTGGCAGATCAGGACGATGTGTGGCATCCAAACAAAGTGGAGAGAATGCTGGAGTTACTCGAAAAATCAGACTGTGTAGTGCATGACTGCGCTGTGATGAACGGTGAAAAGGTAATTTATCCCTCCTTTTTGGATTTTTTCAAACCGGGAAGGACAAAACTCAGAATGTTTGTAAAATCCCCATTTATGGGTTGCTGCATGGCTTTTAATAGAAACGTACTGGAGAGCGCGCTTCCATTCCCGGACATTCACATTGAACATGATACCTGGATTGGAATTTGTGCATACAAAGTTGGGTCAGTGCACATAGCTGACGAGGTGCTTATGAACTACTACAGACACGGGCAGAACGCATCACCAATAGCAGAAAACAGAACTAATTCGTTGTCTATTAAATTGCTGAGGCGATGGTATATGCTTATTGCTTATTTGAAGTATTAAATATGAATTATTATAGTTTTCAGGACATATCATGAATTACAAAATAGCTTTTATAGGAAACAGCTCGCTCACCATGCACAATTTCAGGATTAACTTACTGAGAAGCATGGTGAAGCAAGGGTATGAGGTGGTTGTTATAGCGCCCAAAGATAGCGATACGACCAGCTATAAGTCCAATAAAATCAGATATATTCCTGTAGATATCGATTGTAAAGGATTGAATCCGATAAGAGATATCCTGTTGATGAACCGTCTGAGAGCGCTTTATCAAAAGGAGAAATTTGATTTCATCTTCCATTATACCATCAAGCCGGTCATTTACGGTTCATTTGCTGCAAGATTAACAGGGATAAAACATATTTCGGTTATTACAGGCTTAGGATATACGTTTTTAAATACGGGTTTTTTGAATAAACTGGTCATTTCATTGTATCGGCATTCATTGAAAAAAGCCGAAGAAGTGTGGTTTCTGAATGAGGACGACCGGGAAGTATTTCTGACAAATGAAGTGGTCAATAAAAAGCGAACGAAAGTAATAAATGGAGAAGGTGTGAATGCCCGCTTGTACCAGCCTGCCAAAAAGGAATCGTCCAGGATAAAATTTCTTTTTGTAGGCAGAATGCTGTGGGATAAGGGAATAGGTGAATATGTGGAAGCTTCACGCATTTTGAAAAAAAAATATCCGAATGTGGTGTTTGAGGCTTTGGGCTCTTTAGGTTCTGCCAATCCTTCGGCTATTTCAAGAGAACAAATGGACGAATGGGAAAAGGAAGAGATCATTAAGTATCTGGGTGAAACTCATCGGGTGATACCCTTTCTTTCAAATTCTTCTTGTGTAGTTCTGCCATCATACAGAGAAGGTATATCCAGGGTTCTGCTCGAAGCAAGCGCTATGGAAAAACCGGTTGTGGCAACCAATGTAACGGGATGTAGGGATATAGTTGTCGACGGTTATTCTGGTTATTTGTGTGAAGTCAGAAACCCTGAAAGCCTTGCTGAGGCAATGGAAAAGATCATTAGGCTTCCAAAGGAAAAATTGGAAGAAATGGGAAAAGAAGGACGAAGGTTAGTCCTGGAGAAATTTGATGAAAAAATAATTATTCAGGAATATGTGAGCAAGTTAAAAGAAATTTTTCCCGAATAATATGCTTAACGCCTCCATTGTCCTTTTCAATCATTATATCGACGATATCAAGCCCCTGGTTGAGTCACTACGTTCGTCGGCGCTGATGAACGATGTCTTCCTGATTGACAATTCACCTGCAGAAGTCGTTGGATTTCGGAATCTACCGGCCGTTTATATTTTCAACAACAAAAACCTGGGCTACGGAGCGGCTCACAACATTGCCCTGCATAAGACTCTCGAACAGAATGTTCTTTATCACCTGGTAATCAATCCGGACATTCAGCTCGATTACCGGATTCTGGACGAACTGACTGATTATATGGACAAAAATCCGGATATCGGTCACATAATGCCCCGGGTGCTCAATCCGGATGGTACCATTCAGTATCTATGTAAACTTCTCCCCAGACCTTCCGATCTGTTGTTCAGGCGTTTTCTCCCGACGGGATGGACCCAAAAATCAAACGAACATTTTGAACTAAGAAAATCAGGTTACGATAAAATCATGGAAGTTCCCTATCTTTCGGGCTGCTTCATGCTCCTGCGCACGGAGGCGCTGAAAAATGTCGGATTGTTTGACGAACGATTCTTTATGTATCCCGAGGATATCGATCTGACGCGGCGAATTCACCGGAAATACAAAACTATTTTTTACCCTAATGTCTCGGTTGTTCATCATCATGCCCGGGCATCCTATCAAAATGTCAGACTTTTGGCTGTTCATGTATGGAATTTGGTCAGGTATTTCAATAAATGGGGATGGTTTTTTGATAAAGAGCGGAAAAAAGTAAATGAATTTGTGCTGAGAAAGCTGGATTTGTTGTAATTTTGCAGAATATTTATAAAATCAATCGTCATGAGTTTTAGTTTAGTTCAAATAACCAGTACCTTCATAGCCCTTTTTATCATTATCGATATTTTGGGTGCGATACCTATTTTGATAGGGCTTAAAGAAAAAGGTATTCAAATCAAATCGCTGAGTGTAAGCGTAGTATCATTTGTGATACTGTTGATTTTTCTGTTTGCCGGTGATTGGATTCTGCAACTTTTCAATGTGGATATTCAGTCGTTTGCAGTGGCAGGTTCGTTGGTTATTTTTATTTTTGCCATTGAGATGGTGCTGGATGTCGAAATCTATAAAAACCGCGGTCCCGAGGGGAGTGCTTCGTTTGTTCCCATTGCTTTTCCGCTGGTGGCCGGGCCCGCTTCATTCACTACCCTGTTGTCATTGCGCGCAGCCTACGATGTGCAGAATATCATTGTAGCTTTGGTAATAAATATCATTTGGGTATATCTTGTTTTGAAATTTACGGGAAAGATTGAGAAATTCTTCGGTAAAGGGGGAATTTACATCATGCGGAAATTTTTCGGCATCATATTACTTGCCATTTCCGTGAAGCTCTTTACAGAAAATATTGGAAGTCTTTTGAAATAAACAACATATAATCAGCACTTTATACAAGTGAACAATTCTTTTTTCAGGAGATTTTGTTCACTTTTCTTTTTCCCCGCAACTACGTTTTTCAAATCCTGTCAAGTCCGTGCAGCCCGATTTCAATCAATAAAATGAAAATGAATCAGAATACCTTTGGGCTATAAATTTGGTTGTAATGTTATTTCTTTAAACACATCGAAACTAAAATTAACAAATATATACACATGCAGAATAATGGTGCTTATGCATTGATATTCAGCGTTATACGCTAATGATTTGGTAGTTTGTGAGAATGAAATCTGCACAATTATTAATTAAATGTGCATTTATTATTTTATGATTTGCACAATTTACTTTGAAATGTGTAATTTTGCAAATTGACAATTTATTTCATCCCTAAATTATTAGAAAATTCGGATGAACGTTATTCATTAAACTACAAAACATAATTTTATGATTAAGAACTTACTTACAGCTTCACTTTTATTACTGGCTTCGGGTGCTCTTTTTGCCGGAGGGCTGCTCACTAACACCAACCAGAGTGTTCATTTTTTAAGAAATCCAGCTCGTGATGCATCCATCGAAATTGATGCTGCTTATTCCAATCCGGCAGGTGTGGTATTTCTCTCGGATGGTTTTCACTTCTCGCTCAACAATCAGAGTGCATTCCAGACCCGGACCATCACTTCTACATTTGCCCCTTTTGCAGGCAACGGCGGTAATGCTACCAAATAATACAGCGCTGAAACCGATGCTCCGGTAATTCCCAGCTTTCAGGCAGCTTATCTAAAAGACCGCTTTGCTATTTCCGGAAGTTTCGGAGTGATTGGCGGCGGTGGTAAGGCCGTATTCAAAGAAGGATTGCCTTCGTTCGAGGCTCCGGTTTCGATGATTCCTCTGTCGCTGACGTCAAATAAAATTCTGACTTCATCGTATTCACTCGATCAGTATATGGAAGGACAGCAATACACCTTTGGTGCCCAGTTGAATGGTGCGTATAAAATTACTGAACGGTTGTCGGCAAGTGTTGGTTTGCGTGTAAATATTGTGAGCAATGGTTACAAAGGACACCTGACCAGTATCATGATTAATCCGAATCAACCTGCTTTTGGAGCTGCTTACAATGGCAATGCGATGGTATCTGCCTCCAAATTCTTCACCGATGCGGCTACTACACTCACCGGTTGGTCGGCAGGTGCCAATTCTTACGCTGCCGGTTTACAACCTATTGTCTCAGGTGGCGGTGGAAATTATCCGCTTTCAAGCGGCACTTCAGTTGGACTGACCTCTGTTCAGGTTGCCCAGATTCAGGCTTTGCTCGGAGCTACAGGACTTACTCCTGCTCAGATAGGCGGCATGTCAATTTTGGATGCTAAAAACGCATTAACAGCGGCTGGTCCAGCTTTTGCCCAAAAAGCTACTGCAATGACCGCAAATGCTGCCGGTACTGCCGATAAGCAGCTTGAAACCAAACAGGCAGGTGTGGGATTTGCACCGATTTTCAGTCTGAATTACAACCTGGATCGGCTGAACCTGGCTGTAAAATACGAAATGAAAAGTACAATCACACTGACCAACGAAACCACCGTAGATGAAACAGGCATGTATGCCGACGGAGCAGAAACTCCCTACGATATACCCGCTTACCTGGCAGCCGGAGCCGATTATCATATTACTGACAGCTGGAAAATTTCTGCCGGTTATCACCATTTCTTTGATTCGGATGCCAAAATGGCCAACAACAAACAGCAGTACATCAACGGAGGCGGAAATGAATACCTGTTCGGTACAGAATATAAGTTTGCCAAAAGGTTCCTGCTGAGCGCAGGAGGCCAGTTGAGCCGCACGACGGTGACCGATGAGTATCAGACAGATATGAGCTTCAGCCTCAACTCCATGTCGGTAGGACTGGGTGGTGCAGTTGATCTGACTAAAAATCTTCGTCTGAACGTGGCTTACATGTTTACCAACTTCTCAGACTGGACAAAATCTTCGGCAAATTACAACGGAACCACCCTCCCTGGCCGGAACAGATGTTTATGCCCGCACCAGCAAAGCATTTGGTATCGGGATAGATTACAGATTCTGAAAATAGCAAAGCGATTTTCCCCGGGAATAAATCGTTTTATCTTCTACTCTTAAACGGAACTGATTGAAAGAATTGGTTCCGTTTTTTTTATAGTGCTAAGAAGATTGTGGAACGAATTTCCGTTTTTGGGGTCTTATAAAAAATATTTCAGAAATATTTGAAGAGTTTTTTGGTAGTTTTAAAAATTGTAGTACCTTTGCATCACTTTAGAAAAAACAAGGGCGTTTAGCTCAGCTGGTTCAGAGCACTCCGATAAATCGGAGGGGTCGGCATCAGTAAAAAGAAGTTTTTTGAAATTAATACGGGCGTTTAGCTCAGCTGGTTCAGAGCATCTGCCTTACAAGCAGAGGGTCGGCGGTTCGAATCCGTCAACGCCCACTTAAAAGTCAGGGACTTATGGTAAAACCCAGAGTCCCTGATTTTTTATTTGCCCACAATTTGCCCACAGAAAGATTATTATTTGAACTTGTTGTCAATCATTATGGAGTGAATATTTTATAGTAGAAGCACTCTATTATCCGTATAATTAACAGACAAAGGGCATAAGCTCCACAGTTGTACTTATACCCTTTTTCCGTATGTATGTCAAATTATTCTGTTAAGAGTAGCCACATTCAATCTAACGCTTCAGGTTCATCCGCATCATCTTGCGGAGTAGCTACATCAAAAGATAAAAACACTTCTAAAAATGCTGTTTCAGAATAAAAATGACTTGGGTTATCAATCATTTTGTCTTCAATGAAATGAAATCCCCAGTTGGCGTATTCTTCCATAGTCTGAATTAGCATGTCTACTGCTTTGCGAGCTGTTATTTCATCTTTTTCCAAAGCAATAAAATCTACATCCGTTTTAGCAACTAATGCAGCAAATATGTATTCTCGTATTTTGGGATAAGCTTTTCGCCCTTTGACGGAATCAATATTTCCCCAATACTGAATTGGCTGACCAAAAATTTTACATTTTTGATTATCGTTAATTAAAGGGCGTCTTTGGTCATAATACAAACCAATAAAGAATGCAATAATGAATATCTCATAACCGGCACCAAAAATCTTCCCTCTATCATCTCTCATTGACGTTGCTCCTCTCCCATACTCACAAAACTGTTTTACAATAGAATCTTCGTAACGTATTTCCCATTGCGGATTGCGTTTTGCCCACAAATCATATAGTTTTTCTGTTGCCATTTTATCTTATTTTGTCTGTTTTGGTTTGAATAGTTGATAAGTCTAGCGGATTATAACCTTCAGCTTTGCTTATGCGATATACGGAGCAAGTTAATTGTTGTATTTTGTCGTAATTCAATTTTCTCTGTCCGGTTGCCTCATCATTAATTAGCAAGTCCTTAGTTACGATTATACATTGTTTATCAATTTTATCAATCACATTGTAGAATACGTCTTCCTTATAATCTTCAAAAGAAGAAGTAGGTGCATCAAATATTAACGGATAGTCTTGTTCTCTTTTGAGTGTTGTAATCTTAGAAATTGCAAAAAGAACAGACATATACATTGTTGTCCGTTGTGCACCACCCGGATTGCTAATCGTATAGCCATCATCGCTGATTAATTCAATTCGAGCAGAACCATTAGCTGTTCTTCTAAGATGAACAATACCATAAAAATCATTCTCGTTCAACAACTTCATATAACCATTAGCTTGTTCTTCGAGCATAGTAAGAAACGTGGTAACGTTTGTTTCTTTTGCATTTTCAAAGGCTTTCATTATACGATTTAATGCGGTGTGTACTCGCTGATACACCTTCGTCATTGTGTTAGCGGGCTCAAGCGTATTAAACTCTGCTTGAATTTCTTCTTTTTCCTTTTCTAATCCCTCTAACTTCAATTTTAATTCAACCACTCGTTTTTCCGCCCGTGATTTTGTTTCAAGAAAACCTTTCAAGTCTTTAAAATTTTTATCCAATAAGTCCTCTGTTATGCCCGGTGATTGAATTAATAAACGATTTTTCTCATCCTCAGCTTCTTGAATATCTTTGTTTACTTTATCCAAATCTCTTTTCCTGTCGCTTATGAATGCCAAATGGTCACTAATATCAGTTGAGATACTTGAAATGTCTTTTTCGACAGTCCCGCTCATTTGGATTTGTTTTGTGAACAATTCATCAATGTAAGTATTGGGAAAAAGAACTTTCTTTTCAGTATTCGGAAAATCTTTTGATTTAGCCTCTATTTCTATATGCCGAAGGTATTCTTTCAGTTTATTCTCCATAAACTCGTACGCAGATGTTCCTTTTTGAGCTTCTCTTCCACAAACCTTACAAACCTCTTCGTCAATCATTTCTTGTAATGTTTCTTTATCGGGTAGGTTCCACGGAAGCGGTGTGGCTCCATTAGCAAGCTCTTGTATTTGTTCAATTACTTCTCGCTTTCCTTCTTCTTTTGCTATACGCTCAGTTTCTTGTTTGTCGAGTTTGCGTTTTTCTCGGCTTAATGCTGAGGACTTTTTCTGATATTCATTTAATATTTGAGGAAACGGACGTAATATCCAATATTCATCTAAGAGATTCGTGTTATAATCGCAGGCTATCATTCCTCTAAACCTGGCCTGCTTTTCGGATAAGGTTTTGATTCGTTCTTTAATGGTCTGATATAATTCCGATGTATCTTGATAGCGTTCTAAGTTTTCCAATTTGACTGTATAATCATTAATAGCAGTCTCCTGGGTTACTATATCTTTCTTGCAATCAAAAATATCTCGATTTAACACGGTTAGTCTTGCATCTAATTCCCTCGCTTTTCTTGATACTTTTTGATCATTCTGCATCTCTTTATTGACAGCATTGAGCGACTTCTGTTCAAAACCTTCCGTTAAAGCTACCAATTTTTCAAATTGCTTAATTCCCGAAAAAGTATTTACTAACGTTTTTAATGCAGTATCATTGTTGAAAACATTTAATTCACTCTCTCCTTTAAACAAGCAATACTTACGAATGAAAGAATCAAAACAGCGTTCTAATAAATTAGCTCCTTTCACAGAAAGACGCTCTGAACCTTCATTTTC
>SAAL01000139.1 GCA_009929445.1 Bacteroidia bacterium
AAATAATGGACTGACCCGGACGACGACGCGAGAGTTCATTCTGAATAAATGTTTCATCCAGTTCAATTCCGGCAGGACATCCGTCGATAATGCCGCCGATACCTTTGCCATGCGATTCGCCGAAAGATGTGAATGTGAAGAGTTTGCCTGTCGTATTCATGAACACCCGTAACTTTCTAAAAAAGGAAATTTCGTTAAGTTTGCTGTAAATTTATTGCAAAGTTAAAATAAAATTTGATTAAAAATAAATCAATTGATATTTCAATGCTTTAAAAGCTCACAAATTGAAAAAAAGGATTAAAATTCAAATAAAAAACGCCACATTACATGGCGTTTTATTTATTTCATTTAGTAAGACTTACAGTTGAATTCAGTCAGTTTATGCGATATTAGCAATTCTCTTAATTTCTTCCATAATTGCTTTTGCAAAGTTATCTGCCTGCTCCGGAGTGCCTGCTTCGGAGTAAATGCGGATAATCGGTTCGGTGTTGGATTTGCGCAGATGCACCCAGCCTTGCGGGAAGTCAATTTTCACTCCGTCAATATCATTCACTTCGTATTGTTTGTAGCTGCCTTTAATTACTGCCAGTACGCCGTCCACATCAATATTCGGAGTGAGTTCAATTTTATTTTTACTCATGAAATAGTTTGGATACGTCTTGCGGAGTTCGGAAACCGTTTTCTTTTGTTTGGCTAAATGGGTAAGAAAAAGAGCAATACCCACCAGCGCATCCCGTCCGTAGTGGCTCGCTGGATAGATTACACCACCGTTTCCTTCGCCACCGATTACAGCATTAGTTTCTTTCATTTTAGCTACTACATTTACTTCGCCTACTGCTGCAGCATTGTATTCGTAGTTGTATTTTCGTGTCACATCGCGCAGTGCGCGGGTGGAACTCAGGTTTGAAACCGTATTGCCGGGTGTATGCCGGAGGATGTAATCGGCAATGGATACAAGCGTATATTCTTCTCCAAACATGCTGCCGTCTTCGGCAATAATGGCCAGACGGTCTACATCGGGATCTACTACAAAACCTACATCGAATTTTCCTTTTTTCATCACATCTGAAATATCTGTCAGGTGCTCGGGCAGTGGCTCGGGATTGTGCGGAAAATGTCCGTTCGGTTCGCAGTAAAGTTTTTCTAAGGTTTTAACGCCGAGTGCTTCCAATAATTCGGGTATGGCAATTCCGCCCACAGAATTTACACAGTCAATTGCTACGCGGAAATTAGCTGCTTTGATGGCTTCCACGTCCACCAGTTGAAGTGCCAAAACACTTTCGATGTGTTTTTGCGTATAAAAGTCTTTTACGGTCAGTTTACCGATATTATCCACATCTGTAAATGTAAAGTCTTCGGCTTCAGCCAGTTTCAATATGGTTTCACCTTCTTTGGCATTCAGAAATTCACCTTTTTCGTTCAGCAGTTTCAGTGCATTCCATTGTTTCGGATTGTGGCTGGCAGTAAGTATAATGCCTCCTGCAGCTTTTTCCATAGTTACCGCCAATTCGGTGGTAGGTGTTGTTGCCAGTCCGATATCGGTAACGTTCATTCCCATTCCAAGTAGTGTTCCCACTACCAGTTTGTTAACCATTTCTCCCGAGATGCGCGCATCGCGTCCTACGACGATGGTGCGCGAGTCCGATTTTCCGCCTGATTTGATAAATGCTGCGTAGGCTGATGTGAATTTTACAACGTCAAGCGGACTTAATCCTTCACCGGCACGTCCGCCGATGGTTCCTCTGATTCCTGAGATTGATTTAACTAATGCCATAGAAATTTGTAAATGAAGTATGTGTATATGAAACCAAAAACCCCTTATGAAGGGGCTCTTGTTTAATTAATTACGGTAATTTTGATGTCGCTTCCAACCGGAATTACATTTTGATTGTAGGTGCTTATATTCAATCCGGAGGGAACAATGACTTTAGCTTCTGAATTTTTATATTTCATAAATCCGATTGCCTCGTGCATCCCTGTACCGATACTCGAAATGGCTGTGCTGCTGCCGTAGGTAAACTGAATGGGATTGTTGTAATCTCTCACTTCCCAGTTTTTGAACTGAATGGTTTTCTTTTCGTCCAGCAGGTATTCAATGACTCTGTAACCTACTGTCGAATTCACAACCAGAGAATCGGTTTTGTCGCCTGTGTTAACTATGTGGATATAAAGTCCTGATGCGGTTTTATAGTACACGTTGGTTCCCCAGGCATTGTCAGCCGGTTTGGTGGTAACAACCTGAATGTTATTTTTCTTAATGTAATTTTCAATAGTGACAATTTCTTCGTCCTGAAGCTCGGAGTAACTTTTAGTATTATCGCAAGCAGCAAATACTATGATGAAAAACAAGGAGAAAAATGCGGTTAAAATCTTTTTCATTTAGAGATTTATTTTCCTAATTTATAGAGTTTGGAATTTGGATGCAAATATCCGATTTTATCGTGATATACAAAAGTTAATTTTCAGTAATCTGGTGTCAGAGCTGTTATTTGTGTTAAAAAAAATGGTTTATTCAAGTACTTCCACTTCGTAAATAAGGGTGGTGTAGGGTTTAATTTTTCCGCTTCCCAGCGAGCCGTAAGCCAGGTACCAGGGAACGATGAAGCGTGCTTTCCCTCCATGTTTCAGTAGTTTTAATCCTTCCTCGAGTCCGGTTACTGCCTCCTTTTTTCCAAAATGTATAGTTTTGAGTTCTTCGTGCATCACTTGTGTACCTTCAAGTGTGAATGCCGTGTAGCTGAATACAGCTACTGAATCATCGACTACATATCCGGAGCCGCCGGTTTGCTGAATGTGATACCAGAAACCTGCATTTGCTTTGGTGTAGCTCCCGGGCTGAAGCGCCAGAAATGCCACAATAGCGCTGTCTTCGAGTTGTGTGATTCTTTTATTGAGTTCAAGGAGTTTTATCTCAGTAGAATCTGTTTCAAGAGTTTTATTGGCTGGCAATTGAGCTGTTTGTTTCCGGCATGATACATTAAGGAGTAAAAAAATTACACATCCAAAAATGAGAAATAAAATTGTTGGTTGACGAAACGAATTATGAAATTTTGAAATCATGTATTTATTTCGGTTTACAATTTTTTTTGAAAAAAATAATTTTATATAAAACAAGTTCAACGCCTTGTTGCAGAAATTTTAGATCATTTTTTTACCTGATATTGGCAATGCTGATGATGTCGGCAAAAACTCCGGCTGCCGTAACGCTGGCACCGGCTCCGTAGCCTTTGATGATCAGCGGGTATTCGTTGTAACGCTCGGTGGTGATTCTCACGATGTTGTTGCTGCCCTGCAAATCGTAAAACGGATGTATGCTGTCGATGGTTTGAAGTCCTACGCTGCATTCTCCTCTGTCCATGGTGGCAACGAAGCGCCAGTATTTACCAGCTGTACTAAGTTCTTTGCGGTCTTTTTCGAATTTCTCGTCGAGTTCCGGAATTTTTTTCCAGAAATCATCCAGCGATCCTTCAAAATACCGATCGGGGATAAACAGATTTTTCTTCACATTTTCCTGTTCTACCTTATAGCCGGCTTCGCGCGCCAGAATAACGAGTTTGCGAATCACATCCTTTCCGCTTAAATCGATGCGCGGATCAGGCTCGGAAAATCCGGATTCTTTAGCCATCCGTATCGCCTTGCTTAGCGTAACATTTTCACTTATGGTGTTGAAAATGAAATTTAACGTACCTGAAAGCACCGCTTCCATTTTCAGAATGTGATCGCCGCTGTTGGTCAGGTTGTTCATTGTATTGATAATGGGCAAACCGGCTCCTACGTTGGTTTCAAACAGGAATTTCACACCACGCAGTCTGGAAGTGTCTTTGAGTTTCATGTATTTTTCATACTCGGATGAAGCTGCAATCTTATTGGCAGTAACCACCGAGATGTTATTTTCAAGCAACGACTGATAAATATCCGAAACTTCCTGACTGGCAGTGCAGTCAACGAAAACGGAATTGAATATATTCATTTTCAAAATTTCATCCCGTATGGTTTTAGTGTTACATTCCTCGCCTTCGGCTCTGAGTGTGGCTACGCAATTTTCAAGATCAATGCCTGCGCGCGAAAACATCATTTTGGAGCTGGAAGCGATGCCTGCCACGTTGATTTTCAGTCCGTTCTGATCCATCAGTTTCTGGCGCTGACTCTTGATCTGGTTCAGCAGACTGCTGCCTACGGTTCCTACACCTACGATAAACAAGTTGAGGACTTTGTATTCCGAGAGGAAAAATGAGTCGTGAATGACGTTGAGTGTTTTACGAAGTACCGCCCTGTCGGTGACGAAAGATATGTTGGTCTCCGAGGCTCCCTGCGCACAGGCTATTACATTGATACCATTCCGGCCAAGTGTGCCGAAAAGCTTTCCGGCAATACCGGGTGTGCGTTTCATATTATCACCTACTATTGCCACGGTGACAAGATCGTCTTCAGAAAAAATCTGATTGATTTCTCCCTGTTCAATTTCAGTTTTGAATTCTTCGCGAAGTACATCCACTGCCATGCGGCTGTCGGCGTTTCGCACCCCGATGGAAGTGGTATTCTCCGATGAAGCCTGGGAAACCATGAAAACACTGATGCCGTTTTTGGCCAGAGCGCGGAAAATGCGGTAGTTTACTCCGATTACACCTACCATACCGAGTCCCTGGATGGTGATAAGGGAAGTATCGTTGATAGAAGAAATACCTTTTATGGCTTTGGTTTCTCCGTTCTTGTTCGGTTTCTTTTCGCTGGAAATGAGCGTACCCGGAGTGTCGGGATTGAAGGTGTTTTTTATTTCTACAGGTATATTTTTATGATATACCGGAAAAATGGTGGGTGGATAAATCACTTTGGCACCGAAGTTGGATAGTTCCATCGCTTCGCTGAAGCTCAAATGTTCGATTACATAAGCGTTGCTGATGATTTTTGGATCGGCGGTCATAAACCCATCCACGTCGGTCCAGATTTCGAGTTTGGAAGCGTTGAGTGCCGATGCGATGATGGAAGCCGTATAGTCCGAACCACCACGACCCAGATTGGTGATATAGCCCGTACTTACATCAGTAGAAATGAATCCTCCGCAAACAGAAATGCCGGTAACGTTTCTAAATGTATCGGCAATGAGCTTGTTGGTAATTGGAAAATCAACAATGTGCTTATCGAACTTATTGACGGTTTTGATAAAATTACGTGCATCGTAATGTGTGGCATTTTCAATCAAATTGCTCACAATGACTGATGAAAGGACTTCACCGTAACTTACAATGGTATCGGTAATGCGGGTAGAAATATCCTTAATAAGATAAATGCCTCTGAAGATGTTGGTCAGATCACTGAAATATTCGTTCAGTTTCTGTATCGTTTTTGTTTTTCTTGATTCGGGGACTACCTCTTCCACCAGCTGATAATGGCGTGATACCATTTCTTCGTAAGCTGTGAGGTAGTTTTCATTTCCCTGCGAAGCCATATTGGAAGTAGCGTAAAGCTGATCGGTAATGCCCGATAATGCCGAAACAATTACCACAACCGACTCTTGCTGCGATTCCGCAATTTTTTTTACACTTAATATTCCTTCAATCGAACCGACCGATGAACCGCCAAATTTTATTACCTTCATCCTGAATAATTGTTTGAAAAATTTCAGGTTGCAATATTACTCATTTTTTGGCAAATAATGAGAAATCTGATTGCTTTTTTGGCGATAAGTGTTGCTTAGTTGTAAAAAATCACGTACTTTTGCAAAACTTTTTTTTTGAAAAATGGTCTCGTAGCTCAGCTGGATAGAGCAACAGCCTTCTAAGCTGTGGGTCGTGGGTTCGAATCCCGCCGGGATCACAGGAAAAGTTAATCCTCTGCAGGCAAAATGCCTGCAGAGGATTATTTTTTTTGAATACCGGATGTTGACGCCGGATAAATGATTTTATCCTTCATAAATACATTTCAATCAATGCATCTTCGCGGGTACATCCAACGAAAAATAACAGAAATAATCCTGTAAGTTTTAATAAAGTTTTTCTAAGTACATGACAAAAATTTAAAAATATCTATATTTGATTGAAAACCAGCATTTTAAAGCACCGATGCAATAAAAGTGAGACCATATTTGAAGAAACTTTTCGCCATTCTTCCATTGTTGAGTATTCTGATTGGCTTTTCATGTTCGTGTAAATAAATTCCGA
>SAAL01000046.1 GCA_009929445.1 Bacteroidia bacterium
AAGACACAAAATTTCAAGGTCTTTACCAAATAAAAAGGCAGTTATTTTGCTGATTATCAAATAATTATATCGCTATATAATTTTTGTCATGTACTAAAACGTTTTTTACTTCTGAAGATATCCTTTTTGTTTTTCTCTTTCAAGCGTTTTTTTAAACTTTTTTGTTGTAGATGGTTTTTGGATTGCCAGGTTATTTTTTTCGCCTGCATCATTGTTCAGGTTATAAAGCTGATCTATCGGAGCATTGCCCAGTTCGGTGTTGGTATAGGAATTATATGCAGGCTGGTTGGAAGGTTCAATGTATTTGAGATTTTTACTGGTAATTACACTAAGTGTGTTTCCCTGGTTGTGTTCTATGAGGTATTTTCTTCCCTTTTTACCTTTTCCCGTAAGCAGTTTTGAAAAATCCCGGCTGTCGGGCGCTGCCGCAGGCTCAATTTTTCCTCCGGCAAGTGATGCCAGTGAGGCAAACAAATCTACCTGCGAGATTAACCTATCGGATGTAAACGATTTTTTTATCCCGTTTTTCCACCAAACCAGGAACGGAACGCGTGTACCGGCTTCGAAAGCAGAGTATTTTCCGCCTCTGAATTTGCCGGATGGCGTATGATTGCCAAGCAGTTCTACCGCCTGGTCTTTGTAGCCATCGTCAATGACCGGTCCGTTGTCGCTTGTGAGAATAATTAGCGTATTATCAGCTATTTTCAGGCTATCCAGGGTGTGCATTATTTTACCGACACAATAATCAAACGACAGAATGGCATCGCCGCGTAGTCCCATACCGCTTTTGCCTTTGAAACGGTCGTGAGGCATACGTGGAACGTGAATATCGTTGGTCCCGAAATAGAGGAAAAAGGGATTTTCTTTGTTTTTTCCGATAAATTCTACTGCTTTTCGGGTGATATTGTCGGCTATATCTTCATCGTGCCAGCGAGCGGAGTGTCCGCCTTTCATGTATCCGATGCGCGAAATTCCATCTACGATGGTCATATCGTGCCCGTGTGATGGATGCAACCGGAGAAGTTCCGGATTGTCTTTTCCGGTGGGTTCTCCCTCAAAATTCTGAGTGTAACTGACCTGAATGGAATCAGAAGGGTCGAGATTCACTGCTTTTCCGTTTTCTATAAACACACAGGGAACCCGGTCGGCTGTAGCAGCCATGATAAACGAATAATCAAAACCAATGTCTTTCAGGGCGGGAGAAATTTCGCCGTTCCAGTTTTGTTTTCCGGCTTCAGCACCGATACCCAGGTGCCATTTCCCCACTGCTGCAGTGGCGTATCCGGCAGATTGAAACATATCAGCCATGGTATATTGTTCCGGCCGGACTATCATGGCAGCATCGCCGGCTGCAATGCCTGTACCTTGCTTTCGCCAGGGATACATGCCGGTGAGCAGTCCGTATCTCGACGGAGTGCTGGTGGCTGAGGTTGCATGTGCGTTGGAGAAACGGATACTTTCATCGGCCAGTTTTTTTACGTGGGGAGTATTTACCGCAGGCAAATCTTGCAGCCACTCTATGTCACTGTAGCCAATATCATCGGCCATAATGATGATTACATTCGGCTTATCGGTTTGAGCGGCAATCACCCCAAAAGGTAACAAACCGAATCCGGATAGAAGGATGTTTTTTTTGTTCATGATGTCAAAATTGAAATCATTTTTTCCTGAAATCTAATTCAACGGATATTGAAACCGAATGGGGTCATCGTATCTTACCTGCAAATCCCAAAGTTGTTTTTTAAGCAACTGAATGTTTTTGGCTTGTTCGGGATTATTTATCAGATTGTGCATTTCCGAAGGATCATTTTTCAGGTCGTAGAGTTCCCAGGTATCAATATCGTTGTAGAAATGAATGAGTTTGTAGCGTTCGGTGCGTATGCCGTAATGCCTTTTTACGGCATGTTCACCCGGAAATTCATAAAAATGGTAATAAAGCGATTTTCGCCAGTTTTTCGGATGTTTCCCTTTCAGAATGGGTAAATAGGATTCGCCCTGTATATCAGCCGGAATTTCTACTCCGGCAATTTCAAGGAAAGTGGGAGCGTGGTCAATGTTTTGTACAAATTCGTCCACTTTACCCCGTGCCTGGAATCGCCGGGGCATTCTCACAATCATGGGTGTACTGAATGATTCTTCGTACATGAACCGCTTATCAAACCAGCCGTGTTCGCCCATGTAAAATCCCTGGTCGGACGTGTAAACAATGAGTGTATTTTCGAGCAAATTATTGGCTTTCAGGTATTCGATAAGGCGTCCGATGTTGTCGTCCATGGCTTTGGCCGTTTTCAGGTAATCTTTTATGTATCGCTGATATTTCCATACAGCCAGTTCTTTTCCTTTCAGGTTTTTATCATTTATTTCGCGCTGAATTGGATTGTAAACGCTGTCCCAAACAGCTTTTTCGCTTTCATTCATTCTATCATACCCCCCGAATTTGTGAATGGCAGCAGTTCCGTCCGGACTTTTTACTTTCAGGTCATATTCCCACGAGTAATCTTTTGCGATGGACATTTCCTGTTCGCCAGCGGCCTGACGGCCTTCGTAATTATCAAAAAAATTATCGGGCAGCGGATAGTCTGTTCCTTCAAATTCGGTTAAGTCGGAGTAAACGTTGCCCATAAAATTCCGATGAACGGCTTTGTGGTGCACAAACAGGCAGAATGGTCTGCTCTTGTCCCGCTGTTCAAGCCAGTTGATACTTTTGTTGGTAATCAAATCGGTAGCATATTCTCCGGGATAAGTGGTTCGTTTGTCTTTGGTGTACATCACGGGCGAATAGTAATCTCCCTGTCCGGGCAGGATATCCCAGTAATCAAATCCGGTAGGATCAGAACTCAGGTGCCATTTGCCAATCATGGCAGTCTGATAACCTGCTTGCTGCAGTAGTTTGGGCATGGTCTGCTGGCTTCCGTCGAAACTGTCGCTGTTGTTGCGAAATCCGTTTTTATGGCTGTGCTTACCCGTGAGCATGCAGGCGCGGCTTGGTCCCGAAATGGAGTTGGCCACGTAGCTGTTGCTGAAAATAAGTCCTTCCTCAGCTATTTTGTCAATGTTGGGTGTGGTGATTCCATACCGGTCGGAATAGGCACTGATAGCCTGACGGGTATGATCGTCGGACATGATGTAAATGATGTTGAGAGGTTTAGCGTTTTCAGCACTCTTTTTTTGAGTGGCGCATGAAGTGAGGAGTAAGCCGGTGGTGAATGTACTTAAAAGAGTAGCGGACTTAGAAATGGATTTTTTCATGTGTAAAGTATTTTTTTGACAGGCAATCAACACTACAAAAATACCATTTTTCTTTAGAAAAGAAAAGATAAAACGAATAATAATAATAACTTTGTATTCAGGAACGTTGATTGAATGATATGAGAGTAAGTTCCCTAATCAAAAAAAAAAGGATGAAGAATAACCAGCTTTTAAAAAATATTTTCTCATTAGGATCTGTACAACTGGTTAATTATGTTTTTCCGTTAATCACCGTTCCTTATGTTTCCAGAATAATTGGACCAGATAGTTATGGAATAATCAATTATGCAACTGCTTTTATTGCCTATTTCACTCTTCTAATCGGGTATGGATTTGATTTGACAGGAACCAGAAAAATTGCAAGAAATCCGGATGACAATCACTATGTAAGTACTGTCTTTTCTCAAATCTTAAATGCAAGAATCTTGCTTTTTTTTGTTAGTTGTTTGCTTTTTGTGTTGAGTGTTCTATTTGTCGGTCCACTCAAACAGAACACATATGTAACTGTAACTCTTTTTATTTCAACAATTTCATCTGTATTAGTTCCACAATATATTTATCAGGGAAAACAACAACTTTCAATCTTTTCAATACTCAATTTTTTAAAAGGATTAATAAATACGATTCTTATTTTTGTGTTGATTCAACACAAAGAGGATTATATCATTTTACCCACATTAAATGTAGTATTAGGATTATTAAGCTCAGTTTTCCTGTTGGTTTATGCCTGCAAAAAGTTTAATCTTAAATTCCGTTGGGTAAAACTAAAAAATTCATTCCGGTTGTTGCTCGACGAAAAGGTAATCTTTATATCTACTGTCGTAATCTCACTATATACTACTACCAATACTGTAGTACTTGGTTTTTTCGCTTCGGCTGCTGATGTTGGTTTTTTTACAGTGAGTATTAGCCTGTTGAATGTAATTAATAGTGTTATAAGCGTACCTTTTTCAACCGCTTTTTTCCCTTTTATAGGAAACGCTTTTGGGAAAAGCAGAGAAACAGGTTTGGAAGTTATCAGAAAAATATTTCCAATAATCAGTTATTTGACTTTTTTTGCTGGATTGACTCTGTATATTTTTGCTCCATTCATTATTGAATTATTTTATGGCAGTCAATTTCACAAGGCAATCCTGTCGTTCAGAATAATGGCATTTGCTCCCTTTGTCATTAGTATGAGCAATGTTTTTGGTATTCAAACGATGTTGAACCTGAATATGGATAAAACTTTTTTCAGAGCAACTGCTACGGCAAGTATTCTGGGACTTTTATTAAATATAGCCATGAGCAAATTTTATGGATATATTGGTACTGCATGGAACACAATAATTATTGAAACATTCGTTTCTGCTTATATGTATTTTCTATTGAGAAGAAATAATATAGAAGTCTTTGAAAAGAAGTATTTTAGTCCTAAATTTGTGTTAACCTTCTTGAAGAGTGCTTCTTCCAGGAGTAATAAATTTGACAAATGAAATATTTAATTGTTGGAGCCGGATTTACAGGTGCTGTTATAGCTGAGCAGTTAAGTCTCAAGATTGATAACAGAATACTTGTTATTGACGAACGGAATCATATTGGAGGCAATTGTTACACCGAGCGTGACTTTGAAACAAATGTTATGGTTCACAAATATGGTCCTCATATATTTCACACCGATAATAAGCAGACATGGGACTATATCTGTCGTTTTTGTGAAATGAAACCGTACGTAAACAGAGTAAAAGCATTTTATAAAGGGAAAGTATATTCTTTACCTATAAATCTCCATACAATCAATCAGTTTTTTGGAAAAACTATGAGTCCCACAGAAGCCAACGAGTTTATTAATTCGCTGGCTGATAAATCGATTGAAGAACCTGAAAACTTTGAAGAGCAAGCGCTAAAGTTTATTGGAAAGGATTTGTATCAGGCATTTTTCTACGGTTATACGAAAAAACAATGGGGCTGCGAGCCTCGTGAGATACCTGCAAGTGTGCTGAAACGCCTTCCTGTACGATTTAACTACGATGATAATTATTACACGGACCAATATCAGGGCATCCCGAAGGATGGTTACACAGCAATTTTTGATAAAATGCTTAATGCTCCTAACATTGAAGTGGAGCTGAATAAAAAGTTTGATTCATCATGGGAAATGAACCAATTCGACCATATCTTTTATTCCGGTCCTATTGATGAGTTCTTTGGCTATAAATACGGTAGATTATCCTACAGAACTGTTTTTTTTGAAAAACATTATGCTGTTGGCGACTACCAGGGAAATGCTGTAATTAATTATACGGATGTGGAAGTACCATATACCCGCATTCATGAGCATAAGCATTTTACACCCTGGGAGAATCACAAAAAAACAGTTTATTTTAACGAGTTCAGTAGGGAAACTGAACTCGGAGATGCACCTTTTTATCCAAAAAGGCTAAAGGATGATCTGGAAAAACTGAAACTATATCAGCAAGATGCAGCTAAATTAAAAAAGATTTCATTTGTAGGGAGATTAGGTACATATCGGTATATGGATATGAAAGATGTGATTGAAGAAGCAAAAACGAAAGTAAAAAAAATAACTGAAAGTTATGATTAAAATTAATGCTGACAGCAAAATTTATATTCTTTGTCCTGCTGATATTGTAACCGGTGGTACTGAGTTGGCACATCAATTGGTGGATTGCCTGATTAAAAAAGGGAAGTCAGCTTTTATAGTTTATGTGAAGGACAATCATTATGCTGTTTCTGAAGTTCCAAAAACTTTCAGAAAATACTCTATAAAAATGTCTGAAAGACCGGTTGACAAAAGTGAAAACGTGTTGGTATGCCCCGAAACCGAATTTACTTTCGTACATACACTGAAAAAAATACAATGCATGTTTTGGTGGATGTCTGTTGATAATTTCTATCTCGATTCTACTTTATACAATCAACTTAGGTTTTTTGGATTTTATATTACACTCAGAAATGTGTATGCAAGATTTATCAGACACCAACAATTAATCGGCACTTCACGATTAGGAAAATTGAAAAAAATAAAAAATGAATATTTACATCTATATCAGTCTGAATATGCCAGAAATTTTCTGCTTTCAAAAAATATTACAAAATTAATGCCCCTTTCTGATTACATAAATTCTGAATTTATCAAGAACTCATTTTCGCAACTATCAATAAAAGAAAATATAATTTTATATAATCCAAGAAAAGGCTTAAATGTAACGAATAAAATTATTGCTCAAATGCCTGAATATAAGTTTATTCCGCTTTCGGGACTGAATAGAATTGATTTGCAAAAACACTTTAGTAAGGCTAAATTATATATTGATTTTGGAAATCATCCCGGCAAAGACCGGATGCCACGCGAAGCAGCAATGAATTATTGTTGTATTGTTACAGGTAAAGATGGTGCGGCCAAACACTTCGAAGATATACCTATTGCTGATAAATATAAGTTTGAGAAAAATGAAATTACCTCAATTGTATCAACGATAAAAGACATTCTTGATAATTACCAAACTCACATCGATGCATTTACTCACTACAGAGAAAAAATAATGAAAGAAAAAGAAGTATTTGAAAATGAGGTTGATACCATTTTTTTTCACTGATTATTAAATCCGAATAAGAAAATTACCTTGCAAATTTCTAATCCAAAAGTCAGCATCATAGTCCCTGTGCACAATGCAGGCGAACGCTTGTATAAGTGTCTGGATACACTTGTGAACCAGACTTTGCGCGAAATTGAGATAATTCTTGTTCTCGATTGCCCAACCGACGGTTCAGACAGAATTGCCGAAGAATATGCAGCTAAGGATGACAGAATTGTTATATTGAAAAATACGGAAAACCTTCATATAGGTAAAAGCCGTAATCGTGGTTTGGAAATGGCACACGGCGAATTCATCGGTTTTTCGGACCACGATGACTATAGGGAACTGACCATGTATGAAGAATTGTATGCTGAAGCCACTGAGAAAAAAGCGGATGTTGTGTTGAGTTTACTGGAAAATGATAAGAATCTTAAAGAAGATTTTGTCAGGTATGGAGACATTGTGTATTCTAAGGATTTTATTCTTAAGGATTTGATTGGATTTGGATATGAAAATAATCCGGGGGCATTGTTTGTTCGGGTAACGGGCAATTTATACAAAAAAAGTTTACTGAAATTGAATCAGATTAATTTTGTGGATACGCTCACTACAACACCTGAAGATGTTATTTTCCAGATTAAATCCATTCTAAGGTCTGAAAATCTCGCTTTGATAAAAAAACAATTCTATTTTCACCAGAAACACACTGACAATGAAGGTAATAAAGGTTCTTATGTGAGTTTCGAAAAACGGGGGGCGGGTATGGCGGAAATCTACTCTTTATTAATAAGAGAGAAAGTATTTGATTATTTCAGACATTACTTTTATAAAGGGGTTACAAAGCAGTTTCTGAACGCATTAGCCGGAACGGTTTATCCAAAATTTAGCATTTCGCAGTTTGTCAGGGGAGTGAAGCTTCTACGCTCTTATCCTTTCTGTAATGAAGCTTTTGCCGTTTATTCCTTACCTCCTGCTAAACACAAGTGGCTCAGAATGTTACTGGTGAAGATGCTGAAATAATCATTTGCTGTTAATGATGCTTTGATATACATCTATCAACATGCCGGAAACAACCTTTTTGTCTGCAACTTTTTTTATTTCGCCCGAAAGTTTCAATCTGTCATAGCTGTCATAGCTCTCCGACATGCTGACTATTGCTTCCGAGAGCTTCTCGACGTTCTCTACCGGAACCCGCAAACCATTTGACTCATTGACAATCGTTTCCGGAATAACCTCTGTACACACCACCGGGAGTCCGGTGGCAAGCGCTTCGAGAGTGGAAACGGACTGAGACTCTACACGACTAGAAATTATAAAAAAATCTGCAGTCCATAACGCATCTCTTACTCCGAATTTGTCCTTTTCTCCTGCAAGAGTAATTCTGTTCTTGTGTCTGACCTGTGACCACTGCTTATCAAAAACTTCTCCGTAAAAATCTTCTCCAACAATAGTAATCCTAAGATTATCAACACGTTCAAATGCAATATCTAAAGCCGGAAATAAAATATCATAACCTTTTACATACGTAAATCCATTGACCATAACAGCCTGAATAGTTTCTTTACTCTTTTCTTGATACTTTGGGTAAAAGAAAGCGGAATCAACCATGTTTGAAATTACTCGCATCGGAACTGGCCTGTCCAGGTAGGAGCTGATTTTTGGTATCAGCTTTTCTGAAACGGGGATTATTAAGTCAGCGTTGGAAAATGCTTGTTGCATATACTCATCTTGCCATTCAATAAACTGATTTTTTGCCCAGTCGCATGAAAGTCCAAAAATCCCCCTGTGCTCGGTAATAATATAGGGTATATTGTGTTTTTCTTTAATCAGTGAGGCTGCATATCCACCCCAGAGTACAGAATGAACGTGTATCAGATCGGGTTTGCCGAATTGCCGGTAGTACGCTTCGAACATTTTCAGTGTTTCGCTCGACCAATTCCCGGCATCCCGAATTTTGAAAAAAGGAAAACTGATGTGATAGTTTCGGAAAACATCAATACCATCTTCACGACTCAAAATGAACTTTTTAGAAAATCCAAATGCTTTTAAACCGTATTTTCTGATCGAAATTGACACATTTGCCAAAATGGATGCATATACTTTACCGGTTTCATTCAGGGCCTGAACCTGATTTCTGCAAAATTGCCCCCCTTCCGGTAAATACCAGGAGGGGAGATGCAGAACATGTAATTTCTGGCTTTTCATAGCTCTCTTTTCTTTACCAGAAATTTTTTAACAAAATACATGGCAGTTCGATAGAATGAATTTTTATACCAGCTCCATTCTCCGTTGAGCTGTATATGAGTACCCTGAATTCCATTCTTAAAATTAAATACATGGTTTACGACATCATCGGATGGGATTAGTTTTTCCATGTCGAAAAACCGAAAATTCTCACTTGTTAAATATTCAAAAAGTTTATCGTACATGTAAAATGAGGCAGATGTTTCTAATGCAGCCTGAGATGTAGCTGCATACAATAATCCGGCCCTGTGTATGTCTTTATGAATCAGTATGGAGGCAATACGCTCGTGAGATGAACTTTTGACAAAAAACAGCTGAAAATGAGTGGAATCTGATAGCAGCTGAAAAAGTTGTTCGGAGTTGAAACCGAATGAAAGATTTTTCCTTGATGTCATTTCTGAGTATATTTTAAGGAAGTCTTCACACTCTTTTGTGGTAATTTTTTCAGTTACTTCAAAATACAGGTTGTTTTCATTTGCTTTCCGGATATTTCTTTTCCAGTTTTGATTATAGCATACAGGATTCTGTAGATTGATGATTTTTGTTGAGGGCATACTGAATAAGCCTACCGGCCGCAGGTATCCGGCCTGACGCAGTGCGGTTTCGTACTCAAAATCGTAAGTTGCTCCGGAGGTTGATTCTATAATCGGAAAACCCGATTCGGTGAGGTGTTTATAAAAACTCCTGACATCATTCAGATTGCACGCCCGGTCATTTTTGTATGCCTCTCCTTCAATTAAAATCATTGATAAACCTAAAAAAGTTTTTCGGTGAGCGAAGCATGCTATCGTTGGATTATCGGTGTTGTTTACAAGGAAAATTATTTTTTCAGGTTTGAAAAGTGAATGTAAATCATACCAGCCCCTGGTTTGAGTGAATGGTACTATTTCAAACTTTTCCAACATTTGAAAGTATGAATTTTTATCCGGAATAATCATAACTTGAATATTGGGAATAATGCCCTGGCTGTGAGCGAATTATATTTTTTAATCGAGAAGTAGGGTAATTGCACGGTGGCAAACTGGCTGAATGAATTCTCGATTCCGGCATCCATGCTTCCCTCAAAATCGAATGTTTGTACTTTGTCTGACAAATACTTTATCGCTTCGAATACGACCAGCGTGGATGCTCCCGAATTTTTATAATCAGGGTGAATGGTAGAAATCAGATTATAACCGGTCAGGTTGTCCCAGACAATAAAGAGGGCAGCATGAACAACACTCTTCGAATCAATCACCGCAATTATTTCACCCTGATTTTTTGATTTGCAGGAATTGTACAAATTCATAAAAAATGAATCGGAATAAATCATTTTCTGCCTTCTGGATGTCTGATATGCTGTAAGATGAACGTAGAAATCTTCTGCACTCATTTTGGTACTTACAGTTAATTCTTTTTGTGCTTTACGGATTTGTTTTTTCTTGGCGTAGCTGAATTTTTCAAAACATGCCTCAGGATTGTTTATTCCTGTAAGTTGATACGTGTATCTTGTCGTTTGTGAAAATTTCTGCCAGTAAAACGGCAGCCAGTTAACGAAATTCAGTGGAAAATTCTGATTGAAATAATCGAATCCAAAATCATTTAGCTGAACCAGCAGGTTGCCGATTGCTTTTTTTTCAAAATGAATTTTATCATTATCACTCAATTCGTTACCATAATCCAGCCATATCCCGTTGTATTGAGTCAGTTGAGGCTGGATGATCATTTTCAACCCCGTTTTTTTTACAATATTACATATAAATACACCCTTTATTTCATCATTTTCTTCGTACAAAAATACTTCCCACCAATCTTTCGCTTTACAGACTGCATTCATCCACCACGGTTGCAGAAATAAAGGAACATTTTTGCCTGAATTGCAAAAGTTGAAATATCTTTCTTTATTTGAAGAGCCTTGTATCATTATGGTTGGAGGTATCATAAAAAACAAAGTTACCACTTTTCTAAAAATAAATAAGTAAAAACCATTAATTATTTAAAAAACGGACAAAATCTCAATCGATTGTTTTCGTTAATCTGTATCTTTGTGCCTCGTCGAACCAATAAAAGCAGAAAAGTGCACTGCAAAATGATTTCAGCACCCTTAAACAATCTGAAACTGTCGTTGCATTTTTTTAAAATTCTAAAATTACACGGTAAATGAAAAAGTTTTTTTTATTTATCCTGACCATTTTGACAGGCGGATTATCACCTTCATACGCTCAGGATAAACTCACCGGAATACTCACAAACGAACTGATGAGAAATTTTGAGGTAATGAAGCAGCTGGACGTTCCGGTTTATTACATCAGCCTCCGGGTGGAAGACTCCGAATCGTATAATATTACCGGAAGCAACGGTGCAGTTACTCAAAACAGGTATCAGAAAGGCCGGGCAATGGCCATCACCATGCGTGTGGGCAGTCCGGCGTTTGATAATATGCATTATTCTGGCAATATGCAGAATATCAAACGAGTAGCCCTGCCGGATACCGACATTGAAGAAGAAATCAAACTTTCGCTCTGGCGTGCTCTGCAACAGGCTTATTCCGAAGCGAAAGACAAACTTCAATCCAACTTTACCGAACAAACAACACGTCCTGCCGAGGAAGATAAATCTCCTGACTTTTCCATTGAAAAAGCATCTAAATACTATGAAAAGCCAGTTCCTTTTTCCGATTTAGGATTTGATGAAAATGAATTTATCAATAAAACCAACGAGCTGTCTAAAGTGCTGAGCGACAACAGAGATGTGTTGATCAATTTTGTAAATGTAACCTCAAATCTTACGCGTGGATATTTTATTGACACCGATGGGGCATCGGTTGTCCAAAACAATCCTTCCATTCGAATTTATCTGGGAGGTTACGTCATGGCCGATGACGGAATGATGTTGCAGGATTACCGAACTTACTTCGGTAAGAAAGTTGCCGACCTGCCTGATTCAGAAAAAATTCTTTCGGATGCACGGGAGCTGAGCCAAAACCTCTCAACACTCAAAAAATCGCCAAAAATCGACAGCTATACCGGTCCGGTTATTCTGAGCGGCGAAGTGAGCGGAGTTTTCTTTCACGAGTTTTTCGGACACAGGGTGGAAGGTGCCCGTATGAAATCGGGTATGGATGCGCAGACTTTGAAGAAAAAAATTGGTGAAACTGTCCTTCCACAAAGACTTTCGGTTACATTTGATCCTACCAGAAGCAAATATGGCAACTCCATACTCAGCGGTGACTACAAATACGACGACGAAGGCGTACGCGGACAAAAAGTGGAAGTAATCAAAAACGGAGTACTCACCGGATTCCTGATGAGTCGTATCCCTATCGAGGGATTCTCAAAATCCAACGGTCACGGACGTGGAGTGTTGAATGCAGGCACTGAAACCCGGCAGTCAAACATGATAATTGAAAGTACGAAACCGGTAACAGCTAAAGAAATGCATGAAATGTTTGTGGAAGAATTGAAAAAAAGAGGCTTGAAATTCGGATACAGAATAGAAAAAGTGAGTGGCGGATTAACAATGACGAGTTCTGCCTCAGCTAATGCCTTCTATCTCAATCCATTGATAGTTTATCGAGTTTACGTTGATGGCCGTCCGGAAGAAATGGTGCGTGGAATCAACATTGTAGGAACTCCTCTGAATGCCTTTTCGCAAATTCTTGCCGAAACCAGCGAACATGCAATTTTCAACGGCATGTGCGGAGCATTGTCCGGAAGCGTTCCGGTATCGGCTGTGGCTCCTGCAATGCTGATTAAGGAACTTGAATTCCAGAAAACGGGCGATAGCCAGAAAATGGATCCGTTCATTCTCGAAAGGCCCTGATATTAACCTCACAAAGATTTAATCAATGAAACAATTCGTATTGAACAATATATTGGCTGTTGTCTTGTTTTTGACGGTAGTCAGTTTTTCTGCTGCACAAACCAACGATGTACTTTTAAATGCAATGAAAACAGAAGCCGACCGCTCAAAAGCCGAATTGAAACGCGATAGCCTGGCTCGTCCGTTTTATATCAGCATTATCTCGGGCGAAAAAGACATTGAATTTACATTTAACACATCGTTCGGAAAAGTAAAAAAAGAACTCACAGATACACGAAAATCCATATATGCAGGCAGCCAGGTGCTTGTAGGCGACTATCATCGTACACAGAATTTCACCAGCACTACCAATCGGTTTACTCTTCCGGTGGAAAACAATGAAATGGCTATCCGAACGGCCATCTGGATGAATCTGGATGAATTATATAAAAACGCTGCCAGAAATTACGTTGATAAAATGGCCTGGCTCAAACAGGAAAACTCAAAAGCCGACGAACTGGCTCTCGATGATTTCGAAAAACGCAATCCTACAGTGTTAATTCAGGATATTGAAAAACCTGATTACGATTTCAGCAAAGCAAAACAACTTTCGTTGAAAATTGGAAAACTTCTCACCGAAAAAGTCAATCAGGAAAAACTTTTGGTTGACGAACTGACAACTTCGTTTAACTTCAGTCGTGAAATAGTACGATATTACGATACCGAAGGCTCCATCTACAGGTATCCGAAACAGGATGGCAGATTCAATATTACACTCTTGGGAGTCACTGAAGATGGAGAAGATGTGGGCGCTTACCGAAGCTTCAGATTGAATAATCCGGAAGAATTGCCAGCTTTTGAAGATTTAAAGAAAGCAGTAAGCGACATGGTGAATGAGTATAAAATAAAATATAGTTCCGAAGACCTGGACGATCCTTATATGGGGCCGCTTCTGATAGTCGACGGACAGGTTGAAACTGTCGCCAAACAAATAGTCAACAATCTGTACACTTCGCCGAAAACACGTTTTTCGAACGGTAATCATTATCAGAACATGCCGGGAGTAAGGATAATTTCCAAACAACTGTCGATGATGATTAATTACGGCAAAATCGCTCAACAGATTCCGGGTGTGAAACGTGACTTGGCACCTATTGATATTCAGGCAGTTGTACCTCCCGATACCATTCTTTTGATAAAAGATGGTATTCTTAAAAACATGTTGACTACACGCCAGCCTGTAAAAAAATTCCTACATTCAAACGGAAATGCCAAAAACGGCAATTCACCCGAGGGAGTAATTACTTTTACCGGAAATCAAACCTACAGCTACCCCGAAATAAAGAAAATGCTCATTGATGAAGCAAGTCTGCAGGGGCTTGAATACGCCTACATAATGAATGCAGATGGGAAACTGCACCGAAAAGTGAATGTGGAAACAGGCGAAGAAATTCCATTCACTGCAAATTTCAATTTTGGTCAAATCCTGAAAACAATGCGTCGTGTACTTGGAGTAGAAGATAAAATGACCGCCTCCTCCGATGGCACTGTTCGTTTCCCGAAATCAATCCTGCTCGAAGATGCCGAACTGACAGTTTATAAATCAAACAACAGACTTAAAAAGAATTATGTAACCAGACCGGAATTATAGCTTAAAGTATTGAAAAGAACACTTTTTGTAACCAAAAATTTTTGTGTTGATAAAAATTCCCTGAAAAAACTTTTTTAATATACAAATAATACTTACTTTTGAACTTTATTTTCAATTTTTAAAAACAAAATATTATGGCAAGATTTCAGGATGAATCAGGCAATACATCTTCACCGATAAGTGGAGGCATCATCAATATAATTGCAGCAGGAACCAAGATAGTAGGTAAAGTATCCGTTGAATCTGATTTCAGACTCGATGGCGAAGTAGAAGGTGATATCTTCGGAAAATCAAAAGTAGTAATAGGCGAAAAAGGGAATCTGAAAGGTTCTTTAACCTGTGCTAACGCTGAGATAGTCGGTAAAGTGACTGGTAACATCATGACAAGCCATTCGCTTACCTTACGCTCAACAGCCGAACTGAACGGAGATGTGAAAATTAAATCGCTCATTGTGGAGCCGAATGCCATTTTCAACGGCACCTGTTCCATGCGTGAAAATGCTCAACCACAGCAGAATACACAAAATCAACCTGTAAAATAATCTGAAATTAATAAATGATTAATCAATGACATAAAAGTTGGGATGCATTCTCAACTTTTTTTATTTAACACCCTAAAAATGAGATTACGAAATTTTACGATCATTCAATGAAATGAAATCATTGAGTGGTGATTTAATTTGACTCAAAAAAATATATTTACAGATGAAAACATCAGATATCAACTACAAGGCACTGGTGGTCAGTGAAAATGAAGGAACTTATGTGCAGTCGATTCAAGAACTAAATACAAATTCGTTACCTGAAGGCGATGTGTTGATTCGGGTTCATTACTCTTCGTTGAATTATAAAGATGCCCTCTCGGCTACCGGAAACAAAGGAGTAACCCGAAAATACCCTCACACACCGGGCATTGATGCCAGCGGCGAAGTTGTGGAATCTGACAGCCTACAATTCAAAACAGGCGATAAAGTGATTGTGAGCGGCTATGATTTGGGAATGAATACCCCCGGAGGATTTGGCCGGTACATTCGGGTGCCTTCATCCTGGGTGGTACGACTGCCGGAGGAATTATCGCTTAAAGAAGCGATGGTAATCGGCACAGCCGGATTTACAGCAGGAATCTCCATCACCCGGCTTTCGGAACTTGTAAAACCCTCCGATGGAAAGATTATTGTCACCGGAGCAACGGGAGGTGTTGGCTCTGTGGCGCTCAGCATTCTCAGCCGCCTTGGTTATCAAACAGTGGCAGTTTCAGGTAAGGAAAACGAATTCGCGTATCTTGAAAGCCTTGGAGCCGGAGAAATAATTTTGAGAAGTGATTTCCTGAATCTGGAGAAAAAGCCTATACTTTCTGCAAAATATGCCGGTGGAATTGATGCTGTAGGAGGACCAATTCTCGAAAATATCCTGAAGTCACTACTTCCGCTTGGCGCTGTTACAACTTGTGGAAGTGTCTCTTCTACTGAATTGAATATGAGCGTTTTTCCATTTATCTTACGTGGAATTTCTCTGATTGGAATTTCAGCCCAGAATTACCCCATGAAACTGCGCACCACCCTGTGGAACAGGCTGGCCAATGAGTGGAAGCCCGAACATCTTATGTCAATTTACAACGAAATCATGCTGCAGGAACTTCCTGATGCCATTCAGCTTATACTCAAAGGAAAACTGAAAGGAAGAACACTCGTTAATCTTACACTTTGAAACAAAAATCAGCTGTATAAATACATTTTTTAACTTTACAGAACCGAAAAAAAATCGCAATTTTGCGGTTTAATATGTTTCAAAAACATTTTTCGAAAAAGAAATGGCTTTAGCTAACGAGAATTATCTCAAAACTCCTGAAATATACGGCTTTGATGAAATTGAAAAAAGAATTAACGCCTACAGGATTTTGAATCCTAAATCTGAACTGATAAATATCGGATTGGGTGACGTCACGCTGCCATTAATTCCGGAAGTAGTCAAAGCTATGCATCTGGCATCCGACGAATTAAGCAAAACTTCTACCTTTAAGGGATACGGTCCGCCGAAAGGATATGATTTTCTTATCTCCAAAATTCAAAAAAACTACAAAACGAATGGAATTGCCATTGACAAGGATACTATTTTTGTGAACGATGGTGCCAAATCTACCATTGGGAATATAGGGCATGTGCTCGGTCGCGACAATATAATTGCCATTTCAGATCCTGTGTATCCTGTGTACGAAAATGCAACAATCATGAGCGGACGTGCAGGAGATTTGAACGAAAAACAGCAATGGAGCCATATCGTATATCTTCACTGCTCCGAAAAGAATAATTTCATTCCGGACTTACCCAAAGAAAGGGTGGATATTATCTATTTGTGCAATCCGAATAACCCTACAGGCACGGCTATGAACAGAAGTGAACTGAAAAAATGGGTGGATTATGCCATTGAAAATCATAGTATTATTGTTTATGATGGAGTTTACAGCGAATTTATTACAGAGCCTGATATTCCACGCAGTATCTATGAAATAAAAGGTGCCAAAAAGGTGGTCGTTGAAGTGCGAACATATTCTAAATTAGCTGGATTTACAGGCCTTCGCTGCGGATATGCCGTATTTCCGAATGAATTAACTGTGTACACGCAAGAAGGTGAAAGCATTCCGCTTGTAAAACTCTGGAACCGGCGAAATTCTTATTACACCAACGGAGTGTCATACATTGTACAGCGTGCTGCAGAAGCTATTTATTCTATCGAAGGAGAAAGACAAATAAAAGAGCAAATAAGTTATTACATGACGAATGCTACCATGTTGCGCGAGCAGCTCATTGCTCTTGGGCATGAGGTTTATGGCGGAGTAAATGCACCTTACGTATGGATGAAAACTCCCGGAAACAGTTCATCGTGGGATTATTTCAACGAATTGCTTTATTTGAAAAAGATAATTGTAACGCCCGGAGTACTTTTTGGAAAAAACGGAGAAGGATATATACGCTTCAGTGGGTTTGCCAACCGCGAAATGATGAAACTGGCATTAGAAAAATTTAAAACTTAAACGATTTTTTTTAATTAAAAATTGACAACAATATGTGTGGAATAGTTGGATATATTGGTAACAGACAGGCTTATCCTATTCTGATAAAAGGACTTCACCGGCTTGAGTACCGGGGTTATGACAGCGCCGGAATAGCTCTCATTAATCACAAGAACCTTAAAGTATATAAAGCAAAAGGAAAAGTATCTGAATTAGAGCATTTTGCAGAACAAAAAGATATAAGTGGCACTATCGGAATAGCTCACACACGCTGGGCTACTCATGGTGAACCAAATCAAAAAAATGCTCACCCTCACTATTCGCAGTCCGAAGAAATTGCCATCATTCACAACGGAATTATCGAAAATTATGCCGTTTTGAAAGAAGGGCTGATGAAAGAAGGATATACATTTCAGAGTCAGACTGATACGGAAGTGTTGGTGCAGCTGATTGAATACATGAAGAAAACGAATAACTCCGATCTGCCAACAGCTGTACAACTTGCATTGAATCAGGTGGTTGGTGCTTATGCAATTGCAGTTCTGGAAAAAAATAATCCGGATTTAATCGTAGCAGCCCGCAAAGGCAGTCCACTGGTTATCGGTATAGGTGAAGATGAATATTTCATCGCCTCTGATGCCACACCCATCGTAGAATACACCAATAAGGTTACTTACATTGGTGAAGAAGAAATAGTTACGATAATGCGCAACGAGCCGCTCAAGATCAAAACTATCGGGAATATCGAAAAAACACCTCACATCCAGAAACTCGAAATGACACTGAGTCAGCTGGAAAAAGGCGGTTATCCTCACTTCATGCTCAAGGAAATCTTTGAACAACCCAAAACACTCAATGACTGTATGCGTGGAAGAGTGAATGTGGACTCTGATAACATTACGTTAGCCGGATTTATCGATAACAGGGACAAATTTCTGAATGCCAAACGAATAATCATTACTGCCTGTGGAACATCCTGGCATGCTGCTCAAATTGGAATGTATGCCATCGAAGAATTTGCGCGCATTCCGGTAGAAGTGGAATATTCCTCCGAATTCAGATACCGGAATCCGGTAATCAACAAAGATGATATTGTAATTGCCATCTCCCAATCGGGCGAAACAGCCGATACACTCGCCGCTGTAGAACTTGCCAAACAACACGGTGCATTCATATTTGGGATATGCAATGTAGTTGGTTCATCTATTCCTCGAAACACTCATTCAGGGTGCTACACCCACGTCGGACCTGAAATAGGAGTGGCATCTACCAAAGCTTTCACTGCTCAGGTTACCGTGTTGACCATGCTGGCCATTCTGATAGGGAAGGAAAAAGAAACTCTCTCAAACGAAGAGTACCTGAAATTAATTAAAGAACTAAGTCTTATTCCTGATAAAATCAGTGAAGTACTCCAGAAAAACAGTCAGATTGCCGAAATGTCTAAGACATTTACCTATGCGAGTAATTGTATTTACCTGGGTCGTGGTTACAATTTTCCGGTTGCACTGGAAGGCGCTCTGAAACTGAAAGAAATATCTTATATACATGCTGAGGGTTATCCGGCTGCCGAAATGAAACACGGACCGATAGCGCTAATTAGCAATGAAATGCCGGTTATAGCCATTGCCACTCAGTCAGATACATACGAAAAGGTAATCAGCAACATACAGGAGATCAAAGCCCGAAAAGGCAGAATTATTTCCATAGTCACCGAGGGCGACGAAGTTGTCAGAAAACTCTCATCGTACAGCATCGAAGTCCCTAAAACAGAAACATGCCTTACACCTTTACTTTCGGTAATTCCTCTGCAGCTGCTGGCTTACCACATTGCTGTTGTAAAAGGATGTGATGTGGACCAACCCAGAAACCTAGCTAAATCAGTTACTGTAGAATAAAAGATATATGTGTGGAATAGCAATGATAAGGCTTCTGAAGCCTCTTGATTATTATCAGAAAAAGTACGATTCCTGGCAGTACGGACTCAACAAGATGTATCTGCTGATGGAGAAACAGCATAACCGGGGGCAGGAGGGAGCCGGAATAGCCACTCTGAAACTCGATATCACTCCGGGAGAAGAATACATCTGGCGCGAACGCGAGGAAGGAAAAAATGCCATTCAGCAAATATTTGCCAACATCAACGAAAAAATTGAAAAAATCAACGGACTTGTTGACGATCCGGCATTCGCAAAAGAAAACCTCCCTTTTGCCGGGGAACTTTACCTGGGACACTTACGTTACAGTACAACCGGAAAAAGCGGTATCTCATATGTACATCCTTTTCTTCGTCGACACAACTGGAAAGCCCGCACACTGGTAATGGCCGGGAATTTTAATCTGACAAACGTAGATGAGATTTTCGAAAATCTGACTGAGCAGGGACAACATCCGCGTGATAAAGCAGATACTTTTCTGATGCTCGAATCGCTTGGGAATAAACTGGATAACGAAGTACAGGCAGAATACGAGCAAATCAGAAAAAGGTATTCAAACGATAAAATTATCACCCAAAAAATTGAGGAACAACTCGATATCCCGTCGTTCATACGTAAATCTGAGAAAAAATGGGACGGTGGATACGTTATTTGCGGTATGCTTGGACATGGAGATTCGTTCGTATTTCGCGATCCGGATGGAATCCGGACTGCTTTTTACTACCAGGATGATGAAATCGTTGTAGTTGCCTCAGAAAGAGCTCCCCTGCAAACAGTGATGAATGTCAAAACCGAAGATATCAGGGAACTGCAACCTGGCCAAATCATGATCATTAAAAAGAATGGAAACGTCCTTTTCGATACGATTAGAATTCCCTCTGCCGAAATTAAAGCCTGTTCGTTCGAAAGAATATACTTCTCAAGAGGCAGTGATGTGGAAATTTACAACGAAAGGAAAAAATTAGGAGCAACTCTTGCCGAACCAATTCTTAAAAGTATAGATTATGACCTTGAGAATTCGGTCTTTTCTTTCATACCAAATACCGCTGAAGTTGCTTTTTACGGCATGACACAAGGTATCAGAAGTATAACCGGAAAAGATCCTCATGTAGAGAAAGTATTGATTAAAGACATTAAGCTTCGCACCTTCATATCGCAGAATAAAGAACGAAACGACCTGGCGAAACATGTTTACGACGTTACCTGGAATTCAATCCGACGCGGAAAAAAAGACAATCTGATAGTCATTGATGATTCTATAGTGAGAGGTACTACACTGAAACAGAGTATTTTATCAATAATTAACCGGCTTGAACCCAAAAAAATTGTTGTAGTTTCGTCATCACCACAGGTCCGGTATCCGGATTATTACGGAATCGATATGTCAAAAATGAGCGAATTTTGTGCATTCAGAGCTGCTATAGCCCTGCTTAAAGAAAGCGGCAGACAAAAACTGATTGACGAAGTTTATCAGGAATGTAAATCACAGGAAAACGAAGTAAAAGAGAAAATAGTAAATTATGTAACTAAAATCTACGAACCGTTTACTCAGGAAGAAATTTCACAAAAAATAGCAGAAATCCTGACTCCCGCAGATGTGGAATGTCCTGTGGATCTTGTTTTTCAAACTGTTGAAGGTCTGCACGCAGCTTGTCCGAACCATACAGGCGACTGGTATTTTACAGGTAATTATCCCACATCGGGTGGAAAAAGACTTGTTAATCATGCATTTATTAATTATTACGAAGGAAAAGAAAAACAATGATAGAAATAATTCCTGCCATTGATCTAATTGATGGTAAATGTGTCAGACTCACTCAGGGCGACTACTCACAAAAGAAAATTTACAACGAAAACCCAATCGAAGTTGCCAAAATGTTTCAGGATGCGGGCATTTCCAGGTTGCACCTGGTTGACCTGGATGGTGCTAAGGCACAACATATAGTCAATTATATCGTACTGGAGAGAATTACTTCGAAAACAGACTTAATAGTGGATTTTGGGGGTGGTCTCAAATCGGATGATGATTTGCGTATTGCATTTGAATGTGGAGCCTCCATGGTGACCGGTGGAAGTATTGCCGTTAAAAATCCTGAAATATTTACTGGATGGATAGAAAAGTACGGTTCAGAAAAAATCATTCTGGGAGCTGATGTGAAGAATATGAAAATAGCAGTAAGCGGATGGATGGAAGATACTGATATTGAGCTTATTCCATTCCTTGAAACCTATCAGAAACGAGGAATTTCAAAAATAATCTGTACCGATATAAGCAAGGACGGGATGCTCGAAGGGCCATCAATAGAGTTGTATAGAGACATCATTCGCAAACTGCCTGACGTTTTTTTGATAGCAAGCGGGGGAGTAAGTTCTATAGCTGATATTGAAATACTCCACGATTGCGGTGTACCGGCAGTCATCTTCGGAAAAGCCATATACGAAGGAAAAATCAAATTAAAGGATTTATCACGATTTTTAATGTAATTGAATAAAAGATTTTGCAAAAAAAATACTTATATTTGTACAGAATTTGGTCTGATTTTTTATCAGATCATTTTTTTCTCCGAAATAAATCAATTGAACATCAGATAAGTTAATACATTAATTTACACATTATGCTTAAAGAAATATTATCCATTACCGGCAAACCGGGTCTTTACAAACTGGTTTCTCAGGGTAAAAACATGTTGATAGTTGAATCGCTCATCGATGGTAAACGAATTCCTACATATGCCAAAGACAAAGCTGTTTCGCTTGGCGACATTGCCATTTTTACTGAAACCGAAGAAGTTCCGCTTGGCAAAGTACTCGAAAAAGTTAAATCGAAAGAAAATGGTCTGAAAGCTTCCATCGATTCGAAATCGGAAAATGATGAACTGAGAAAATACATGGAAGAGGTTTTGCCCGAATATGATAAGGACAAAGTTTATCCAAGTGATATCCGAAAGCTTATCAACTGGTACAACCTGCTGATAGAGAGTAATATCACTGAATTTGTGGAAAAAGAAGAGGAAACTGAAGAGCATCCGGAAAAAGAATTGGAAGTGAAGGAGAAAGGTAAAAAAGATGCCAAACCTGCAGCAGCCAAAAAAGAACCAAAAGTTCAGGTTAAACAACCGAAAATAGCTCAGAAATCCATGACCAACCGTAAAATGGGTGGATAAATCAGCAATGAAGTACCGGAAAAAATGATTTTTCTGAAAAGGGAAAAGGTTAAGTTTTCTGCAAAAAAACGAACATAATTTCTGATTAAACCGATGACAGTAAGAGAAATTACATCTCTGATTGAAGACGCAGCTCCACTGGCTTTGCAGGAGAACTATGATAATGCCGGTTTGTTGGTGGGTAACCACGAAATGGAGGTTTCAGGAGTTTTGCTGTCCATTGATATTACCGAGGCAGTTATCGACGAAGCTGTTCAACACGACTGTAACTTGATTATTTCTCATCATCCATTGATTTTCAGAGGATTAAAAAATTTAACAGGACAAGATTACATTCAGCGTTGTATCATTAAAGCCATTAAGAATGATATTTCAATCTATGCAGCTCATACCAACATAGATAATGTTTTGAATGGTGTAAATGGAAAAATTGCCGATAAAATTCATCTGCAGAAACGTTCGGTATTGATTCCAAAAACAGGTATGCTTCTGAAACTGGCGACTTTCGTTCCGACCGGATATGCGGATATTGTTCGGAATGCTTTATTTAATGCTGGTGCAGGACAAATCGGCGAATATGACAGTTGCAGTTTTAACACCAACGGTACCGGCACGTTTCGCCCATCAGATAATGCCAATCCATTTGCAGGACAACCAAATGAGTTTCATACCGAATTTGAAACTAGAATAGAAGTCATTCTACCCGTATTTTTAAAAACAAGGGTAGTGAACGCATTGATTCAATCTCATCCATACGAAGAACCGGCTTTCGATATCATACCCCTTTTAAATACCTGGAATAAAGTTGGATCCGGAATAGTGGGAGAGTTGAAGCACGAAACAGATGAAATGGACTTATTGATGGAACTGAAAAATGCATTTGCTCTTGAAACCTTGCGTCACTCACCTTTACATGGTAAGAAGATAAAAAAGGTAGCCATTTGCGGTGGAGCCGGAAGCGAATTCATACCCGATGCAATATCAAAAGGAGCCGATGTATTCATATCCGGAGATATTAAATACCATGATTTTTTTAACGGAGAAAACAAAATTTTGATTGTTGATATCGGTCATTACGAGAGCGAACAATACACAAAAGATGTTTTTTATGAGATAATTACAAAAAAAATTCCTAACTTTGCAGTCCGAATTTCGGAAGTGAACACAAATCCAATAAAATATTTATAACTATATGGCTACTGAACCCAAAACTGAAAAAGAAATTACGGTTGAAGAAAAGCTGAAAGCCCTTTATGAGCTTCAAAAAGTCGATTCGAAAATTGATGAAATAAAAATTCTACGCGGCGATCTTCCGCTTGAAGTTCAGGATATGGAAGACGAAATAGTAGGTTTGAACACTCGCCTGGAAAACTATGAAACTGAAATAGCTCAAATCAGTACGATGATTACCGGCAAAAAAGTGGAAATTGAAGAAGCCAAAATTAAAATTGAACGATACAAAGAACAGCAAAACAATGTTCGGAATAATCGTGAATTTGATAACCTGTCAAAAGAAATTGAATTCCAGACATTAGAAATCGAATTGTCAGAAAAACGTATTCGTGAATTTACTGCTTCACTTGAAAACAAAAAGAACGAAAAAAATGAAACTGCCGATAAGTTGTCTGAACGTAAGCTGGACCTGAATCAGAAGAAAGCCGAACTGGAAGACATCGTATCTGAAACAAAGCAGGAAGAAGAAAAGCTTCGGGAACGTGCAAAGAAAATTGAATCAATGATTGAGACGCGTTTGGTAACAGCTTTCAAACGAATCCGCAAGAATGCCCGTAATGGTTTGGCTGTAGTGTCTGTTCAGCGCGATGCCTGCGGTGGCTGCTTTAATAAAATCCCGGCTCAGCGCCAGCTCGATATCAGATCCCGCAAAAAAATTATTGTATGCGAATATTGCGGCCGAATTCTTGTTGACCTCGATCTGGCAGGAGAGGGCGATGCCAAAGTGAATTAGTGGAATAAAGAAAATATAATATCTAAAAAATCCGGACAACAAAATTTGTCCGGATTTTTTTATGCAATTCATTTTAGCATCAATAAAGAATAACAAGTCATTATTACTGTCCGGTTAACATTGTAGAAAATTCCTGTATAGAAAAATAATATTATTCAATATAAAAAGATTGTTTTCAGCAATATATTTCTTCCCGGATTACAAGTATTTTATATTTATTCAATTCTAATGAGGTTAAAACTGATATAAATAACTGAATTTCATATTATTAGTAGTGTTTTTCGTAACCGGGATTTTCTTCAAATCAGAATTACAACAATATACCACCCGAAAAATCCTGTATTCATCCTCATAAATAATTGTTTTTTATCATTTGTGCCTGCTTTCTGAATCAGAGCATATGACAGTTTACGTAAAAAATGTTTAATCAATAAGATAAATGTACTTCCTGTGATTTATTTATTTTTCCAATGTTCACTGTTTATAATTGTAAAACAAATTACAACACAAAAGTAAATACAAATGTAATTTTACAAAAATAAATGATAGAATTTTTCTATAAAAAACAATCATTTATCAGCAGAATAATTAACAATAGTAATCAGATGTATTTTTGTAAAAGAAGCAAAATTCAAAAGCCCTGCATTGATTATTCAGACATATAATACACACAAAATCAGTGAAATAATAAATATATATAAATTGTATATTTAAATATTGTTTTACTTTTGTAAATTGTAGTGCTTTATGACTGATAATACATCAATAAAATAATATAATACACAGAATATCAGCAGTATTAAATATAATTATATCAATCAAAAATTTAATTATTAAATTAAATGATATTTATTTATATAAGAATAAGAATTACAGCATTATACTGAAATTAATCAGTATAATCCTAATGTTTACATTTAATATACAAATGTAAATGATGCAACCTTGCATATACTTTTGTAAACAATTTTCAAATGTAATTTTATTTACATATCTTTGTTGCAATTACACAAAAATAATGTTTTACATTTCTATCACTGATTATGGAAACAGAAAAAGAACGTATCGAAAAAGTAATGGACAAGGTAGGATTGAATGCAACACAGTTTGCTGCAGAAATTGGAATAAAAAGTCCGACCTTATCGCATATACTCAACGGAAGAAACAATCCGAGCCTCGAAGTGCTGAAAAGAATTTTGGAAAGGTACCGGACAATAAGCTCAGACTGGCTTATTTTGGGTGTTGGTCCGATGTATCGTGGAATAAAGCAATCTCAGACACTTTCACTTTTCGAAGAATCTGAGATAACAGAAAGTAAATCAGTGATATATGATGATAAAAATACTGAAAAATCAGGTGCTGAAATTTCAGTCATTCAGAAAGAAACGGAGAAAATGCCGACTGCACTTGAAAAATCTGATTTGAAAGTACAACCACTCCCTAAACTTGTTAAAAAAATCATCGTTTATTATGATGACAATACCTTTCAGGAATTCGAAACAAAATAGCCCGATATTTCTGTTTTCAATAAAAAATTGACAGATTGTTTATGTGCTTAGTTTTTTGTAGTTTTGCACATAATTAATACCTCATGAACCGATGAAGAAATTCATTCTTGACTTAACGGTAGTGGATAATGTTCGCCTGAATTATCAGTATGTGTTATTGAAACTCACTCACAGCGAAAAATTACCGCCTGTCCTGCCCGGTCAGTTTGCCGAAGTGCGGGTGGACGGCTCACCAGAAACTTTCTTAAGACGACCCATTTCCATCAATTTTATAGATACCCTTAGAAATGAATTGTGGCTGCTCATCCAGGTGGTGGGTGCAGGCACACGTCAATTGGCCTCACTCCGGCAGGGCGACATGCTGAATATGATTTTTCCGCTGGGAAATACATTTACAGTTCCGGCTGTGAAAAATGCAAAAATTGCGTTGATTGGAGGCGGTGTGGGAGTTGCTCCCCTGCTGATGTATGGTGAATGGCTTTACAGGAAAGGCTTTGAATGTAATTTCATGATTGGTGCCCGCTCCCGGGAGGATTTGCTTCAACTGGATGAATTTTCGAAGTACGGCCATGTATTTACCACTACCGAAGATGGAACACATGGTGAAAAGGGTTATATCACTCAGCATTCACTCTTAAATACCCCTGATTTCGATTATATATTCACCTGTGGACCAACTCCCATGATGAAAGCCGTATCCCGCTATGCGCAGGAAAACGGCATTTTTTGCGAAGCATCGCTCGAAAATACGATGGCATGCGGCATTGGCTCTTGTCTGTGTTGCGTCACCGATACTACCGAAGGAAATTTATGCGTGTGTACCGAAGGTCCGATATTTAATGTTACAAAATTAAAATGGCAGATTTAACCACACAATTAGGAAGAGTTCAATTGAAAAATCCGGTGATGACAGCATCGGGTACTTTTGGCTATGGTACAGAGTTTCTGGATTTCATGGATTTGTCGCGAATAGGGGGTATTATTGTAAAAGGTACCACACTTCGCGAACGTCAGGGAAATCCCTATCCGCGCATGGCAGAAACGCCCTCAGGTATGCTGAACGCTGTTGGGCTGCAGAATAAAGGCACTCAATACTTCATCGAACACATTTATCCGGACATTAAAGATTACGATACAAGTATATTTGTAAATGTATCAGGTTCAAGTATCGAAGAGTACGTGGAAATTGCTGAAAAAATAAACGAACTGGACAAAATTCCGGGCATCGAACTAAATATTTCCTGTCCGAATGTGAAAGAAGGCGGAATGGCTTTCGGCGTAAGCTGTCCGCTTGCATCAGAGGTGGTAAAGGCAGTAAGAAAAGTGTATCACAAGGAACTGATGGTCAAGCTTTCGCCCAATGTGACAGATGTGGCCGAAATTGCGCGAGCAGTAGAATATGAGGGTGCTGACAGTGTTTCGCTGATCAACACACTGCTTGGGATGGCTGTGAATGCAAAAACACGCAAGCCCGTACTGTCAACCATTACCGGAGGTCTTTCGGGTCCGGCTGTAAAACCCATAGCACTTCGAATGGTATGGCAGGTAGCAAATGCTGTGAAAATACCTGTAGTGGGTCTGGGTGGTATCATGAATGCGAATGATGCTATTGAATTTATGCTTGTGGGGGCATCGGCAGTTCAGATTGGAACTGCCAGTTTTATCGATCCGGCCATTTCTGTAAAAATCGTTGAAGGAATAAATGCCTATTTGGATGAAAACGGATTTGTTTCTGCCAGGGAAATAGTAGGAGCTATGGAGGTATAAACCTGATTTCCACATATACCAGAAGGAATATTTTTGTGATTTATTGATTTGATTTGAGTCGATTCACAGCATATTCTCACTTTTTTTCTCAAAGTTGGTTTCAGGACTTTTTAATCTTTTTTTCATTGAATAAATTTGAAAGTCTTTTCCTGATTATTTTCCTGTGGTCATGTACTCCCAATACACCAAGGGAAAATATCAAAAAACCGGAGCCCGTTCAGTCCGAATCGGTAACTCTGATTTTTGCAGGAGATGTCATGCATCACATGCCCCAAATGTATGCTGCATACGTTCCGGAAACCAATTTGCTTGATTATACCCCTTGTTTTCAGTATATAAAGACTACCGTTCAAAAAGCTGATTTAGCATTTTGCAATCTCGAAACTTCGCTGGGAGGTAAACCGTTTTCGGGTTATCCGCGGTTTTCTGCACCCGACGAACTTCTGTACGCTCTGAAAGAAACAGGTTTCGATGTCATTCAAATGGCTAATAATCATGTACTTGACAGAGGAAGCAGGGGATTGGAAAGGGCAATTGAACTTATTCGGAACGAAGGAATGCGTCACGTTGGCGCCTACATAAATCAGGACCAGCACGATACACATTATCCACTGATGATTGATATTAAAGGGATTAAAATAGCTGTACTTAATGTTACCTATGGTACAAACGGATTGATAGTGAAAAAACCGAACGTTGTCAACGTGTTTGACTCTTTACAGGTACTGAGTGATATACGCAAAGCCAGGGAATTATTAGCCGATATCATCATTATGCTGGCTCACTGGGGGTATGAGTATCATTTGTATTCCAACGCAGATCAGGATGAAATAGCCGGTTTTTGTGTCGGGCATGGAGTTGATCTGATAATAGGTAGTCACCCGCACGTGGTCCAGAATGTCAGATTTATCGAAAACAAAGAAAAGGGAAGACTTGTTCCGGTTTTTTATTCGCTTGGAAATTTCATTTCAAATCAGACAGATATTTACCGGAACGGCGGCTTGCTTGCCCATATAAAAATAAATAAAGATAAAAAGTACATTTCAGCCGTTTCAATTACACCACTTTACGTATTCAAAGGCTCTGTCAACCATAAACGACAATATTATCTCATTCCGTCGAACGATTTTCTAAAAAATACTGCAAACTACCCGATACCATCTGCTGATAGTGTTTCAGTTGTCCAATTTCACAATGATATCAAAAGAAGGCTGAAAAATGTGATGATAGAAAATGAATAATTTTATAAAATTTTATCACTATTGACCGACAAAAATCGAATTTTGCCGGAATTTATTTTTAATTCTCTGTAATTCTATTAGTTACAAAAATTATTTGAAGTTTTCAAA
>SAAL01000140.1 GCA_009929445.1 Bacteroidia bacterium
ATAACGCTTTTAATCGAACCATAAGGAATTGAAATTGTTGTAAAGATAATATTATAAATTGCAAATTGCCTTTTAATCGAACCATAAGGAATTGAAATAACTTGACCAGACAGGGCATAAAGGAATACCCGACAGGCTTTTAATCGAACCATAAGGAATTGAAATCCCATCGTTGCGGTCTTAATCCTGCTTCGTGGAATCTTTTAATCGAACCATAAGGAATTGAAATGAGAATAGTGTTTTGTAATAAAAACTAATAAAAAAACTTTTAATCGAACCATAAGGAATTGAAATTTTGCATATTTTAAAATATAATTTCTTACCCTTGCTTTTAATCGAACCATAAGGAATTGAAATCAACGAATAAGACTAATGGAAACCACCAAAATGCGGCTTTTAATCGAACCATAAGGAATTGAAATAATTCAGCTTTGTAGTCTGAATAATTAAGTTGTACTTTTAATCGAACCATAAGGAATTGAAATATTAAATACATTTGTTGGTCAAAAGCGCAAAACACCTTTTAATCGAACCATAAGGAATTGAAATGTCGATTTGCAACTTTCAACCGAATGCGGAATAAAACTTTTAATCGAACCATAAGGAATTGAAATTATTTCTTTTTTATGTAAGATGCTGCTGTTTTCATTACTTTTAATCGAACCATAAGGAATTGAAATATAAAAGCCAAACAGCGTATCGGATTGACAGGGACTTTTAATCGAACCATAAGGAATTGAAATTGTACAAGAACCTGCCTGAAGATGGCTGAAACCATACCTTTTAATCGAACCATAAGGAATTGAAATTTGTACCGTTCAGGCTGTCGGCCATGTAGCACCACTTTTAATCGAACCATAAGGAATTGAAATCCAACTAAACCGAAAATGTTACGGTATGGAGTTAGCTTTTAATCGAACCATAAGGAATTGAAATCCGTAAACCCCAAAAAATAAACACTTGCGCCAAAGCTTTTAATCGAACCATAAGGAATTGAAATATCTTCAAATACACCTTATTGTCGTATGAAAACACTTTTAATCGAACCATAAGGAATTGAAATCGCATTTTACCACGTACCGAATTACCGGAAATTACACTTTTAATCGAACCATAAGGAATTGAAATAAAAAAAGTTCTTTATTGTCCCGGAAGTGTGATTACTTTTAATCGAACCATAAGGAATTGAAATTTTCTTGTGTTTAGTGAAAGTAAACCTCCTTCTTTAAGCTTTTAATCGAACCATAAGGAATTGAAATTTTCCTATTGTGTTGTAATAAGATTGAGGAATATACTTTTAATCGAACCATAAGGAATTGAAATTTGATAATCCTACCTTGCGAAATATCCGCATGAATGCTTTTAATCGAACCATAAGGAATTGAAATCTGAAATTCAAGCACCCTGGCAACAAGCAGGAAATACTTTTAATCGAACCATAAGGAATTGAAATTCTTCCTCAATTGTGAAAGTCTCTTGTAAATTATCTTTTAATCGAACCATAAGGAATTGAAATTTCTATCAACAATGATTTGGCAGTATTTCGGGTCTACTTTTAATCGAACCATAAGGAATTGAAATACGATTACCGCCCCGAAGTACATATCCCCGATTGCTTTTAATCGAACCATAAGGAATTGAAATAGGGATACCTGCTTCCTGTTTCAAACGGCTCATTTCTTTTAATCGAACCATAAGGAATTGAAATCAAGATGGTGTCAGATACCGTTTTTTTAAGAAAAGCTTTTAATCGAACCATAAGGAATTGAAATCACCTATTGACGATCTGCTGATGCAGCTGGCAGAACTTTTAATCGAACCATAAGGAATTGAAATCCTGGTGGAAGGTATGCCGGCGGTATGGTTCCCGACTTTTAATCGAACCATAAGGAATTGAAATGGCAAAAGTAACAATCCCTTTTGCCTGACTAAAACTTTTAATCGAACCATAAGGAATTGAAATACTGGCAGAAGCGGTGGTGGAAAACTACCTGGCAAACTTTTAATCGAACCATAAGGAATTGAAATTCAAATACATCATCAAGGGTTAAACCTTCACTCTGGCTTTTAATCGAACCATAAGGAATTGAAATTTCAAGCAAGACGGTAGCGGACGGCTCGGAATATATCTTTTAATCGAACCATAAGGAATTGAAATATAACAAAGCCTTTTGACGGTTCTGATAAATCTACTTTTAATCGAACCATAAGGAATTGAAATTTTAATCCAATCGTGTAATCAGTTCCAGAAACATTCTTTTAATCGAACCATAAGGAATTGAAATTTTTTATATTTAATTTAGTGTAAGAATCCTGCCTCTTTTAATCGAACCATAAGGAATTGAAATGCCATGTTTTTTCCGGGTTTCAGTTAATTTATCACTTTTAATCGAACCATAAGGAATTGAAATGTGAATTCGAAAAGAAACGTGATCTGCGGGACAAACTTTTAATCGAACCATAAGGAATTGAAATTTATTTTCTTTTTGGCTTTAAATACATTTGTACCTTTTAATCGAACCATAAGGAATTGAAATTGTTCTAATAATTTGATTGAATAAATTGATTAAACTTTTAATCGAACCATAAGGAATTGAAATATGAATTCGGACTGGGCTACGCTCCGGATGGAAACTTTTAATCGAACCATAAGGAATTGAAATGTTTTTCGTTCACCTTGCTGAGTGTGGCCAGAATCTTTTAATCGAACCATAAGGAATTGAAATAACTTCAAAACTTCCTGTACGCATGGAATATATCGACTTTTAATCGAACCATAAGGAATTGAAATGCGGATTAAGCAGATTTTTGGAGTGTCCCTCTCTCCTTTTAATCGAACCATAAGGAATTGAAATGCGGATTAAGCAGATTTTTGGAGTGTCCCTCTCTCTTTTAATCGAACCATAAGGAATTGAAATACAAACGTTTTCGAAAATACGTTCCAAAGTCCACACTTTTAATCGAACCATAAGGAATTGAAATCGGTGGTAGATGAGATAAACAAATGGGGAGGACTTTTAATCGAACCATAAGGAATTGAAATCTCGGCAGAAGGCAATGAAAATCAGGACAGCGAACTTTTAATCGAACCATAAGGAATTGAAATATTGTTAAAATAAATGATGACGGGTCATCCTTACACTTTTAATCGAACCATAAGGAATTGAAATCTGGGCAAGAAGCAGTTCAGCGAGTTGCTGGCCGCTTTTAATCGAACCATAAGGAATTGAAATTCAAAACGGTAGTACTATCTGGAGTTGAAATTGCACTTTTAATCGAACCATAAGGAATTGAAATGGCAGTCTCCATCAATATACGTTGTCGGTGTTGACTTTTAATCGAACCATAAGGAATTGAAATTTTTCTATGATGAAAATCTTCCCGCAACGGCAGCCACTTTTAATCGAACCATAAGGAATTGAAATTCACGGCTGATGCTGTGATAGGCATGCAGGGAAACTTTTAATCGAACCATAAGGAATTGAAATATAATGAAAAGACTAATGCTTACGCAGGTGACTTCTTTTAATCGAACCATAAGGAATTGAAATGGCAATTCAGTACGAAGGTATGAACCAAACTACTAAGCTTTTAATCGAACCATAAGGAATTGAAATCCTCATAATGTTGATGAATGGCATATTGGAGATGCTGCTTTTAATCGAACCATAAGGAATTGAAATCGCTATGAATCACGTTTCCGGCCGGAGCCCTGAGCTTTTAATCGAACCATAAGGAATTGAAATGTGTTTGTTTTTCAGGGACATTTACACCCGCTTTTTCTTTTAATCGAACCATAAGGAATTGAAATGATGGAAGTTTATATTTATACCGGAGGATGAACTCTTTTAATCGAACCATAAGGAATTGAAATAGCCTAAATCGGTCTGGATAGCCAGTCTCGCATTCTTTTAATCGAACCATAAGGAATTGAAATTGCGTAATTTGATGTAGCGTACAAGTGCATCGCCCTTTTAATCGAACCATAAGGAATTGAAATTTTGTTGTGTATAAGCTATTGCCAAAAAAAAACGCTTTTAATCGAACCATAAGGAATTGAAATAAAGATAATAGATTTATCATTTTTTTACTGTTTTCTTTTAATCGAACCATAAGGAATTGAAATGCAACAGCTGCTGATTTGTACAACTTCATCACGACTTTTAATCGAACCATAAGGAATTGAAATACCATCACCTACGCCAGCAGAGTGCTCGGCATCGCTTTTAATCGAACCATAAGGAATTGAAATCTTTTGACCAACTCAACAAAGCACGGATAAAACTCTTTTAATCGAACCATAAGGAATTGAAATAAAATTAGGCAGAACTTCACGTATCAGCAGTGTTTCTTTTAATCGAACCATAAGGAATTGAAATTACATTGATATTTTTTTTTGATAATGTGAAGGGTCTTTTAATCGAACCATAAGGAATTGAAATATCTTTGAAAATGGTAATATCGGAACGGTTATCTCTTTTAATCGAACCATAAGGAATTGAAATCGCTGACTTTGCCGACAAACTTTATGTGTATGAATTGAAACTTTTAATCGAACCATAAGGAATTGAAATATCAGAATGTTTTCTTTATGTATCTTGTGAAAATCTTTTAATCGAACCATAAGGAATTGAAATGATTTTCTTTTCCCTCTTTCTTGATGTCTTTCACGCTTTTAATCGAACCATAAGGAATTGAAATATGATAAAAGGTCGCTGAATAATTTCCCCCCGTTCTTTTAATCTACATATTCCGGAGCATACCCACCCATTAATTCCGGTAGAATTAAGTCTGCAAGAGCAGCAATAAAATCTGTCATTCCGGCAGATATGCACCCATTTTGAGAAGAAAAAAGGGAAGAAAAGAATTTTATCCATTCGATTTGTTGATTTTAAGGGTTGATATTTATCCGATTCCGGAGCATATGCACCCAGTCTGGAGACAAATGACCAATAAGATAAGTCGGGTAATAACAATTCCAAAACTTCAGGGCGTCGGCGTCAGGATTCCGGAGCATATGCACCCACTTTGGTTCAGAGTGCATTGATTATAAAGAGCTCATTCATTGGATTTTTGCCGTCGGTCGGGCTTCGGATTCCGGAGCATTTACACCCACCTGTTCCTGATTTTTTCATTTGTGGCTTTTCGATTATCTTGTGTGTAAAAAAAACACACGCACACATGGCAGGAAAAGTAAAACGAATGAGTACCATCAAACAATTAGTACAGTTACATCTCTGGGGAGTATCTAATCGTCAGATTGCCCTTAGATTAAACATGTACAAGGCTACCGTAAACAATTACGTTCAGAAGATACGTAATGAGAGTTTGTCTCCCCAGGAACTGCTCGAACTGGATGATCCGGTATTGGAGAAGCGTTTCCACGCAGGCTCCCCGGCTTACTGTGACGGTCGTTTCGATGTGATTAAGAACCAGTATCCCGATTGGGAGAACGAGTTAAAAAACAAGCATGTAACCAAGCATTTATTGTGGCAGGAATACCGTGCAAAACACCGCAACGGGTATGGATATTCCCAGTTCTGTTACCACCTTCAACAGATGTCGGTAGCCCGAAAACCCTCGGCTATACTCACTCATTTTGCGGGCGAAAAACTATTCCTGGATTTTGCGGGCGATAAGCTGCAGTACGTTGACGGCGAAACAGGCGAGATAATCCTAGTTCAGGTATTTGTGGCCACATTGCCTTTTTCGGACTATACATTTACAATGGCCGTGCCCGACCAAAGCACCGATAGTTTTATTTATGCACTCACCTGCTGTATAGAGCACTTAGGCGGTTGTCCTAAGATTTTAGTCCCCGATAACCTCAAGGCTGCAGTGATAAAAGCCGACCGCTACGAGCCCCGTATAAACAGTGTACTGGAGGATTTTGCCAACCATTACGGCTGTGTGATTATCCCCACGCGTGTGGCTCATCCCAAAGACAAAGCCCTGGTGGAGAGTTCGGTTCACCGGATTTATCAGCGTGTTTACGCTCGGTTGCGCAATCATATCTTTTTTTCGTTGGAAGAATTAAATCAGGCACTTGCAGACAAAACGCGGGATCATAATCAAACCCGTATGCAACAGAAACCCTATTCGCGGGAAGAAAAGTTCCTGGCCG
>SAAL01000267.1 GCA_009929445.1 Bacteroidia bacterium
TTCGGTTATATGAAAACCGATTACAACGTTCGTTGCTCATACAAAGACGGCGAATGGGGAGAAATCAGGACCTGTACAGAAGAGACAATAACCATGCACATGGCTGCGACAAGTCTGCACTACGGTCAGGAAGCATTTGAAGGACTCAAAGCCTTCAGAGGAAAAGACGGAAAAATACGAATTTTCAGGATGAACGAGAACGCCAAACGTCTGCAATCATCATGCGACGGAATAATGATGGCAAAACTTCCTGTCGAAAAATTCGAAGAAGCCGTACTGAAAGTGGTGAAACTCAACGAACGTTTCATACCACCCTACGAAAGCGGTGCAGCTCTCTATATCCGTCCGTTACTCATAGGCACAAGCGCCCAGGTGGGTGTAAGACCTGCCAAAGAATACGAATTTCTGATATTTGTAACACCCGTAGGACCCTATTTCAAAGGAGGTTTTGCCACCACACCCTACGTTATTATGCGCGAATACGACCGTGCAGCCCCGCTCGGAACCGGCACTTTCAAAATCGGGGGCAATTATGCTGCCAGCATGGTAGCAGGCATGAAAGCTCATGATATGGGCTATTCTGCAGTATTCTACCTCGACGCCAAAGAAAAAAAGTACATCGACGAATGCGGTGCAGCTAATTTTTTCGGAATCAAAAACGACACTTACATCACACCGAAATCCTCTTCGATACTGCCATCCATCACCAACAAAAGTCTGATGGTGCTGGCTGCTGAAATGGGGATGAAAGTTGAACAGCGCGAAGTGCCCGAAGAAGAACTCGCCACATTTGAAGAAGCCGGCGCTTGCGGCACTGCAGCCGTTATCAGCCCCATCGAACGCATCGACGACTTGTTGGAAAATAAATCGTACATATTCTCCAACGACGGAAAACCAGGACCGTGGTGCACTAAGCTCTACAACAAACTGAGGGCCATTCAGTACGGCGACGAACCCGACACACACGGATGGGTTACAGTACTCGAATAAGCCGGTATGAAAAATTTCCGATAGAATTAAAAAGAAACTCTGACAGTATATATTATAACTGTGAGTCCACTCCGAAAAGTCATAATTTATAAAAATCTAAGATTTTTATCCTTTGTGTCGAAATTAGATGTGTTGATAATCAATTAGATATAAAATTAGT
>SAAL01000268.1 GCA_009929445.1 Bacteroidia bacterium
TGTCTGGAGGAGGGGGACATTTTATAATTCTTCGCCGTCGTATTCGTCCTCTTCGTATTTTTTCCCGAGGAGATTTACCATTCTTAAGGCGGCATCTGGGGCTAAATGCGCATAACGCCGGAACAGGCCCGGTGTGCTTTGATGAAGTAATTGTGCCCCCGCATCAGCGGATATTCCAGCAGCTAATGCGCGGCTTGCAAAAATGTGTCTTAAATCATGTATCCGGGTCCCTTCGGGCAGTCCTGCCTCTTTTCGGATCTTTTTCCAGGCTTTATATCGTGGTGAAATTACACTGAAAATCCGGGCATCCGGCGCTGGGGCAGGGTTGTAATGTTCTTTCCATGCTTTTAAAGCTTCGAGGGCATCATCATTTAAAATGACGAACTTAACTGTGTCCTGTTCCGGGCGTTGTTTTCGTTTCACCTTCATGATTGAAGGGTTAAGGGTGATTCGGCTTTCGCCCCAGTCGATATCCTCCCATTTTATCCCGAATAGAGTGCCTTTTCGTAGACCGGTGTTTGTCGCCAGGATAACGGCCGGCAGCCAGAAGTCTTTTCTCTCTTCATCCCGTTTGCGGAGGAATTCTATAAATTCGCTGTATCTCTTTTCGGTCAGGTTGACGGAGTATTCCTTACTGTCGTTTTCTGATAGTCTTTTAATTCCTTTTATAGGGTTTGTGTTTATATAATTTATCAGCGGATCTGACGCCCAATCGAACATTACCTGCAGCGAGGATAAGTTTTTATTCAGATAAGCACCTGTATATTTTTTCTGTTCACGTTTTTGCCACGCCGCGATTTCTTTATGTGTAATTTCTTCAATCGGTTTATCCCAAAAGTCATTTTTAAATTTTTTAATATTCAATCGCGCTGTATAACGACTCGCGTCTGTTTTATAATGAATATCAAGATGATTTTGATATTTTTCATAAAGTTCGCCGAGAGTGGGGGATTTTGGTTTTGTAGCCGCAGCGGGAGGAAGAGGCGCGGCCCCTGTATCCCGGATCGTCTGTTTAATTATTTGAGCCTTGTGTCTGGCCTGCTCTGTTGTGATCGCTTTTTCGCCCCAGGGACCGATGGTATAGTAGATTCTCTTATCTGTTCCCGGGACCCTTTGAGAAATAAGCCAGGTCTTTTTTCCGGACGTTTC
>SAAL01000269.1 GCA_009929445.1 Bacteroidia bacterium
GATGGTGGCGGCCACGCCCTCCTCGATGAGCCGCTGGCACCAGACCTGGCTGCCCGGGGTGCGCAGGGTGGCGCACTCGCCGCTCGCCAGGTGGTAGGCTACCGCGCCGCGCACCCAAGTGAACCCGTCCACGTAGCGGCTCAAGGAGTACCAGCCGCAGTAAAGCGCGCTCTCGGGGCAGTCGCCCGGCTGGAAGAGTTCTTCCCGGTCGTCGAGGCGCACCGCGCTCAGCCGACCACCGATGCGCAGCATGGAGGCGGCCGCGTGCAGCGAGCTGTCGTAGCGGCGGTAGCCGTCCGCGCCCGGGGCCAGCGGCCGGTCCGGCCAGCGGGCATCGAAGCAGGCCGCGCCGGCAAGCCCCCGCCGCTCCACCACCCGGGCATCGTCCATGAGCCGCCGCACCGCGGCCGGGTCCGGGCCGTCCAGGCGGGCGACCATGAGCACGTGGTCGCGGTCCACCGGGGTCTTGAGGTCGCGGAAGCCGAGGAAATACGGGTTGGCGATCCAGCCGGCGAGCGGGTAGTCGTCGGCCAGCACCAGGGCAAGTTCGCTGTCCACCGAGGCGCGGGTGTCGGCCGCGCCGCCGGCCTGCTCCCCCGGGGCGGCGTGCACGGCCAGCGGCAGGCCGTACAGGCTCACCAGGCAGCGGATGCGCCGTCCGCCCGCACCCAGCCGTTCCAGGACCGCGCGCACCGGCCGGCGGATCTCCGCCTCGTACTCGGCGCGGGTGCAGCGCTCGGCCAGGGTGGTGCGCACCCGCACCAGCTGGTCCGCCGGGATGGACCGTTTACGCAGGTACCGGCGCGCCAGGGCCAGTCCCTCCGGGTTCTCTTCGTTGACAACAACCACCACCTCGGCCGGTTCCAGGGCCGCGGCCGGCGGCGCGACCACCAACGCAAACAGCACCCAGACAAGCAGGATGAGCTTTTGACAGCGCCGTTGGCCCGTGCTACCCTGCACCCCGTTTTCTTGGTTCACCCCACTCGTGTTCATAGGCCGATCGTACAGGATACCCCCCATGTTTGCCAACCCCGACCCCGCCACCCTCCGCGACTTTCACGAGCGGCTGCTCCGCTGGTTTGCCGAAAGCCACCGGCCGCTGCCCTGGCGGCAGAGCTACGAGCCCTACCAGGTGTGGATCGCCG
>SAAL01000270.1 GCA_009929445.1 Bacteroidia bacterium
GTTAATTTTTTCTTCATAGTATGAATTACGTGACTATTAGTTGCTTTTTACAAACAATGAACAAGTACTGCTATCCAAAAAGAACCGTGCAGGAACAGGATTTCGGGAGAACCCTGATCCTTTGGAAAATCTTTTGAAGAATTTCCCTTCCAGCCCGGATAACTCTTTAATGAATAGCAACACAGGTCAATTGTCCAAAAAAATGTTAAGGAAGGCAACATGTTTACGGGTGTAAAAGAACTTGTTTTTTCAGAATCTTTCAAAAAGTTCCACAATGACAGGGTAACGCACTGAAGTAGAGCTGATTTCACTTACCTAGAGGTCTATCCGGTTTTTTATTCTTTGAAATGGATTGCGAAGGGGTTTGGAATCCGCTAGAGTCCCCTCATGAAAAAAGGGTATTGGTGGTCAGTTTTTCTCTCTCTCTGTATCACGCTGGGTGGGTGCGTTTCGGGCAATCGCCATGCGGATGCGCCTGAAATCAAGGTGTTTTCCCTCAATGTCTTGCAGGAAGCAACGCGGGTGGAAAACGGCTTCGATTTGACTGTAGCACAGATTGTGCAGTTGGAGCCGGACCTGGTGGCCTTCTCTGAAGTGAGGAATTATAATGACAGCGATTTTATTGGTCGGGTGGTCGCGGCGCTTCGAGAGCGCGGTTTGGTTTACTATGGAGAGAAGAGCTTCAGCACCGGTATTATTTCAAAATATCCTATTGCCCGGCAGGAATTTTTATCGCCATGGGATAGCAATGATCGCGGATCGGCGACCAAGGCTTTGGTCGATATTCAGGGCCGCGCGATCGCTTTTTACTCGCTGCATCTGGATGCTCGTCACTATGCAGCGTATCTGCCCCGATCTTACGGGAGCAGCAGTTGGAAGAAAGTGGCAGCTCGGGTGACAGATATTGAAGAACTTTTGAAAGATAGCAGGGAGTCTTACCGGGATGAAATTATGAGAGTAGTGATCGCCGATGCAAACCGCGAGCGCCTTCAGGGCCGGGGGATTATCATCTGCGGCGATTTCAACGAGCCTTCGCACCTGGATTGGCAGGCGGATACGGCCCAACTACGAGATCATAACGGCGTGGTGATCGATTGGGACCTCTCCACGATGCTGCATGAATCCGGGTATCTGGATTCCTACCG
>SAAL01000047.1 GCA_009929445.1 Bacteroidia bacterium
ATGGAAAAATTGTTCTCTGAAAATGAAAAACTTACAAAATACTTAAATTTCAAAAACCTACCGCAAGCGGGTTAAATGAAGCTTGCGAAAGTTGAATAACAAGTAAAACAGCAAAGAATCCAAACAATGAGTAATACATTACCTGGTAAAGTTTACCTCCCGGATCATTTGTAAATGCAAAAAAATAAGCAATGCACAGAATGAATGCCGGAATCAGCGGACGTAACAGTTTTCTGAATTTCAGGAATGACGGATTAATCAGCGTAATGTTGACGTACGTGAAAATAATGATTTGCAGGATAGCTACCGACGGAGTGGAAACCCGGATCGTTTTATTAAACTGAAACCCGGAATTGGTGACCAGAAAATAGAAAGATACTACGGCAAATAACAGATAAGCAAAGCTCATCAGGTATTTGGTTTTGTAGTAAGACCTCAGTACAGCAATGTCGGGCATGGGAAGTATCAGAAACACCAGCCCGAACATCAGAGGAATCCAGAAACTCCCCGTTGCCCATATTATAGTTGCTAAAGCTCCCATAATTATTGCAGAATCTTTCTTTTTGAATTGATTTATTCAAAAACGCAGGGAAAAATATGAAATACCTTAAAAATGCGTGTACCACTTCGTTCTGAAAGAGTCACATTTTTACAGAAAAGTATTTAATGCTCAAAGAAAAAGCCGGAATTAATCTTTCCCTCAATGTGCAAATGTACGATTAAATTGTTTAAAAAAGTGAAAATATTCACAAATTTTCAGGGAGAATATTCTTATCGTCTTTTCATCCTGCTTTTTTTCGGGGAATTTAGCTAACTTTATACACTTAATATTAGATATTTTAATGGTTGATTCTTTTAACCATACCGATTAAAATCGTATTTTTGCAAGTTAAAAATACAAATAACCGATAAGCAAACAGCATGAAAATAAAAATAGTAAATGAATCGGGACATCCACTTCCCGAATACGCCACCCTGCATGCTGCAGGCATGGACCTGCGCGCTCACCTCCATACACCCGTAGAGCTGAAACCTTTGGAACGAAAATTGATACCCACAGGCTTATACATCGAATTGCCCGTAGGATACGAAGCGCAGATACGTCCGCGCAGCGGTCTTGCTTTCAAGAAAGGGATTACCGTACTGAACTCACCCGGTACCATCGATGCCGATTACCGCGGAGAAATATGCGTGATTCTGGTGAATCTCTCGGCCGAAACATTTGTGGTGAACAACGGCGAACGCATCTGCCAGATGATTATATCCAGCCACGAAAGGGTGGAATGGATCGATGCCGACGAACTTACACCCAGCGAAAGAGGAGCCGGAGGATTCGGACATACGGGGAAGAAGTAGATGCCCGTTCGGAGAAATTCGTTACCCCTATTGATAATTTGCCGGCAAAACTACTGATATTTATACAACTAAGATGAAATACGAATGACAATAGACTTTAATAAAATAATACAAGGTGACTGTTTAGAAGAGATGCGAAAACTTCCGAGCGAAAGCATTGACTTAATAGTGACTTCACCACCCTATAATCTGAAAAATTCAACTGGAAATGGAATGAAGGACGGACGGGGCGGAAAATGGAAAAATGCAGAATTAGTAAACGGATACAGTCACCACAACGACTGTATGCCTCACGAAGAATATGCAAAATGGCAACGTGACTGCCTGACTGAAATGCTCAGACTTATTCCCGACAATGGAGCAATTTTTTACAATCACAAATGGAGAGTTCAAGACGGCTTACTACAAGACAGACAAGACATTGTAGGCGGTTTTCCTATTAGACAAATAATAATTTGGAAACGCAAAGGCGGTATAAATTTTAATCAAGGTTATTTCTTGCCGACTTATGAAGTCATTTATTTAATTGCAAAACCTGACTTCAAACTAATCCCGAAGGCTAACGCCTTCGGTGATGTATGGGATTTTAAACAAGAGATGAATAATCCTCACCCCGCACCATTTCCTACTGCATTAATTGACAGGATTATTTCTTCGACTTATGCACAAACCATTCTTGATCCTTTTATGGGTTCAGGAACAACTGCTATTGCAGCGTTGATGAACGACAGAGCATACTTAGGTATAGAGCTTTCACCCGAGAAAAATTTGGGTGTTACCCTGCCTTTGCAAACAAACAAACCCAAACGCAGTCAGGGTCGGGCTTTTCGTTCCAATCTTTTTTCTCAACGCACAAAATCAGTTCTGAAAAAAGGATTTCCACTTCAATCCCTAACGCAAAGAACCCGTGAATTAAAACTTACTGTGTAAATGGAAATCAACGTTTCAGAAAAGGTAATTGAAGATATTTTTGCTGTTGATAAAAGTATTTTGTCAGAAGTTGTTCAATTGAATTACTCTGATTTAAGTCTATTAGCAAGACAGAAAAATGTAAGATCTGGGATTTTGGATTTGTTGTATTTATGGAAAGACCAGTTGGTTTTAATTGAATTAAAAGCTGTTCCATTTTACCAAGACATAATCAATCAGATAAATGGTTATTATGATGATTTAATAAAACTTCAACAAGAAAATAAGCTGATAAAAGCGACAATAAAAAAATATATCTTAGTTATAAAGGCAAATGAGAACAACAAAAAACTCTGCATTCAGAATGAAATAAATCTTATAGTATTCAATCCTAAAACAGTTTTATCACGTTACTATGAAAACTTTAAAGAACTCTCACAATTTCTGAATATTCAATCAGGTGATTTTGGAATGGTGAGATTAGGATTTTTAAATTCAACTCTGAAATATCTTGGCGAAGGGTGTGATATTGAGGAAATAAGTAAGATTGAAAAAAAATCATCTAAGACAATCAGAAATAGATTAAGTGTTGCAATACATCTTGGGTTGGTTGGAAAGTTTAATAAGGGATTTTACTTAACTGAACTTGGTGAAAAATTTAATGGAATAAATGATAGTATTGATGATAGGTTAAGTGAAAATCAGAAGGAGTTACTACAAAATTTCGTAAAAGAAAATCCTTTTTATTCATCAATTACCTATACTATTTTTTCAATTGTAGAAAGTGTTTTTGTTTTATCTAAAAATTCATATCCAGTCCCCAAAAATTCAGTAAAAGATTATTTTGTCAAATCTGTTGGCAAATCTTCTACTTGGAGTGCCGACAAATCGAAAGAAACAGCAACATACATATTTTCAAACTATGCAATTGAATTAGACTTTCTTGCAAAAGTTAATAATGAATTTTTCATAACACCAAATGGAATTCAAGCAATATTGTTGCTTCAATTAAACCGTTCATTAAAACTAATTGAAAACAAAAAAATATGAAATGGATTGAGATTAGCAATGAAAGACCAAAGCCACAAGAACAATTATTGGTTTTAATTTCCAACAGAGTTGCTTCGGTGGTTAAGTTTAACGGCTTCAACTTTACGGATGATGGTTTAGACGTTGATGATGTAACTCATTGGTGTTATTTGCCTGAAATACCAATTTTGAAACGGGAACTATTGCGTGAGGGATAGTAGCGGAAAGCCCGCAGCGAGGCGAGGACTTGTAGCGGATAGCCCGACCCGAAGGAGCACGCCCAAATCATCAAAATCGTTGACACAACGTTTATTGGTTTTAGAGAACGTTAATCAATAACGACAAATACATAGCAGTTGGCAAGGAGCCAAAACTTTTATCAACACTTGCGAGTAGTTTAAGACTTGTAGCCAAAGAAAGTAAAGGCAAAGACACATTGAGTTTGCAAAAACAAACTTTGAGAAACATAATTGAAGAGCGTTATAAAAAAACTGCTTCAAGAGATCACAGAGTTCAGAGAATGTTGGCGGAATTAGACGAAGAGATAAACACAATTGATGACATGGAAGTGTTTATTCTGACTTGTGAAAATATTATGTTGCCACTTCAACAAGCTATTTCAAACATTCCAAGTGACGATAGAGAATTTACTTTAAACATTGCAAAATCATATCTTGACATACAAGGAGAAGAAGGACTTGCAACTGTAATTACTTTATGGGACGACTTGGGCGTTAAAGGTTGCTTGACAGCAGAGAGAACAGAAATTGTAAGAGCATTTACAACGCTTCGTGTATTGTTAACTAAGGACAAATCAATTACAGAAGAAGACCGTGATATTGTATTGACAGCTTTCACACAAGAATTTGAAAGACGTGCAGCACAAAAGCGTAAAAAACGAGCAGGTGGAAGTTTGGAAGATGTAACCGACTTCATTTTAGGTTACTACAAAATTAAAAGAGCCGAAGCACCTTCACATTTTCAGGCAGACTTAGAAGTTGACAATTGGGTAAAAGCAAAAGACGGTTGGCTAATTGGTATTTCTTGCAAGCGGACAATTAGAGAACGTTGGAAAAACGTGAGCAGCAGCACAGAAGTTTACAACCGCTTCAAAGTAAAATACATTTTTCACGTTGTGACTTTTGACGAAGATTTATCAGACGACAAGTTGACTTTACTTGGCGAACAACGCCAAATATTTTATTTGCCAGACAATAGCAGACGACTAAAATATGCAAGTGAACACGTTGGATTGAAAAACTATGTGAGACCTATTTCGCAACTGATAAATGATTTAAGAAAAGAATTAAAATAGCAAAATCCTGCCAGTATCAATGGTTTGGATATATGGCATGGACAGTGAGCAATCAGTAGCAAGTTCAGAGTTATGAGTAAAAAACAACATACCAGCACTATTCCAAAAGTCTCCCCTTTGGGGAGATTTAGAGGGGCTTTTCTCCTCATCCTGCTGCTGATTATTCCAGCGGCAGCTTTTGCAAAAGGCAAGACGACCGTTCCGTTGGCAGTTCGCCTGTCGGCTGACCAGCAGGCACGCTTTGACTATTACTTTTTCGAGGCTCAGCGGCTTAAGAATATACAACAGTACGACTCGCAGCTCGATGCACTGAGAATGTGTCTCGAAATAGATTCTACCAGCGCTGCCGCCCAAAGCGAAACAGGATATGTATATGCCAGGCTCAACTGGCCCACTGAATCGATGCGCGCGTTCAGAAAGGCTGTAGAAGCCGCACCCGAAAACTGGTGGTACAGAACGCAGTATATCAGCATGCTCAGCACACAAAAACTTTACCCAACAGCCATCGAACAGGCTGAAGAACTCCGAAAACGCTTTCCGCAGCGCGAAGAGGTGTACACCATGCTCTCGTCACTGTATAAGCAGACCGGGGAATTTGATAAAGCCATCGGTGCACTCAACCAGCTGGAGGTTTTTACAGGCATCAATGAATACCTGTCAATAGAAAAATTTCAACTGTATGCCCTCCTGAAAAAGGACAATAAGGCTATCGAAGAGATTCTGAAACTCACACAGAAGTATCCGCAGGAAAGCCGCTACCGCGTGTTGCTGGGTGATATCTACATGGATCAGAAGCAGCCCCGCAAAGCCTATGAAATCTATCAGCAGATACTCAGAGACGATCCCGGAAATCCCTTTGTGTACGTATCGCTCTCCAACTATTACAAGCTGAACAGGCAGGACGACAAGGCGCTGGAGTCTATCGTATCTGCCCTGAAAAATCCGGAATTGCCGTCTGATACCAAAATGGATATCCTGGGCCAGTACGTGGATCAGCTCCTGGGTTCCAACCAGAAAATCGGCGAAACCGAAAACCTTTTTAAAATACTCATTGACATGTATCCGCTCGATGAAATGGCGCATGCTTACTATGCACTTTTTCTTCAGCATCAGAAACGGACCGCCGAAGCACTCGAGGAACTGGAAAGTGTGATCAATATCAATCCGAAAAACGAAGCCGCCTGGAAAAATTCGCTGCAAATTCTGACCGAGAAAAACGATACTACCGGAGTGCTATCGCTCACCGAACGCGCTCTGCACGAACTCCCCGAAGTGCCGGAATTCTATTTCTACCGCTCTATAGCTCTGTATCAGCAGCAGAAATATGAAGAAGCACTACAAACAAATTTCACGGCCATCGAAAACCTGACATCGGCTGCACCACCTGTTTTAAGCAGCTTCTATGGGCAGATAGGCGATATTTATTTCAAAATGGACGATAGAGTACACGCTTTCGAAAACTACGAAAAAGCGCTGGAAGCCAATCCGGCCAACGTGTACATCATGAACAACTACGCCTATTACCTCTCCGTAGAAGGAACTGACCTCAGAAAAGCCGAAAGAATGAGTGCAAAAACCGTGGAGCTGGAGCCCAACAACAGCACTTACCTCGATACCTACGCCTGGATATTCTACAAACAGGGAAATTATAACCTGGCCCGCATTTACATCGATAAGGCGGTAAGCAACATGAAAGAGGACGAAATATCGGAAGTGATTCTGGAACACAGCGGCGATATTTATTACGCACTGAAAAACACCGAAAAAGCCCTGGAAATGTGGCAAAAGGCGTTGAAGCTAAATGAAAGCAACGCCGAACTAATCAAAAAAACGGATCAAGCAAAAAATGAAATAAAATGAAACCGAAACTGATCAGAATACTTGTTATGGCAGCTGCAATAGTCCTCTTCGGAGCCTGCAAAACCACCAAAACGGCTGTAAAACCTACCCAAACCGCCACCACACCCACAGAAGCAGCTCACGAGTTCACACCTGCCGATATGGTGAAACAGCTCCAGCTCGCGCAACCGGCATTCCGAACGGCCAACGCCAGTAAAATGTCCGTTTATGTGGATTTCAAAGGGCGCCAGATGGACGTAAAGGCATCGTGCAAAATTATATCCGACTCCGCACTCTACCTGTCCATTCAGCCCTTTATGGGCGTGGAACTCTTCCGTCTCGAAATGACGCCTTCCACCCTTATTGTGGTGGATAAAATGAATAAAAGGTTCTACGAAAGCAATTACAGCATATTCAGGAATACACTCGGTGTCACCGTCAATTACGACGTCATCCAGTCGCTCATCAGCAACCGGCTTTTCGTACCCGGCGATAAGGTGTTTCTACCCGATGAGTTCAACTGGAAAGACAATACCCCCGGCAAATCACTTACCCTGCAGACCGAATCCTTCAACCAGGAAGTGCTCGTGGATGTGCTGCTCAGCCGCATTGCAGCCGTTATGATTCTTTCTGCCGATTCCACTTACACCATGAAAACCGACTATTCGGATTTCAAAAAAACCGACGGCATTCTTTTTCCTCAAAAAATAGCCATAGACGCCAACAAAGGCGAGGAAAAATCGTCGTTCCATTTTACCATTGAGCAGGTGGAATTCAACAAACCGGTAGTGATGGAACCAACCAACCTGAGTCGGTACACACGCGGAAACATTAATTCCCTATTCAGAAAATAATAGTTGATGAACAAAAAGATAACATATTTAATCACAATCATTTCGCTGATTTTATCCTGTAATTTCGGTGTCCGGGCACAATCGATGGAAACACTCAAAAAACAGCGCATGGAGATACAGGAACGCATCAACGAAACCAATAAGCTGCTCAAAGAAACTCAGAAAAACGAAAAGGCATCGCTCAAAAAACTCAATGCACTCAAAAAGAACCTGAACGAACGAAGAAACCTCATCAAAAATTACAACGACGAGATAAATGTGCTCGACAGAAAGATGAACAGCCTCACCGCCGAGCGCATTGAGCTCGAAAAACAGCTGGAAAAACTGAAGGGAGATTATGCCCGGCTTATCCGGAAAACCCAGGCCAACATGAATTCATATTCCAGACTCATGTTTCTGCTTTCGGCCAAAGACTTCGACCAGACAATACGAAGGGTGCGCTATCTGCGCGAATTTACCGATTATAAAAAAGAACAGGTCAAACAGATTGAACAGGTAAAAACTCAAATTGCTCTCAAAACCGACAGCCTCGATCAGAATAAACTCGCCAAAATGGGTGCCCTGAAAGCAAAACAACTCGAAGCCGAAAAGCTGAAAAAAGATGAAAGCGAAGAGAAGAGTATGTACGCCTCACTCCAGCAGGAAGAAAAAAGGCTGAGCGAAGAGTACAGGGCACATCAGCGTAAAAAAGATCAGATAGATAATAAAATTCAGCAGGTGATAGAGGAGGAAATCCGCCGCGCCGAAGCACGCCGCCGCGCCGAAGAAGCCCGAATAAGGGCAGAGCAGGAGGCTCGCCGCAAGATCGAAGAACGTAAAATGGCCGAAGCACGAGCTGCCGAGCAGCGCAAAAAGGCTGAATCACAAAATAAGAAAACAGAAACCATTGCTGAAGCAAAACCCGCCGAAACCACCAAACCCGTTGAAACTACGTCAAAAACCGAAGTAGCCACAACCACAGGGTCCGGAAATGCTGAATCCGTTTCGGCCTATACCCGTGAAGAGAGATTGCTTTCGGGTAACTTTGCCAACAACCAGGGACGATTGCCCTGGCCGGTGGACAGAGGGTATATACGCGGACATTACGGCACTCAGCCGCATCCCGAACTCAAATACGTGACTATCAACAACAAAGGCGTGTACTTCCGATCGCCGGCAGGTACCAACGCACGCGCTGTATTCGAAGGGGTAGTCACCCGCATTTTCTCGCTGCCCGGCACCGGAAATGCAGTCATCGTGCAACACGGAAACTACCGCACACTCTACGCCAACCTCTCCGAAGTGTTTGTACGCTCCGGCGAGCAGGTTTCGGCACGCCAGCCCATCGGAAAAATCTACACCGACGATGAAAGCGGTCAGGCAGAACTGCAGTTCAACCTCTACAACGGTAGTCAGATGGTAAATCCTGAAAGTTGGTTAACAAGATAATATATCAAAAATGGAAGATTTAAAGAATTTGGAAAAGATCGATGTTGTATATGGCGACGGTAATATTATCACCCTCGAAGGGCTGGAGCACATCCGTCGCCGACCGGGGATGTATATCGGCAAACTGGGCGACGGATCGCATGCGGATGATGGTATTTATGTACTTCTCAAAGAGGTGATTGATAATTCGATCGACGAATTTCGGATGGGACACGGCAAAACAATCGAAATCCGTATCGAAAACGAAAGAGTGAGCGTGCGCGATTACGGACGGGGCATTCCGCTCAATAGCGTGGTGAAAGCCGTATCCATCATGAATACCGGCGGAAAATTTGATTCACAGGTCTTCAAAAAATCGGTTGGGTTAAACGGTGTCGGAACCAAAGCTGTGAATGCGTTATCGTCAAGCTTCATGGTGGAGAGTTACCGTGAAGGAAAATCTAAAAAAGCCACCTTTTCCGAAGGAAAACTGGTTGAAGAACAGGATTTTGAAGGATTGAAAAAAGAGAATGGTACTCTCACGGAGTTTATACCCGACGCAACACTGTTTCCGAATTATGAGTACAGGGACGAATTTGTAGAAACCATGCTTCGGAACTATGCTTACCTCAATACAGGCCTCGTACTCAACTACAACGGAAAGAAAATCAGTTCCAAAAACGGTCTGATCGATTTGCTGAACGAAAATATGACTTCCGAATCGCTCTATCCCATCGTTCACCTCAGGGGAGAAGACATCGAAATAGCCTTTACCCACAGCAATCAGTATGGCGAAGAGTACTATTCATTCGTCAACGGACAGCACACCACCCAGGGCGGTACGCATCAGAGCGCATTCCGTGAGGCGGTTGCGCGTACCATCAAGGAGTTTTACAACAAAAACATGGAAATCACCGATATACGCAACGGAATAGTAGCCGCTGTAGCCATCGGAGTCGAAGAGCCGGTTTTTGAATCGCAGACCAAAACCAAACTCGGATCGAGAGATATTCACAAAAACGGCATTACGGTCAATAAATTCATTTCCGATTTTGTAAAAAAAGAGCTGGACAACTACCTCCACCGAAACGGCGAAACTGCTGATATTCTTCTGCAGAAAATTCAGGAATCTGAAAAGGAACGCAAAGCCATAGCCGGAGTAACCAAACAGGCACGCGAACGGGCAAAAAAGGTAAGCCTTCACAACCGCAAGCTGCGCGACTGCCGCTATCACTTCAACGATGCTCCGGTGAAAGACGAAGCCAAAAATAAGCTGATGGAAGATTCGTCCATCTTCATCACCGAAGGCGACTCGGCAAGCGGCTCCATCACCAAAAGCCGGGATGTGAACACACAGGCAGTTTTCAGCCTGCGCGGTAAACCGCTGAACAGCTTCGGACTCACCAAAAGGGTAGTGTATGAAAATGAGGAGTTTAACCTCCTTCAGGCAGCACTCAACATCGAAGACGGCATTGAAGGTCTGCGCTACAATAAAGTAATCGTAGCAACCGATGCCGACGTGGACGGAATGCACATCCGCCTGCTCATTATCACGTTTTTCCTGCAGTTCTTCCCCGATCTGATCAAAAAAGGACACGTTTACATCCTTCAGACACCCCTTTTCAGGGTTCGGAATAAAAAAGAAACACGCTATTGTTACAGCGAAGAAGAACGGGTGGACGCCATTCAGACACTCGGACCAAATCCGGAAATTACCCGGTTCAAAGGGTTGGGTGAAATTTCGCCGGATGAGTTCCGTAATTTTATTGGCGCCGATATCCGCCTGGAGCAGGTAAAACTTCGCCGCGAAGATGCCGTGCAGGCTTTGCTTTCATTCTACATGGGTAAAAATACCAGCGAACGGCAGGGCTTTATCATCGAAAATCTGGTAGTGGAAGAGGATACAGCCCCCTAAATCCCCTCCCGCCATGCGGGATAAGCTACGGGGGACTTTTGAGAACTGCAAACGTTCAACTTTTATTTTTTTTCTTTTTGTAAGTCCGACATTCAGAACTTTTTTTAATCTAAGGTTAAATGTCAAATTTTCAATCACATATTCAATCACAAATACCAAATTCCGCTGGGGGTGATTTAGGGGGCCATCAGGTCTTTATGCGTCAGGCTCTCGATGAAGCCCGGCAGGCATTCCGGCGCGATGAAGTGCCTGTAGGAGCTGTCATTGTGTGCAACGACCGCATCATTGCCCGCGGGCACAACCTCACCGAAACCCTCATCGATGTGACTGCCCACGCCGAAATGCAGGCTATAACCGCCGCCGCCAATTTTCTGGGCGGAAAATACCTCACCGATTGTACGCTCTACGTGACAGTGGAACCTTGTGTGATGTGCGCAGGTGCATTGGGCTGGTCGCAGATAAGCCGCATTGTTTACGGTGCATCCGACGAAAAACGGGGATTCACCCGCTTTGCCCCGGATGCCATTCACCCCAAAACAGAAGTAGTTGCCGGCGTGCTCGAAGAGGAATGCAGCGCACTGATGAAGGAATTTTTCAAAAAGAAAAGGTAAAAAAACACACTTTTTTAAAAAAAGTTTTCTAACTTGTCGTGCATATAAAAAGATCATTTCCTTATGAAAAAGATACTTTCACTTTTTACCGTATTTATAATAAGTTTTTCTGTTGTCACGGCTCAATCATGGATTCGTGTCAATCAGATTGGTTACCTGGAAGACGATGTGAAAGTGGCTGTGTGGATAAGTAAGGATTCACGGCTGATTACCGAATTTGATCTCGTGGATGTCGCTTCGGGCAGCATTGTATATTCATCAGATAAAGTAAAACAAACCGGACCGCAGCCTGCTTTCAATACATCTGCCCGACTTGATTTCTCGGGTTTCAACCTTCCTGGCTCTTACAAAATCAGGGTAAACGAAACCGAATCGTCTGTTTTCCGCATAGGAAACGATATTTACGCCGGAGCAGCCGACATTCCCCTTCAATACATGCGCCAGCAGCGATGCGGCTATAATCCGTTTCTGAAGGACTCCTGTCATGCTACCGATGGCATCTCCGTGGGCGATCCGGAAGGAAAACGCGACGGAAAATACTACAATACCACCGGCGGATGGCACGATGCATCCGATTACCTGCAGTATGTAACCACCTCGGCCAATGCGGTTTACCAGATGCTTTTTGCCTACACACAGCATCCTGAATCATTTGGCGATAATTTCGATGCCAACGGCGATCCCGGTTCCAACGGCATTCCCGACATACTCGACGAAGCAAAATGGGGACTGGACTGGCTGGTGAAAATGAATCCCGATTCGCTGACGTACTTCAATCAGCTGGCCGACGACCGCGATCACGTGGGAATGACCATTCCTTCCGAACAGAAAGTGGACTACGGCTGGGGAGCCGGCAATGCCCGTCCGGTTTATTTCTGCAGCCCTTCTCCGCAGGGATTGCGGCAATACAAAAACCGAAGCACCGGACTGGCTTCCACCCTGGGAAAATATTCTTCTTCCTTCGCACTTGGCTCCCGGGTTTTGGCAAAATATTATCCCGAATTTTCAAAAAATATTGCCCTGAAAGCTAATGATGCCTACCGCAAAGGGATGGAAAACCCCGGAGTATGTCAGACAGCCTGCACGGTTTCGCCATACTTTTACGAAGAAGATAACTGGGCCGACGATATGCAGCTGGCGGCTGCCGAAATGTATTTACTGACGAAATCCTCCGAAAACTTGAATCAGGCGGTGAATTACGGTCGCATGGAACCGGTAACTCCCTGGATGGGAGCTGATTCGGCGCGTCATTATCAGTGGTACCCTTTCGTTAATCTGGGGCATTATCACCTCGCAAAACAAAACGCAAATAGCCGTATCAGCCGTGAATTTATAAGGAATATGCGCAGCGGATTGCAGCGGGTGAAAGACCGGGCTGCGGACAATGCATTTATGAACGGAGTTCCTTTCATCTGGTGTTCGAATAATCTGACCATTGGTCTGATTACACAATGCCGCCTCTATCACGAACTCACAGGCGATGATACCTTCGTGGAAATGGAAACGTCCATGCGCGACTGGCTTTTCGGCGTCAATCCGTGGGGAACCTGCATGATAGTGGATTATCCCGCTAACGGCGATACGCCTTCTGACCCGCACTCTGCTTTTACCAAATTACGGAATTACCCCATCAGTGGTGGAATAGTGGACGGACCGATTTATGCACCGATTTTCAACTCGTTGCGGGGTGTGCATCTTTCAAAAGAAGATATGTACGCTCCTTTCCAGTCGGACTACGTGGTTTATCACGATGATTTTGCCGATTATTCCACCAACGAACCCACCATGGACGGAACAGCCTCACTTACTTTCTACCTGAGCTATCTGAACAGTAAAGCCATTGCCCGCAAAGTGGTTCAGGGCGGTATTGTGCGCGGTAATCCGTTGGAAAGGAAATTGGCACTCGTCTTCACCGGACATGAATTTGCCGATGGAGCTGCAACGATTTCAAAAACCCTGAAGAAAAATGGTGTGAAAGCGAGCTTTTTCCTGACGGGCGATTTCTATCGGAAGTTTCCGCAGGTTACAAAACAACTTCAGCAGGAGGGTCATTACATGGCACCGCATTCCGATAAACACCTGCTTTACGCCGACTGGGAAAATCGCGATCTGACGTTGGTTACAAGCTATTCTTTTGAGAAAGACCTGCAAAATAACTACCGCGCAATGGAAAAAGCAGGACTTAAAATAGACGAGCCGCGCTATTTCATCCCGCCTTATGAATGGTATAACAGCGAAATAAGCGACTGGGCAAAGCAGATGAACGTACAGGTGGTGAATTTTACACCCGGCACAGGCTCCAATGCCGACTATACCACGCCCGAAATGAATTCCTACAAATCGTCGGAAGTGATTTATAACAGCATTCTGCAGTTCGAAAAGGAAAATACACTCAACGGCAACCTGTTGCTGCTTCACATCGGCACACACGCCACTCGTACCGACAAATTTTATTATCGCCTGGATGATTTGATCAAAGAATTGAAAACAAGAGGATATGAAATGGTGAGGGTGGATGAATTATTAAAACCTGAAATTCACCACTACTAACTCACTTTGGCTTCCCAACCGATACTTTGGTCCCCATAGGCCAAGCCCCGACGATACGTAAAAATGCGTATTACCCTTTTTCAGGTGACCATAACCCAGTTCGAACATACTTTTTACAATCAGATTGGCCGGAAAAAACTGACCGTTGTGGGTGTGTCCCGAAATTTGTAAATCCACACGACTGCTTTCCGCTTCCTGCAGATGGTATGGCTGATGGTCGAGCACGATCACCGGTTTATCTGTATCCGGAGGAAAAAGCTCTTTCAGGTGCCGGCGGTTGGGGTTGTGCTTGTCGTCGCGACCTACCACGAGCAGTTCGTTGTTAATAACCACTGATGTATCTCTGAGCAGTGTTATGTTTGATTTACGGTAAAAATCGGCAATGTGATGATCGCCTTCGCCGTAATATTCATGATTTCCGAAAATGACATACACGCCCATCGGTGCCTGAATGGTGCGGAGTTCTTCGTCCATTTTCTGACTGATGACGGGCTTAATCGACCGGTCGATCAAGTCGCCCGCTATAAGCACAATATCCGGTTTTTCGGCATTGATGAGATTGACATACTGCCGGAGTCTTTTTTTGTCAATGGAAGTGCCGAGGTGTATGTCGCTTGCTGCCACAATTTTAATCTCCCGGTTTTTTTTATGGGATTTGTTGCTGTGGATAGTGAGCTGTACTTTCTGCGGATGATTGAATTTATAGTTACCCCATACCAGCAGTACAGTTAGAATAGCCAGCGTGCCCACCATTGCTCCCAGCCGGAATGCCTGAATATTGGTTACCAGCGGCACGAAATGATTGACCGCCCTGAATATATCTGTCAGCAGAAAAGAAATAAACAGGTAAGCAGCTACAATGAAAAAGGTGTGACCCGCAAAACTCATCCCTTTGGCTAAGCCGTGCGGCAGCTGATTTTCAAACCCGATACCTGCAAACATGACGACAGAAAGTACAACCATGGATACCAGATATACTGTTTTGAAATTACCGTAAGGGGCAAGCGTCTGATATCCCCTGAAAGTGGTGTAAGCTATGATTGACAACAAAAAGGTGAAAAAAACAAAGAAAAATCCGTATTTCATAATTAGTTCATTAAATATATTGAATAAAAGATATAAGACGTCAGACAAAAAATCAAATCACAAGAATAAGAAGCTATTTTTTTTTCTTTAAATCCCCCTTCGGGAGAATCGGGGGCCTCTGCTTTCATATATTCGCTGCCAGCCACTTGCGCATTTCCTCCGGATTTTTGCCCTTTCGGAGGGCGTAGTCAGCCAGCTGATTTTCGTCAATTTTCCCAATCATGAAATACCTGGAGAGCGGATGGGCAAAATACAACCCGCTGACCGATGCATTGGGATACATGGCTCCGTTTTCTGTAAGCGAAATGCCCGTTTTATGGTAATGGAGCAGTTTGTCCAGTTCAAAAATAACCGACTGATCCGGCAACGAAGGATATCCTACCGCCGGTCGAATGCCTTTGTACTGCGTTTTGAGCATTTCTTCTGTCGATAAATTTTCATCGGGAGCATATCCCCAAAATTCTTTCCGCACTTTCCGGTGGAGCCACTCGGCGGTGGCTTCTGCCAGTCGATCGGAGAGTGTTTTTACAAGAATGGATTTGTACACATCATTTTCCTGCTCAAATTTCTGAGCCATTTCTTCGGTGCCGGTCACGGTGTTGGCAAATGCACCCAGGTAATCATTTTCATCGCTCAGAAAATCTGCCAGCGAATAACAGAATCCGTCGGCCGATGGTTTTTGCTGGCGAAGTACAGGCAATATTACCGTTTCGTTTTCAGTTTCGATCACCAGATTATCGCCCTCAGCATGAGCCGGATAAATGGCATATACCGCATGTACTTTCAACAGGTCATTTTCAAGCACATCCCGAAGCATTTCCTGAGTATCTCTGAAGAGTTTCAACGCTTCGCGGGCTTTCGGACGGTCTTTTTCATCGAAACCCTGAAGCCAACCGGCCTCACACGACGGACAATCGTGTACTTTTTCTATACCCGCAAATTGCCCGGTCAGTCGCCAGGCAAGGAAATAAAAACGCCAGTCGATAAATTGAGCGATTTCTTTAAGAGGAATGTCCTGAATATAAAAAGTCCCTGTTTGATTAGGTTTGAAAGGTATGTAAGTCATAATGTGTGATACCCGCCTTCGGATGACGAAATAAAAATGTAGTGTCGAATTTGTTTGAAATAAGTATTTATTTAAAAAAAAGAAGAATATCATTATTCAAACAAAAAAACACCGTATTTGTTCCACCTGCAGCTCAAATCTGTGAAAAAAACTATTCGTCCCCATTCGCGCAATTCGTTATAATTCGCGCAATTCGTACTAATTCGTGTAATTCGTATTAATTCGTGTAATTCGTATTATCAGAACCAGTCTTTGCGCTTAAAGTACCAAATCATAAAACCGGCCACTACCATCATCACTCCCCACATGGCAAAATATCCGTAGTGCCATCTGATTTCCGGTAAGTACTCAAAATTTGTCCCATAAACACCTACTATAAATGTTAAAGGTATGAAAATTACTGAGATAATGGTCAGTAGTTTCATGATGTCGTTCAGTCGTGTAGTAGCGGAAGAGTGGTAAATATTCAATAAATCATAGAGCATTTCGCGGTAGCTGTCGGTCAGATCGTTGGCTTCGTTGATGTTGTCCTGCAGCTCTTTGTAGTTAACGCGGTTTTCAGCATGGATGAATTCCGATTCCATTTTTGCAAGTGTCAGAATCATCTCTTTGGCCGGTTTGATGTGTCGGCGAAGAAAATTCAGTTCCTGCTTGTACAGGTTGATAAGCTCGGGCAGTTGTTTGTTCACATTTCCGGTCATGCGTTCTTCCAGGTTTTCAATTTTCTCGCCCAGTAATCCGATGATGTAAATATAATTATCCACCACCATATCCAGCAATGCAAATGCCAGGTAGTCGGTTCCTGCCGTGCGTATTTTGTTTTTGTGCTTCCGGATCCGTTCGCGAACCGTATCGAAAAAATCGCCTTTTACTTCCTGAAATGAAATCAAAAAATCGTGCCTTATCACCAGGCAGAGGTTTTCCACCGATAGCTTGTTGGTGCGTTCGTTGAACTGGAGCATTTTGAGGCTCACCATTATTCCCTGTTCGAATTCCTGTACTTTGGGTCGGATGGCCGGATTCATGATATCCGACATGATATTGTTGTCTATCCCGAAAATTCCGGTCAGTTCTTTCATCAGCGTTACATCGTCCAGTCCGTTTACATTGAGCCAGCTGATGGTGTCGTTATGCTTGTAGAATTTCAGTTTTTCAGTTGATTTTACCTGAAGTTCGTGTACGAATTCCAGGTTGAAGTCAAACAATTCCATCGTTGTCTTATCGGCTTTCTTTTGCCCCCTGAATTTCATTTCGTAGGGCGAGAGGCCTATATCTTCCTTTCGTTTTCTGGTATTTCTTGACATGGTATTTATTTTTTTTTGAAAAAAAACGTATGAATGTAGTGTGGTACTCATCCGCGTTGTCTTTCGAGCAGTATCATCATCATCAGGCCGAGCATAATCCGGTTTTCCTCGCCGGTGCTGCTGAATTCTGCCAGTTTGTCGACTTTGAAGCGTCGGCCGAAAAACGATTTTTCTTTTGTCAGGCGCACTACCGGTATGCCATTGGTGCGGGTAACCAGGTAAGTGGGGTTGAAAAAATAGCCGGCTAAAATCCCGATCAGGGGCAGCTCTCCGAAAATCCCGTCAAAAACTTTTACCACGGCGTTTTCTTCGTTAATTGAAAGATCGGCTTTACCTTTTTCATCACAAATAACGTATGATGCCCTCCAGATGGACTTCATGCCCTGCCTCACCACGCTGCCGGTTTGCATTCCCTGAGCATCGAAAAAAAGGTAAGTGGGTGAAAAATCAATCCATTTTGTTGCTTTCACAGTGAAATTGACCTGCGAGCGACTCTCGTTGTTGAATACCTGTACTTCTTCTTTCAGTTTGAATACTTTCTGGCGAACATAAGCTACTTCAACTCCTGCAGCATCATGAACCCGGAAATCATTGGCAATGGAAGAAATCTTAAAGGTGAAATTCAGCGGAAATTGCATGTTAAAATAGTTTTATTGATTTTTACGAAAAAAGAGTCCGTTCAGATAAAATCTTATCGCCGAGATAGTCAGCGGAATTCCCATCGTAACGTACAGCAGCGAAATGTGTTTGAGAGCCACCAGTCCGCTCATACGCAAACCTATACCCATCGAAATCATCAGCCCCATCATCAGGTAGCTTTTCGGATCGAAAAACGAAAACATACACGGACGTTCGTGAGGAAGCGATTTGATGCGGGCGGTATGTTTGGCTGAAATTTTATCAAACAGGAAGTAGTAAAACAAAATGCCGGCACCGATGCTCAAAAACAATTTTATCCATAGATATTCAGGATAATCTGCCAAAAGCCTGCAGCCCCTGTAAAGCAACATTCCACCTGCAAAAGTCCATACCAGTCCGGCAACGAAAAGCAGAACACGCTTCGGAATTCCGGGCTTGAGTCGATTGATGAATGATTTTGAAGTGTTCATGAATATTTTTTCAAAAATACGGAATTAAATCAGTTTCAAAAAAATCTTTCGATATAAAAATTATGAAAGTGAAAGAAATTTGATAAAAATGAAGAACTAAATACCCGTGCTGTCGGTTCGTTTGGCGTAACTCCGAAAACCTGTAGCCGGTAAATTTTTTAAACCGATGAAAATGTTGTAATTTTGTGGTCGAATTCAATAACAAAACACTCCGATGAAGAAAATAATCATTATCAACGGACCGAATCTGAATCTGCTCGGCAAAAGAGAGCCCGATGTGTATGGAAATCAGGATTTTGAGAACTACTTCAACCGGTTGAAAGCGTCTTATCCGGATGTGGAACTTGACTATTTTCAGTCGAATGTGGAGGGAGAAATCATCAACAAACTCCACGAAACCGGATTTAGCTTCGATGGTATCATCCTCAATGCCGGAGCTTATACTCACACCTCCATTGCCATAGCCGATGCCATCAGAGGAATCACAGTTCCGGTGGTGGAGGTGCATATCTCCAACGTGTTTTCCCGTGAAAACTTCCGGCATCATTCTTACCTTTCGGAGGTGTGCCGCGGGGTGATAGTTGGTTTCGGGCTCGATTCCTACAGGCTGGCGATAGAGAGTTATCAGGCTGCATCGTTATTCGGTGGTAAGTTGGTTAAACTCTAAATAATTGTTAGTTTGGTTCCGGCGTTAATAAAACGGAAAATATCCAGGACAATAAAGCCATTAGATTTCACTGTTTTTCTGTTTGTCAATGGATTTATCACAACAGATTTGATTTTAAAGTTGAAAAACGGACCTATTTTCAGCTTGATACGATTGGTAAACAATGGGTGCGTGCTGTTAATTCTGTAAGCTAAAATACCGGAAAAATTATTTGAAAGAAACACGTAAATTGACCAGGGAAATTTTTTATTATTTTTCACGCGGTTCCTTGTATGAAAGTAAAAATTTGCCTCCAAAAAGCATTTAAAGCGTATAATTAAAAGAAAAAAGTTCATTTGTGAGATAACAAAAGGAAATTATTGTTATCTTTGCAGATAACAAAAAAAACAATGGCAAGAAAAATAATATTTTTTGAGGAACACTTCATTGAATTTTATAAGACATTGGATAACAAAGTCAAAGAAAAGGTGAAATATGTTTTTGAATTGATAAAACAGGTTGAACGAGTTCCTGAAAAGTTTTTGGCACCCATTAAAGGTTATGAAGGTTTATTTGAGATTCGAATTGAGTTTCAATCCAATATTTACCGGATTTTCTGTTGTTTTGACCAGGGACAATTGGTGATACTTTTCAATGGATTTCAGAAGAAAACCCAAAAAACTCCCAAAGAAGAAATTGAACGGGCAATGAGATTAAAGACAGTGTATTTTCAAACTAATAAAGAAAAATAATGATGGAATACAAAAATATAACAAATTTTGACGATCTGATTGAACTTGAACATGGTAAGTTGGGGACAGAAAGTCGAAACGAATATGAGGAGCGTGCCCAAATGTTCATTGTAAGTGAAATGTTAAAGGAGGCAAGACGTGAGGCAAACTTAACACAAGAAGAATTGGCAGTAAGAGCCGGGACAAAGAAGAGTTATATCTCTAAAGTTGAGAATGCCAAAGGAAATATTCAACTGTCAACTTTGATTCGGATATTTGAAAAAGGTTTGAATCGAAAGATAGGATTGACCTTTTTATAAATAATTACACCCCACAACATACACTAAGGGCAACCCGGTCGGGTATTCGTTTAGTAATATTCGCTATTAACAAAAAGCAGAATGACTATGTAACGCATATTCAATTACTCAAAAATCACAATGCCGTCATTATCAAATTAAAGCAACTTCACTAAATCAATTGAAAAATTGATGCAAAACGAAACAAAAATAACGCGAAACCAATAATTCGCTATACGCAAATAACAGCGAAGCTAACTAATGGTGTTGCCAGGCTACGTGAATTCAATAACGTGCGTAGCACAAATAACACGAAGTATTCAAATGGAACAAAAGAAATTTACAAAAATAGTAGCCACTATCAGCGACAAACGCTGCGATGTGGATTTTATCAACCAGCTTTACGAAGAGGGAATGAATGTGGTGCGGATGAATTCTGCTCACCTCAACCGCGAAGGTTTTCTGAAAATAATCAACAACGTAAGAGCCGTAAGCAACAGAATTGCGTTGCTCATTGACACCAAAGGACCCGAAGTACGTACCACAGTAGCAGAAAACGATGCCATTGAACTCAAAACCGGTGAATTTATCCGGATTGCCGGTAACCCGGAAATGATGTCAACAAAAGACTGTATAGCATTAAGTTATCCTAATTTTGTGCGCGATTTGCATGTTGGCGATGATATCCTCATTGACGATGGTGAGCTGGATCTCAAGGTCGTATCGAAAGACGATGAATTTCTTACCTGCATGGTACTCAACGATGGAATGCTCGGCAGCCGAAAAAGCGTGAATGTTCCCGGTGTACGTATCAACCTGCCATCGCTGACTGAAAAAGACCGCCAGAATATTCTCTTTGCCATTGAGCAAAAACTGGATTTCATAGCTCATTCTTTTGTGCGCTCCAAACAGGATCTGATTGATATTCAGGAAATTCTCGACGCTCATAAAAGTCAGATAAAAATTATTTCGAAAATCGAAAATCAGGAGGGTGTTGATAATATTGATGAAATCATACAGCACTGTTACGGCGTGATGGTAGCCCGCGGTGACCTGGGGATCGAGGTGCCGCAGGAACGTATTCCCGGCATACAGCGCAAGTTGATACGCAAGTGTGTGAAAGCACACAAGCCGGTTATCGTAGCCACGCAGATGCTTCATTCCATGATTGAAAACCCGCGTCCGACCCGTGCTGAAGTCAACGATATTGCCAACGCCATTTATTACCGCACCGATGCACTCATGCTGAGCGGCGAAACAGCTTACGGGAAATATCCGGTCGAAGCCGTACGAACGATGTCAAAAATTGCTCTGGAAGCCGAAAGTACTAAAATGCCCGAAAACGACATTCCGATTGAATACGGAAGGGGAGATGTGAGCGCATTCATGGCTCACGCGGCAGTAGAAGCCGGTGCCAATATCGATATCAAAGCCATCATTACCGATACTTTCAGTGGCAGAACCGCACGATTCCTGGCTTCATACCGCGGTTCGGATCCGATACTTGCCTTTTGCTACAACGAACGTGCTTCGCGCGAGCTGGCATTGTCATACGGAGTGTATTCTTACTATAAGGAAGAACTTGTAGAAGATGAGCGCACCTATTTCATCACTTTATTACAGAATCTGATTGAACGGGAAATTATCTCTTCCGAAGATCTGATCTGCTACCTCAGCGGGCCAATCAGTGGCAGCTTTGGTACCACATTCCTCGAAATAAACACAGCTAAGGTGCTGCTTTCCGAAATTGATAATTATACAATGCCAAAATAATTTCGTTATAAATTAAGGGATTACAACCTGAAACGATAATTGTGGTTATCCCGAATCCTTAAAACTCTGCCTACGTCTCAGCCGCCTGCAGAGTTTTTGTTGTTAATATACCTTTTTATTTTTTTTGAAATTAAACTTTTTGCGTAGAAAATTGTCTTAGTATAGATATTTTAATTTTTGCTGTTTTTTTGGATAAAAATCAGCACAATTAACAAAAACATGTATGAAAAAACTAATTTTATTTTCACTTTTTATCGTTTTCACTGTTGCAACAAAAGCTGCTGTCAATATTCAGGGACGCATCATTAATGCCGACACGCAGCAACCCATCGAATTTGTAACAGTCTCAATTTATAATCCGTCTACTTCCAAAAATATAGCAGGCGCACTCACCAACCAGGACGGAGTGTTCAACATAGTATCCGTGGCCAACGGAACGTATGAACTCCGTATCAGTTTTGTGGGTTACAGCCCTTTTAACAAGGAATTTAAGGTTAATGGCACCGATGTGAAATTTGGAAATATTCCACTTACCGAAGACTCAAAAATGCTAAAAGAAGTGCAGGTTGTGGGTCAGGGCTCGCAGATGCGGTTCGATATTGATAAGAAAGTTTTTAGTGTCGACCAGAATATAGCGGCTGCCGGAGGATCTGCCACCGATGTGCTCCAGAATATTCCTTCGGTGGATGTAGATAACGATGGCAATATCTCCCTGCGCAACAATGCGAGCGTGGAAGTGTGGATAAACGGAAAACCCTCCGGTCTTACTGCCGACAACCGCGCCCAGGTGCTACAGCAAATGCCGGCCGAAAACATTGAAAGCATAGAAGTGATGACCAATCCTTCGGCAAAATTTAATCCCGAAGGTACCGCGGGCATCATTAACCTGGTGATGAAAAAGAACCGAAAAGCAGGTTATTACGGCAGCCTTTCGGCCGGAGCGACCGTTCAGAACGGTAAACCCGGCTACAATGCCGGTGCAAGTATCAACTACAATGTGGGCAAATTCGATGTTTTTGCCAATCTGGGATACCGCAGAATGGCAGGAAACGGCTGGGGACTCACCGAACGCACAAACTACAATAACGGCGATTCTACCCTGTTGAATCAGAATAGTAAAACAGAATTCAAAATGGGAGGTGTGTTCTTCCGTGCAGGCGTGGATTACCACATCGATGCTAAAAATACAATCGGTATCAATGGATTCGGGCACAACGGCAAACCGCAAATGAATTCTGAAACCGATTATTTGCTCATCAATAAAGCTTCAACCAACAAACTTAGAGACTATTCACGCACCAATGATGGCTCCGACGAACACAAAGGCTATAACGTAAATCTTTATCATAAAATAGATTTTGATAAAAAAGGATCCAATCTGATGACCAATCTCTCGTACTCCGAGCACGGCAATCTGGGCAACCAGCGGTTCATTCAGGATGATCGACTTTTACCGGACAATGATCAGGACATCACGCAAATAGCCGATGGTAACAGCAATACAATAGAGCTTAAAACAGATTATACCAAAAAATTTACTGACAATAACAGGCTCGAACTCGGCTGGAGCAGTATCTGGAATGACCGACTAAGCAATGCAAGCGGAACTGACAATTTCAAAAACAGGGATATTCCCGAATATTACAATGTATTTGATTATGCCGAACAAATTCATGCAGGGTATGCCACTTACGGAACACGAATAGATAATTTTTCCGTTCAGGCAGGTGTGAGGGGTGAGTATTTCAGAAAAGATATTACCTCCACTTCGAGTCGTGAGTCAATAAAACTTGACCCGCAATCCTATTTTAAGGTGTATCCGAGTGTGTACCTTTCCTATTCATTGCCCAATAACAATGAACTTCAGCTGAACTATACCCGCCGTGTTGACCGTCCCCGTGGACGCATGGTCAATTCTTTCCGCGATTACTCGGATTCTACCAATATAAGTTATGGTAACCCGCTCCTGATGCCCGAAATGACCTCGGCTTTCGAACTGAATTACATAAAAAACTGGGATAATCATACCCTCTCATCTTCAGTGTATTATCGGTTTAATAACGATGATATCGAACGGGTAAGCTTCATCCGAAACGGAGTGATGGAATCAACCTTCATGAACCTCACCAAAGAACACGACCTGGGAGTTGAACTGGTGGCTAAAAACCGGCTTTTCAAAATTCTGAATCTTACTTCTTCACTCAATTTTTACTACAACAAGCTGGACGCATCTGTATATACCAATGAATTATATCCCGAAGTCAGGGTTGTGCTGCCGGCGCATGAAAATTTCTCCTGGGATGGCCGGGTGATAGCTAATCTGATGTTATCGCCCACTTTCTCCGGTCAGATTACCGGACAGTACCGGTCGGAACAACTCACACCACAGGGCAAACAACTGGAGAACTATTCCATGGATTTAGGTTTACGTAAATCGTTTTTCGAAAAGAAATTCAGTGTCAATTTCAATGTAAGAGACTTATTTGATTCCCGAAAATTCCGAAGTGTGACCAGCGGAGAAGGATTCTACCAATATTCCGAAAATAAACGCATGGGACGCATGTTCGGACTTACACTTACTTATAACTTCGGAAATATGAAGCCCAAGCCCGTTGAACGTCCCAAGTCCTCAGATTCGGGAGAATCAGACGAAATGAATATGGAGTAAGCTGCAATATTAAAGGAATAAAACAGGAAATAACGTTTTGTATGTTTTACAGAACGTTATTTTTTTTTGTACAGGAAAAGAAATAACCGGTTTGCTCTTGTTTAGAGACAATCTAAATAGTATCTTTGTGCTTCATTTAAGAAAAACAGCATGAAACTTTCCGAACTTCAAACGGGTCAAAAAGCATCTATTGTGAAAGTGCTTGGTCATGGCGGTTTCAGAAAACGCATCATTGAAATGGGTTTTGTGAAAGGAAAAATTGTGGAATCACTGCAGAATGCTCCTCTCAACGACCCCGTGAAGTATCGTGTGATGGGATATGAAATATCATTGCGCCGGAGTGAAGCCAATCTGATCGAAGTGGTAAGCGAGGAGGAAGCCCTTAAAACGCTTAAACCGGAAAAGAAAGCAGACGTTTTTTTTCACGATGAGGAGGTGCGTAAAGCTGCTTTGATAAAACGAAAGGAAATAACGGTTGCTCTTGTCGGAAATCCGAATTGCGGAAAAACCACGCTGTTTAATTTTGCGTCCGGTTCACGCGAACATGTGGGAAATTACAGCGGTGTGACTGTGGGTGCCAAAGATGCTACTTTCGTGCAGGATGGTTACCGGTTTCGCATTGTTGATTTGCCCGGAACTTACTCTATATCTGCATATTCACCCGAGGAGAAATTTGTGCGCGAATTTCTCCTTAACGAAACTCCCGATGTGATCATCAACGTGGTCGATTCGTCGAACCTGGAACGAAACCTGTACCTTACCACCCAGCTTATCGACATGCACCTGCAGACGGTAGTGGCGCTAAACATGTACGACGAACTGCAGACAAGCGGCGACAAGCTCGATTATAAAGCACTTGGCAAGTTGCTCGGAATGCCTTTTGTACCCGTAATAGCTAAAAACGGTTTCGGCATTGTACAACTATTTCGCAGTGTGATTAAAATGTATGAATCCACGCACATCATCAACGAAGAAGGGATTCTGATACAATCTGTAAAAGACGATAAACTGCTGGATGAATACCATCACGAGATTCAGATAGAGCACCAGCACGATAAGAAACAATCAGAAGCCGATCTTATTGTGAAACAGGATATCCGGAATCTTCAGATTTCACGTCACATTCACATCAATTACGGACCTGAACTCGAAAAGAGTATTGTAAGGGTTCGAAATTTGCTGGTCCTCGAAAATCATCACCTTCAAACGAAATACTCGTTTCGGTATCTTTCTATCAAATTACTTGAAAATGACCCGGTTGTCAATGATCAGATTGCTCAGGAAACCAATGCTCACAAAGTACTGAAAATTCGTGATGAGGAGGTAAGGCGCATTCAGTCAACCCTCAAAACGGACGTGGAATCGGCTGTAACGGATTTTAAATACGGTTTTATAGCCGGAGCACTCAAGGAGACATACACTCCGGCCTCAAAAAAGAATAAAAACACCCTCACATCGAGGCTCGATAACGTACTAATAGGTAAATACTGGGGGTATCCGCTGTTTATTTTCTTTATTTTTATTATGTTTCAGGCCACTTTCACGCTGGGTCAGTATCCGATGGACTGGATAGAGAGCGGAGTGGAATGGCTGAGCCGTGTGCTCAGAAACGGTATGAATGAAGGGCCTCTGAAAGCGCTCATTATCGACGGAATACTTGGTGGTGTGGGAGGTGTGATTGTGTTTTTACCCAACATTCTGATACTGTATTTTTTCATTTCACTCATGGAAGATTCGGGTTATATGGCGCGGGCTGCATTTATCATGGATAAAATTATGCATAAAATGGGACTTCACGGCAAATCTTTCATCCCTCTCATTATGGGTTTCGGTTGTAATGTCCCCGCTATTATGGCTACCCGCACCATTGAGAACCGAAACAGCCGGATCATTACCATCCTGGTTAATCCGCTCATGTCATGCAGCGCCAGATTACCGGTATATCTGTTGCTTGCTGGAACATTTTTCCCCGGTCAGGCCGGACTTGTGCTTTTCGGAATTTATGCCACCGGAATCATTCTGGCGGTGGGTGTAGCCAGGCTACTGAAGAAATACGTATTGAAGAGAGACGAAACTCCGTTTGTGATGGAACTGCCGCCGTACCGTATCCCGACTGCAAAATCCATGTGGAAACACACATGGGAAAAAGGACAGCAGTATCTTCGGAAAATGGGTACCGTTATTCTGGTCGGTTCTGTTGTAATCTGGTTTTTAGGATACTATCCGCGTCCTGATGCAGGCACTGAAATGACTGAAAAGCAACAAACCACGCAGCTCGAAAAATCCTATATAGGTCAGGTGGGTCATGCCATTCAGCCGGTGCTTGCACCGCTCGGTTTCGACTGGAAAATCAGTGTTTCGCTGCTTTCGGGCGTAGCAGCCAAAGAAATTGTGGTAAGTACGCTGGGTGTGCTTTATTCAGGCAATGCCGAGGGTGAGACTCAGAGCCTTGCATCAAGAATGAAAACCGATGTCCGGAATGACGGAACTGCCGTTTATACTACCGGAACAGCGCTTGCCTTCATGTTGTTTGTACTGATTTATTTTCCCTGTCTGGCCACCATTGTAGCCATAAAAAATGAAACCGCAAGCTGGAAATGGGCTTTTTTTGCTGTAGCCTACTCGCTGGGGCTCGCCTGGCTTGTTGCTTATTTGGCACAATTGATTTTCTGATAGATACTGTTTTTTAAAAACAAGCAAAAACGGTTTTAGATGAACTTTTTGAAAAATAACTTGTTATACATGCAAAACTAATTGATGCAACAACTAATAGTCATAGTGATTGGAGTGCTGGTTTTTGGTTATGTGGTTTATCAAACCTACAAAACCCTTACAAACAAAAGCACCTCCTCTGATGTAAAATGCGGTGGATGCAATAGTTGTTCGCCAATAAGTGAAAAATAAGTGTGTGTGAAAATTAAAAAACGGGACGATGTGAATTGTCCCGTTTTTGCTTTTTTATATCCTGCAATAATGTTGCTTTTTGTTTACCTGGCGCAGTTGAAAACAATTTCCTGCATCCTGTCGTAACTTTCTTCCTGTTTTTTCAGCAGTTCAAACTGAGCCAGGGTTCTCTGCCAGTTGTGCTCGGGCGATTTGATTTTGTAATACGTGTCGCCGTTGAGGTAATCGGTAAAAAATCGAACAGTTTGCATGTAGCTCAGCAGTTTGGCACCGAAAGCCAGATTGCCCAGTTCGGTAGGTGTAAGAAATCCTTTTGCTTTTTCGAGATATCCTTTGGTGTAAGCAGTCAGGATATCAAAATTTACACCGATATTATCCGGATTTTCATCGTCCTCAGCTCCGGTGTTAGCAGCTGTACGCATAAAGTCGCCGTAATCCGAAAGCACAAAGCCTGGCATAACCGTATCCAGGTCAACAATACAGATTGGATCGTCATTTTCGTCAAAAAGCATGTTGTTGACTTTGGTATCGCAGTGGTTGATGCGTTTCGGGAGTTTTCCTTCGCGGTGCAACCGTTCGGGTACGCACATCTCATCAGCCCTGTTTTCAATTTCATTCACCATCCACAGCACGCTGTCAAGCCGTCCGGCTGCATTTTTCCGAACAGCTTCCCTGAATTCTTCCAGGCGGAATTCCATGTTGTGAAAATTCGGAATCGTTTCAATCATTTCATCCAAAGGCAGGTCAGAGAGCATGCTTTGGAAATCTCCGAAAGCTACGCCGGCTTTGTAAGCCAGCTCCGGATTGATTGCGTCGTAACTTTTGGTATCGCGGACATGTACGTAAACGCGCCAGTAGTTGCCTTCTTCGTCTTTGTAGAAAAGCTTTCCGTCATTAGCCGGAACCAACTGAAGTACACGACGTTCCAGGTTTGAAATTCCACGTTCGGTCAGTTTTTTGCGTAAATGGTCGGTTACCAGACTGATGTTTTTCTGCAAACCTTCTACATTTTTGAAAATGTTGTGATTGATGCGTTGAAGGAAATACCATTCGCCATCCGGATCCTTGCTTTCGACAATAAAAGAGTCGTTGATAAAGCCGATTTTCAGTGGTCGAATTTCACCCGGCTCGGATTTGAGCTGGAATTGTTCTGCTATTTGTTTCATATTCTTAGATTTTTAAAGTTTGAAGCTACAAAAATACAATTTTTTAGTGGGAAAACGAATTCTTTGAAACGATTAAGCAGCTAAATAATGACAAATAATTTGTTAACATTTATTTTGTTAAACTTAAATGAGTGTTTGTTTACATTTAAATTAAGTATAGTGACACCAATTTAATAATTAACCATTAAATAATAATAATATTTATAAATTTTGCACAATGAAATAAATTATGTAATTTTGTAAACTTTTCAATGGTAGATAAAGTTGAATATAATAATATGCGATATGAAGTTAAAAAAATAATTTAAGGTTCTACTGGATTTCCTGTGAAATCATGTTTAAGTTACCATGAAAAAACAGGATTGCAATTCTAAAGTTTTCTGTTTTTCTATATCCTCTTCCTATT
>SAAL01000271.1 GCA_009929445.1 Bacteroidia bacterium
GTTTTGAAAACTTCAAATAATTTTTGTAACTAATAGAATTACAGAGAATTAAAAATAAATTCCGGCAAAATTCGATTTTTGTCGGTCAATAGTGAAAAACATTGTATATGCAGGAACTACTACCCTGTTCAAATCTACCAACGGAGGAGCATCTTTTTCAGCCGTAGGTGGATATCAGGGTTCTTTCGGGATTCACCCCGATATTCAGGACATGAAATTGCTGGCCAACGGAGATACCTGGGTAGCAACTGACGGAGGTATGAACCTGAGCACCAATAATTTCACTACATCTGCTGCTCACTTTGCCCTGAATAAAATGCTGGTGGGCTCTGATCTTTGGGGATTTCATCAGGGATGGAATGAAGATATCATAGTAGGAGGAAGATATCACAACGGAAACACATCCATAACAGATTTTTACGGAGAAAAAGCACTGCGTATGGGTGGTGGCGAATCTCCTACAGGCTGGGTGATACAGGGAAAAAGCCGGCACGTTGTATTTGACGATCTGGGCAGTGGATGGATTTTACCCAAAACTGCCGAAGGTAAACCTGAGGGCCGTTTCACTTTCTCCAAACATCCGAACATGGAGGGTTACGGAGCGCTCAGGAGCAATGTTGTAGCACATCCGTATTATTCCGGTCAACTCTACGTTGGGAGTGAAAATGCACTTTGGGTAAGCAAGGACTTTGGAAGTACCTTTGATTTGTTGTATGATTTCGGCAGCAAAGTGAGGTATTTTGATATCAGCACCCAAAATCCGGATGTGATATATGTAGATGTAGCTGGCAGTGGATTTTTCAGAAGCGAAGACGGTGGAAAAACTTTTATAAAAAGAGTAAGTATTGCCGGTTCTTCCGGTGGAAATCTTCGCTTTGTAATTTCACCCTACAACAGCGATGTAGTCTATGCCACACTGACACACGGTGTTTGGGACGAGACAAGAAGTGAAATTTATAAAAGTACAAATGGCGGACAGACATGGGAGAAATGGTCAACATTTGGTACGAGTATTCTAATAAAGACAATAGCAATACAACCCACTACCGATGGCGAGGATCTTATATATGCATTTATTGATTCCTATGGATATAATTCAGGTACAGTAAAATACCGCAAGGGTAACGGAGCATGGATAGA
>SAAL01000272.1 GCA_009929445.1 Bacteroidia bacterium
TTCGACCATAGACTGAACACCAGCAGCTCTACAGCGGGAAACCAGTTTGGCTAGTACTCCTAATTCAGCGAACTGGGCCTGATCGCTGGCATCTGCCAAGCAGCCAGGACGCATACCGTCACCCAATGAAAGGGTGACATCATGTTCCTGACATATTTTTAGAATATCATCAAAGCAGGTGTAGAAAGGATTCTCCTTATTTTTTTGTTTCATCCATCTGGCCAAAATGGAACCTCCACGGCTGACTATTCTTAATAAACGTTTTCTGGCCATGGGTAGATGCTCGAGCAATATTCCGGAATGAACGGTCATGTAGTCAACGCCTTGCTCAGCTTGTTCGCGAATGACTTGAAGAATTAATTCTTCGTTTAAATCCTCTGCTTTACCAGCGCGAGCTAAAGCTTCGTAGATGGGGACTGTACCGATAGGTGCGGGACTGTGCTCAATGATTTGTTTACGGATCAAGGCTATGTTTTCACCCGTGCTCAAATCCATCACGGTATCGGCACCGTATTTGAGAGCGTTTTTCAGTTTTTCCACTTCTTGTTCCGGGCAACTGGAAAGGGCGGAGTTTCCGATATTGGCGTTCACTTTAGTCCGCAAGAGACGCCCAATCCCCATGGGTACTAAATTGGAATGGTGAATGTTTCTTGGAATAACAATGGTTCCAGCGGCGACGTGCTGGCGAATTTCTTCCGGTTGTCTATATTCACTGGATGCCACCTGGATCATTTCCGGGGTGATTATGCCAGCGGCAGCCTTTTGCATTTGGGTGGTAGTTAAAATTGACATACTATTATTTAAAGAGTGTTTCTGTTTTTACGTGCTGCTCCAACCAGTTTACCCATTTGTTTTCGTGTTTTTTCATGAGCTTTCGATCTACGGCTGTGAGGTCGTCAAAACCTTGAAGATGAAGGATTGAATGAATTATGTAGCGTAGTGTTTCGCTTTGTGGGGTGGTATTAAAAAGTCTTGCATGGGTGAAAGTATCGTCCATGCAGATTAAAACATCACCGAAGAGAGAATCTTTTTTTACAGTTTGAGCGTATTGAAAAGTGATGACATCGGTAGAACCCTGGTGTCCCAGGAACTTTTCGTTGTAGTAGGCCATACGGCGACTTTCGACAAACTGCCAAGA
>SAAL01000141.1 GCA_009929445.1 Bacteroidia bacterium
AGATGTGTTGATAATCAATTAGATATAAAATTAGTTTCTTTGTGTAACTTGGTGTTTTAGTGTCTTTGTGGCAAAAACAAGGTTTTCGGAGCAGACTCAATTGTCATTAGTTTATTTTAAAAAACAACATACTTTCATACAAAAAAAAACATTTAATTATCCAGATCCACTCCCGGTGGAGATGAACTTACTCATTTATGAAAAAAATAACTTTATTTTTGCTTGGAATTTTACTGACCGTTGGCGTGAAAGCCGATGAAGGAATGTGGATGCTGCCTCTGGTGGAAAAACTCAACATCCAAAAAATGCAGGGTTTAGGTCTGACAATGACCGCAGAACAAATCTACAGTAACAACAACACGAGCCTGAAAGATGCCGTAGTAATTTTTGGCGGAGGATGCACCGGAGTAATGGTATCGCCTGCTGGACTACTCTTTACCAACCACCATTGCGGCTATAGCGCCATTCAGCAACTGAGCAGCGTGGAACACAATTACCTGAAAGACGGATTTACAGCTGCCGAACTTACCGATGAACTGCCGTGTAAAGGATTGGCGGTCACTTTTCTGGTAAAAGTGGAAGATGTGACACCGCGTGTACTTGAAAAAACTGGCAATTTGACCGGAAAAGAACGCGAAAAAGCGCTGAATGAAATCATCGAAACCATCCGGAAAGAAGCCAAAGGCGAGACAAACTACACGGCACAGGTGCGATCTTTCTATTCCGGAAACGAGTATTATCTTTTTGTATATGAAAGGTTTAACGATGTAAGGCTCGCCTACACACCTCCATCATCGATTGGAAAATTCGGCGGTGAAACCGACAACTGGATGTATCCGCGCCATACGGGCGATTTCTCGGTATTCCGCGTATATGCCGATAAGGATGGAAAACCGGCAGAATATTCCGATAAAAACATTCCTTACGTACCTAAACGTTTTGCTGCAGTATCCAACAAAGGTATGAGCGAAGGAGATTATGCCATGATTTTGGGTAATCCCGGTTCGACCGACCGCTATGCCACTTCTTATGCCATAAAAAACCGGGTAAAAAACGGCAACAGTGCCCGAATTGAGATGCGTGGAGTAAAACAGGATGTATGGAAAAAATTCATGCGGGCCGACGAAGCCATCAACATAGCCTACGCCAATAAATTTGCCGGAAGCTCCAACTACTGGAAAAACAGCATAGGTATGAATAACGCCATAAAAAACTTGAACGTCATTGCCGAAAAGGAAAAACAGGAAGCTGAATTCACAGAATGGATAAACAGTAACGTTTCGCTGAAACAAAAATACGGCAACATACTCCCCGAACTGAAAAGAGACTACGAGCTGATTGACAAAAACCAGAAGGCTATTGAATATCTTCGTGAATCACTGCTTGCCGGCGTGGAATTGCCGCGAATGGCAAGTGGAGTGGACAGAATGGACAAAAAACTGCCTCTGGACTCCAATATGGCTTTTATAAGCAATATCTACAAGGATTATTACCCCGAAGTGGACAAGAATGCTTTCACTGCATTGCTGGAGGCTTACCGCAAATCGGTAACACCGGATGCTCTGCCCGAAATCTACAAAACCATTGATAAAAAATTCAAAGGCAACTATTCAAAATACACCGACTATTTATTCAGCAAATCGGTGTTCACTTCGCAGGATAAACTTGTGAAAGCGTTGAAAAAGAGCAAGTATGATTTAACAAAAGATCCGGTAGCAGTTTTCGGTAAAGATGTTCAAAAGAAAATGACCGAACTGCGCACAAAGGAATATGACGAGGCATTGGCAAACATTGATAACAACAAACGACTCTACGAAGCCGCTCTGAAAGAATGGTATGCTGCCAAAGACAAACCGATGTACCCGGACGCCAATTTCACCATGCGGCTTACATACGGTCAGATACTGGGATACAAACCGGCAGATGGGGTTGATTACGAATTTCACACCACTACCAAAGGCATTCTTGAAAAGGAAGATCCTGAAAATCCGGAATTTGTTGTGCCCGAGAAACTGAAAGAAGCCATTGAAAAAGGCGATTATGGGCGATACATCGACACCAAAACCGGAAAAATGCATGTGGCATTTATCAGCACAAACGATATCACGGGTGGTAATTCGGGCAGTCCCGTATTTAATGCAGCAGGTGAAGTCATCGGGTTGGCATTCGATGGTAACTGGGAAGCCATGAGCGGCGACATCATTTTCGAGCCCAATTTGCAACGAACTATCAGCGTGGATATCCGTTACGTACTTTTCGTGATGGAAAAAGTGGGCGGAGCCGACCGGTTGATCAAAGAACTGACTATAAAATAATTTATCAGAGCATTCTTTTAAAAAAACAGATTACATTGGCTATCTTTGTAATCTGTTTTTTTTGCAACTAATATGGGAGATAATCTGAAGGAAAAAATGATTGGTGCTGTTGCCTGGACCTCGATTGACCGGATCGGGATGCAGGCAGTTCAGTTTGTTGTGGGGCTTATTTTAGCCCGATTGATTTCACCCGAAAATTACGGTTTGATAGGCATGGTGATGATTTTTTTGCCTGTTTCCACATTGCTGGTCGATGGAGGTTTCGGTCTGGCATTGGTACGCAAACAGAATGCTGATGAGATGGATTTCAATACCGTTTTCCTGTTCAATATCTTTGTATCCGTCATTCTTTACCTTTTCTTGTTCTTAGCCGCACCTTTGATTGCTGCATTTTTCAATGAGCCCCAGCTTGTCAACATATCCAGGGTTTTGTTTCTGATTATCTTAATCAATTCATTGTATCTCATTCCGATAGCTAAAATGCAGCGAAATCTTGACTTCAGGGGAAGTGCAAAAGTCAATATTTTTTCCATTCTTTGCAGCGGAATCATAAGCGTAATACTTGCATTCAGCGGATTTCAGGTATGGGCACTGGTTTTACAGCAGGTTTTATTTCATTTTTTCCGGCTGATCATTTTTCAGTACTATGTAAAGTGGAAGCCGAAATTCATGTTTTCTTTTCGCGTCATTCGGGATATGGGAGCTTTCAGCCTGCATCTACTTGGCACAAACGTATTAAACGCTGTATTTAATCAGATTTACATCGTTATTCTGGGTAAGTTTTATTCAAAATACGAAACAGGGCTTTACACACAGGCCAACAAACTCAACGAAACGACCAATTCCACTTTTCAGACAATACTGGTTGGCAGCACATATTCGCTTCTGGTAAAAATTCAGGATGATGAAGAACGTTTTCGCAGGGTTTACAGAGGCATTGCCTCAAAAATTTCGATTGTAACTTTCCCTTTCATGTTTGTGCTGGTGAGTGTCGCTTTTCCACTGATTTTCGTCCTGTATTCTGAGATTTGGGTGAAAGCGGTGCCTTATTTCCAGTTGCTTACTCTTTCAGCCCTTTTTGCACCCTTGTACGGACTGAATGTAAATGCCCTCAATGCGAGAGGTAAATCAAATATTACATTCAGAGTGGAAATAATCAAAAAAACGCTCATTCTGATTTCGGTACTGATATGTTTCCGGTGGGGAATTATGGCTATGCTGACTGGCTACATTGCGGCATGTTACATAGCATATTTCATTTCAATGATTTACTTAAAATTAAACCTGAAACATAAACTGAGCCATCAAATAGCTGATTTCGTGGGTTGTATCGGCGTCGGACTTGTTTTGGCATTGAGTAACACAGGTATTTCATTTTTGATTGAAAATAATTACCTCCTGATCGCACTGCAACTTACAGCTTCAGCAATAATCTATCTTATCTTCGTACGGCTATTTTACAATGAGTTATTTTCCCAAGCCCTGCATTTCGTTTTTGAAAAAACAAAACTCAAAAAAAACAACAGATGAAACAGTCATCTAAAACTATTCTTGACACACAACTTGGATTAATGGTGTGTTGTATGTGTCCTTAATATAAAAATAGAAAATAAACGCATGAAAGTACTTTTTCTAAGTTCGTGGTATCCGTCGGCTGAAAATCCGGCTTTTGGTGTATTTGTAAAAGAGCATGCTAAATCCATACATACTACTTCTGCTGAAATTGTGGTACTGGCAGTGCTGGTTTTTCGTTCTGGTGATTTATTGAAAATTCATGTGAAAGATTACAAAGATGAAAGTGGTATTCGGACAATTGAAATCATTATCCGCTCAAGGTTTCGGGATATTATCCATCATTTGGTTTGGTTTCAGAAGCATATTGTATATCATTATTTCAGAAAATTGATTTTAAAAAACTTCCAGCCCGATATTATTCATTCCAATGTCATATTTCCGGCCGGAATTACCGGCGATTTTATTGCCCGAAAGATTAACAAGCCTCATATCATCACCGAACACTGGAGCAAAATTGGCGATTTATTACGAAAACCCGTTTTTTCAGCATCAGCCCGCAAAGCCTACACGAAAGCCCGCGCAATACTTCCTGTATCTGAATTTCTGAGAAATCACCTGCTCGATTTACTTCCGGATTTACCACCGACGAAACTCCGGGTTGTTCCGAATATTATCGACAGCGAAACATTCGCAAACGTTGAAAAAGAAGTTTCGGATGAACTCCGGTTTTGTGCACTGGCAACATGGGCTACCAAACGTAAGCCCGACAAACTACCGGAACTATTTATCGAAGCATTAAATAATTTTCATTTAAAAACCGGGAAAAAAGTCAGACTGACAATGTTAGGTGGTGGCGACCGCCTTGATGAGCTGAAAGCGCTGGCTTCAAAGCAAAGCTATCCGATTGAATTCGCAGGTTCTATTCCAAAACCTGACATAGCACTACAAATGCAAAAAGCCGACTTTTTTGTTCATGCGAGTACCATTGAAACCTTTGGGGTGGTGGTTGCAGAAGCACTGATGACCGGAACTCCGGTAATTTGCTCCCGGGTAGCTGCACTTCCGGAACTGGTTAATCAATCAAACGGAGTATTGTGCGAAAATTCTGTCGAAAGTTGGGTAGATGGTATTGAAAAAGCTGTAATAACTACGTTTGATAACCAAAAAATAGCTCAAACAGTTAGGGATAAATTCAGCTACCGGGCTGTTGGGCGGAAAATTGAGGATATTTACAAAGATTTATAACAGTCTATTCTTTCCAAGCTCTGATTAAAGCTTTCCGAAAAGACGGCATTTTGTTTTCCATCGAAAAAAGCAGCCAACCTTCTGAAAACTCGTAAGACATCTCTCTGTTTTCCAACATCTTACTGATTTATACTGCATCGTTCTCAAAATGATACGTACAGACACACATTTTCAGGTTTTTGACCTGTGAGAAGAATCTGTTCATCCCTTTCAGCGTCTGTTTCTCATAGCCTTCCACATCGAGTTTAATAAAATATTTCTCTTCCTCCTTTACTTCCACCAGGTTGTCAATTGATACGTGTTGTTCATCAGTTATATCAGAAAGATATTTGGTGACGATTTCCACTTTTTCTTTCCAGGGGGCGAAGGTCAGTTTCAAAGCTTCATTCCAGTTTGGTTCACATTCTATCAGATACAGTTTCTTCAGTTTTTCGATGAGCGAAAGCGACAGACTTCCTTCGGCAACTCCACCATCAACCATGATACTTCCGTTTTCGACCTGAAAAGCATCGGTAAGATAAAGATGCGCCGATTTTTTATCCTGTTCTTTGCTGATACTTCGCATGGTCCACATTACCTGATTTCGAGTAAAGTTTCGGGGAAAGTAAAGTCTTTTACCTTCAAACAGCACATAGTGGAAAGAAACCGACTCATCGAATAGCACCTCAGGTATCAGATTATCGTATTTCAGCGCCCATTGAAAAGGGAACGGGCTATAACGATGATGTTTCAGAAACCGGATGAGTTCACTTTCTTCCCAGGTAAGTTTGTTTTTGGCTTTGTTTCTGTAATAATTCAGAATTTTCTTTCTTTTCGCTTTATTTTCAAGAGAATCTGTGAATATATTTAAGAAATTTTGAATAAAAAGTGGTGCTGACTTTTGCCAGATAAGCTTTAGAGATTTCATTTTTCAATTACAATTAGTTATTTGTAGCTGGCATTTCCGATTAATT
>SAAL01000273.1 GCA_009929445.1 Bacteroidia bacterium
TCCCGGCCGATCACCTGGGTGTCCATGGGCAGGTCGATGGGCCGCTCCTCGGTGCGGCTGGCGGTGACGACCATCTCCTCGGCGGTCTGCACGACCGGCCGGTCGGCGGCCACGGCGACCGCGGCCGGCAGCAGGCCGAGGGTGACGGCCAGGGTGGTGCAACGTTTCCTGCGGGTGGTGTCCATCTGTTCTCCTCCTTGTTGGCGTGATTGGGTTTCCGGCATGCCGACGGGAGGACGGACAGGGTACGTTCTCGCCGCAGCATGGTCCTGTATCCTCGACAGTCCCTCACTGCATACGGACAACCGGCAGGTTTTCTGACTCTCCTGCCCCGCCGGCGCCTTCCCGGGCCGTGTGGCCCAGTGGCATGCTGCCGGCGGCGTTCCCGCCCGGTTGCGGGCAGGGTCGGATCACAGCGGCGGGTCCGTTCCCGATTCGCACGGGATTCCCTCGTTGCGCCGCAGGCAGGGGGTTGCCCTGCTGCGGACATCCGGTTGTCGTTTTTTCCTGGTGACCGGTGCGGGGGCGCGCTCCGCCTCCCCTGCCGCCGGACGGCCGTGTTCGTTACTGATGGTATCCGGTGCGGTCAGCGCAGCCGGAAAGAGATGGTCTGCTCGACCAGGGCCTGGACCACCTCCCCGTTCACCGTGCCCGGCCGGAACCGCCAGGCGCGCACGGTGCGGAGCACGCTCTGCTCGAAGAACCCTTCCGGCTCGGCGGCGAGCACCTTGACCGGGCCCACCGAGCCTCGCTCGTCGACCACGTACTGCACCCGGATCCACCCCTCGACGTTCTGCCGCCGGGCGGCCGGCGGGTAACCCGGCTGCGTGCGGGCGAGTGCCTGCAGCGGCCCGTCCAGGGACCCGGCCGGCACCGGGCTGCCGTCGCGGCCGGCAGCGTTCCCCGTGCCTGCGCCGGCCTGCGGTTGCGTGCTCCCGGTCCCGGCCGCGGCCACGACCGGAGCCGGTTCGCTGGCGGCAGAGGCCGGCTCGGCCTGGGGCACACTCTCTGCCACAGGTTGCGGGTCCGAGGGCGGGGCCGGCACGGGCACTGTTGACCGGGTCGGCTGCACGGCCGGGGCCGGTTGGCGCACCGCGGCGACCTGCTGCGGCCGGACCGGGGTTTTCTTGCGG
>SAAL01000274.1 GCA_009929445.1 Bacteroidia bacterium
CTCCTGCTGTTGCCGGGTTCTCCAAAAGTAAGTGCGGGGTTCATTTGGATTGAAATTACCGATAATCACATTTCTTATGCCGTTGTCGTAGAAATAAATCTTCCTGTTTGTTTTTATTTCAAATACAATAACATTTGGTGAACGTATTCACTAAATGTTATGCTTTTTGGTGAATATATTCACGATTTGTCAATGTTGGGTTTCGTGAATTATTTTAAACTCACATAACGAAGACAAACAAATTTCCTCAAAGCTGCGAAGCAGAAGGATGACTTTGACGCAGTTTGAGGTATATGCTTGATTTTAAGGTGTTCTAGAAACGCGTTTTTGGGATTTTCAAAAGATGTTCAAAAAGTGGGATTTGCATACAACTGTCATTGAGGCATATACCGCAAACTGCGGCAAAGTGTCGGGCAATTTTCAGCCGGAGATGGGACATAGGAGAGATTGAAGACATAAGGCTGCAAAAGACCTTGGTTGTTTTGTGAAAATATAAGACTCGACAATTTATTCTCTGATGCCGCTAACATATTAGTGGAAAATACTGTCTCAGGGCATTCAGCCGGAGGGATTTAGGAGCAAATGAAGACATAAGGCCGAAAAAGACCTTGGTTTTTTAGCCGATTTAGTAGCGTGGTTTTCAGGAAAAAGTGCGAGGACCGTTCAACGACCGAAGGGAGGCGTTCCACAGCACCCTGAAAACCCGCTGCGAAATGGCGTTAAGAAAAACCAGTGTCTTTAAGGCCTATGACTTCAAAGCGACTAAAGACAGATGGCTCTAAGACGTTTTTTCTACGCAGTGAAAAGCGATAAGCAATCAGTGAAAAGCGATAGCAATCAGTGATAAGCGATGAGTGATGAGTGAGCAGTGAAAACTGAACAGCGACACTAGTGTTACAGACAAAAGGTCGCAAAGGACCTTGATTTTTTAGCAATTTTATGAGTGTTTTTCCGAAATAGGGCGAGAATGTTTGACGAACGCAGTGAGGAGTTTCGCAGCCCCGGAAAAACACGAAATAGAAATTGCGTTAAGAAAAATCAGCGTCCTTAAGACTTTTGGCTGTAACGAAGTGAAAAGCTGTGAAGTGATTAGTGAAGAGCGACGTGTCAGTGTCACTTGCTCATCGC
>SAAL01000142.1 GCA_009929445.1 Bacteroidia bacterium
AGGAAGACTTGCACCACCCGATTCTGTACCGATGACAAGAAAATCCGGCATGTTCAAATATCATTGCTCAGTAAACACCGTTGAAACATTAAATTCACTGGCTAAAGACAAAAAATCAAATTCACTTCAGGTTTCCACTCCTGCAATGCATGTAGATGAGTGGAAAAATCACCAATTATATCATTTATTTCTAACCCTGCTTAAAGAATAAAAAAAAATCCGCTATTATGAAAACACGTAATTTAATCCTAATTTTTTTGTTAGCACATTCTTTTCTGTCAATGCGCTGTAACATGCTTCTTTTTTGAAAGATGAAATCATTAAAGGCAGCATCAAATCTATGACCAGTATTTACACCGGTGTAAAACACAAAAACGAGCAAAGAAAAAATGAGTATCTTTTCAACGCTAAAGGCCAGTTGGTAAAAGACACCTATTACTGGCAGGACAAGCCAAGCAGCTCTGTAACAGATTACACGTACGACGCCAGGGGATTCCTTATTTCTGAAAAACAAACAGACCCGGTGAAAGGAACTGTTGAGCGAAAAGAAACTTACGTAAATGACTTAAAAGGATTACCGGTAAAACAAACCACATATTACGACGGGTCTGTCAAACCTGCATACATTAAAACTTACACCAGAAATCCGGCAGGGAAAATATTAACCGAAAAATCAGTCACAATGCCTGAGAATCAGACCTATTATCCAAAACACACCTATAAATACGATTTAAAGGGAAATATAATAGACCAATACAGCGATTATGGCTCAGGACTCTTTTCTCATTCAAAGTATACACTTACCTTTAATAATAAAGGAAAGGTGGAACAAGAATATGAATATAACGAAAGAACTAGCATGACTTCAGATGGCAACGATTACACAACTATGACCAGAATATATAGATACGATAACAAAGACAGGGTGATATCTATTGTAACCGAAGAAGGAGATATTATAGAGGAATATGTTTATGATGAATTCGGAAATATAACAAAAGAGAAGGATGCCGAATATATATACGAACAGAACGGACTGGTAAACAGCACCATGAAGGTTATTCGCGGAAAAGTAGAAGAGCGTTACGGCCGGCGAATAGCCGCCCTCTATGAAAGCAACGGAAAAGATATTTTAAATCAGGACAATATCGATGCCTTGAGTTAAGAGAATTTGCAGACTAATGTATATTTATTGTGATTTTTCTTCAAAAAAAATTATCTTTGAAGTTGTATACATCATATTGCAAATCAATCAAATAAACTCACTCAGTTTTTAAATAAACTAACTAATTAAATTACTAACCGATGAAGAAAGTTTTTACATTTCTTTTATTATGCTCCTTATTTCTCAATCAATCCATCGCTCAGCAATGGAGCCTGGTGGGAGCAAAAGCATTTTCTGATGGTGAAGCTTTCAGCCAGCAGATTTTGCTGGTTGACGATACTCCTTATGTAGCTTATCAGGACAAGGCAAACGGCGATAAAGCCACCGTGATGAAATTTAACGGCACCAACTGGGAGCCTGTTGGCAGCAAAGGGTTTACACCCGGCAAAGTATCGAACCTCGGCTTTGCTAATGGCAATGGTACACTCTATATCGCATTCAGCGATGCTGCAAACGGCAACAAGGCGTCGGTGATGAAGTTTGACGGAACAGCCTGGGTTAATGTTGGGCCAGCAGGTTTTACACAGGCACGTTGTGATGTTATCAGTATTGATACCGATAACGGAATTCCGTGGGTTGCACTGGAAGATGTGATGCTAAACAGCAAAATCACTGTGATGAAATTTACCGGCGGAAACTGGACTACAGTTGGAACACCCGGTTTTAACACTGGCGGAATGACTAATGTAATTCATCTCGACGTGGAAAATGGCATTCCTTTCGTTTTGTACCGCGATTATGGGGCAAGCTACAAGGCAAGTGTAATGAAATTTGACGGCACCAACTGGGTTTTGCTGGGACAACAGGGATTCTCGGGCGGAACTTATGATGCATACCACGGACTTGCCGTTAAAAATGGGATTCCTTATGTTGCAGCTTGGGAAAGCGATGCTAAAGCCACCGTTTATATACTAAACGGTTCTACCTGGGCAATTCTTGGAAACCCAAACTTTTCTGACGGTCAGGCTTCGTACATAAACATCAGATTTTCGCCTGACGGAACTCCGTTTGTGGTTTTTAAAGATGTCGGAAAAGCAAATAAAGCAAGCCTGATGAAACTGGATGGTTCAAACTGGGTTCAGGTTGGCAATGCATTTTCAACCGGAAATGCAACATACACAAGCCTTGCATTTTCTGCCGACGGCAATCCTTATGTTGCTTTTCGCGATGAAGCCAGCATGAGAAGGACTACGGTTATGAAATATGCTTCTGTTACCGGACTTAGTGATTTAAACCGGGATGAGAAAATTGAGGTTTATCCAAATCCGAATAATGGCATTTTTACAATTGATTTACCTAATGCAGGTGCTGTTAAATATTCAGTTGAGATTATAAACCTTACAGGACAAATTGTTTACAGTGGGAAGTTATTGCAAGGGAATGAACACCAGATAAATCTAAAGGGAAAACTAAAAGGTATTTATCTGTTGAAAGTAGAACAGGGTGCTGAAACTTTTCAAAAGAAAATTATTGTGCGTTAAATACAGATAGGTCTGGGATAAAGAATCAACTTCTGAATGAATTAAAGGTGTTGTCGTTGCCTTGTGATTTGCTTTCGGGATGTATCTTTAATCTGATAAATAACTTGCGTATATTTTGGTGTTAGCGGTCAGTGTAAAAAAAAGAAAAAAAGAGAAGAATATGATAGACGTGAATGAAAAAATTTTTGAAATTGCATATTCAAGCTTTGACAAATTAGGAAAAAACGACAATGTTAATAAAAATTCTGACTTTAGAAATCACCCATTACTTGTAAGACACGAAAATTACAAATATGACATTCTAAATGAGGCTAGAAATCAGCTTTTGTCAAATACTTGGAAAGAAAATGAACTTGGTATTGGACGAATTCTTGATTGCGTTAAAAATGCCATTGACATTAAAGGCAACAATTTAGTATTTTGGACGAATGTTGATAACTTCAAAAAGTTGGAAGCTGATAAAGACATTGAAGTGTTATTGTTTAAATTCTTCAAATCTCATTGTTCAGACGAAATTGCATTTACTAAATTCCGTGAAATTAAATTTTCTTACCAACTTATTGCTTATCTATTCTTTATCAAAAATTCTCAGAAATACGCGCCTATTTCACAAGAACAATTTGATAAGATATTTGAATCTTTAGGTATTGATTTTAAAACAGGTCATAATTGCTCGTGGAAGAACTATTTAGAATTTAACGAGATAATCAAACAGTTTAGAAGACTTTTATCACAACGATTTAAAAATGTCACTCTCCTTGATGCTCATTCATTTTTATGGATTTATGGATTTCAATTCAAAGAGCCAAGTGAAGACAATCAAAGTCCAAAATCTAACTCATTAAAAAAAAACAAACCTGAAATACAACAACCAGAAAAGCCTTCTTTAAAATTAGAAACATATCAACCCAAGAAAGGTCTTGACTTAGACAGTTTAATTGAGAATGAGAGTGAAATCGATTATCTTGAAAATCTCAGAAAACAAATGGAAATTGGAGATTTAGCCGAAAAGATTGTTTTTAAAAGTGAAATCGAGTTTTTAGAAACTGATTTTCCAGAATTAGCAAAACAAGTCAGATTAGTTTCTAATAATCCAAAACTGGGTTTTGACATTTTATCCTTTGAAACAGATGGAAAACAAAAACAAATAGAAGTAAAAGCAATATCAGAAAATAAAAGCAGAAAAAGTTTTATAATATCAAGAAACGAATTTTCTAAGTCAAAAATTTACTCAAATTATTATGTGTATTGTGTCTCTGAGATTTATTCAGAAAAACCGAAAATCTTACGACTTAAAAACCCAGCTTTCGAGAATAATGATGACTTTTTGGTAGAGCCACTAACATACAGAATTACATTTGAATGACAAAACACCTAACCGCTAATCGAGTAGACTGCCCTGTCGGTAGTTAGCCGACAGGGAGAGTCCTTCGATTAGCTCAGGAACCTCCTCTCACACCACTGTACTCTTCGGCTACGCTCAGGGTAAACCAAGCGGTTCACGTATACAGCGGTTCGTTAAGAAATGGAGCAGTTTTCAGATAATAAGTTAATGAATATACAATCAATAAAAAAATGTATATTTGGATTCACAATAAATAATGCCATTTTTTACCTTATATCGTCATGGTCAATTAAGTTAAAAATTCAATTACCGGGAATTCATTGAACTATCTTAAAAATACATACTAATGAAAATCAAGTTCTTCTGGCTTCTGTTTTTCGGCTTAATTATAGCCGGATGCAAACCGACAAATCCACCGGATGATCCCGATGATCCGGATGATCCGGACGATCCGCCAATCGTAGCCGTCGATTCGCTCGGCGTTTCCATTACCACCATCGCTTTTACGGCAGGCAAAGATGCAAGTCTGATAGTTGTCAGAACCAATAAATCGTGGACTGCCACTAAAACAGCCGACTGGCTATCGCTTTCGGCTACTTCGGGCAACAAGAACACCGGCTTTCTCGTTGGCGCTTCGGCCAACGACGGACTCACACGCGAAACCACGGTAACCATCCGTGCCGGCGATAAGTCGAAGGAAATTAAAATAACACAGGCTAGTGCACCCAAAATGACCATAACAGTAAAGGGGGTTCCAGTCAATATGATACTCGTTGAAGGACGTGAATTCACCATGGGAAGCAGCGAACAGAGCAGCTACGGACTACCCCATCAGGTCAAACTGAGCGATTATTACATATCCGAAACAGAGGTTACCAACGCTCTGTGGCTTGCAGTAAAGGGTTCGCTGCCTTACACCGAACACAGCGAAGCCGACAAACTCACGCTGCCTGTAAGCGAAGCAAACTGGAATATGGTAACCGGCGAGTTTATTCCTGCTCTCAACCAGTTAACAGGCAAAACATTCAGACTACCCACCGAAGCCGAATGGGAATATGCTGCTCTCGGTGGCAAAAATACCACCGGCACTAAATATGCAGGCAGCAATACGCTGGACGATGTAGCCTGGTATCTGGCAAACTCCGATAAAGAAAAAAAGGCCGTAAAAGGGAAAGATCCAAACCAACTCGGGTTGTATGATATGAGCGGCAACGTATCCGAATGGTGCAGCGACTGGTACGATAATTATTACGGATTCCAGATAGTGAACCAGACTGTGGTGGTTCCCACGCTACAGACCAATCCGAAAGGGCCCGACAGTGGTACAAAAAAATTAGTGCGCGGTGGAAGCAGCGAAAGTGATGAAATGTGGGGATATTCGGTCTGCCACGTGAAATACCGCCATTCCGTTACTCCCACCGGTATAGACGGTTGCTGGGGCAACACCGGTAATCCACAGGAACCTGAGTGTAATTTTATTAAATTTACCGGTTTCAGACTTGTTATTTCTGCTCAAAATCAATAAAAAAATACTGAGATGAAAAAAATAATCATAACATTCATTGCTGCCATCGCATTCATGCTTTGTAATGCTCAGACAGTTGTAAAAATGAATTTGCCGCCTCAGGCCAAAGATCCGCTGAAGGTAACGGTACTGTTCGACGAGGAAGTACCCGAAGGAATGCCCGTAGTACTCGGACTGATGGGCTACAGTGTAAGCGGTGGTATAGCACCTTACACTTTCGAATGGATGCAAAACGGAAAGGTAATAGGTACAAGCGATGTAGTGATCGTCACACCGGCCAAGGGTGATAAAATAGAACTGAAAGCCACCGACAAAAACAAATGTTACTCCACGATGGCATTTTCGATGAAAGTTATCAGCCGGATACCCGCTGCAAAAGATGAGAGAAACGACACATACACCATTACGCCGACACTGGTAAAAAACGGTGT
>SAAL01000275.1 GCA_009929445.1 Bacteroidia bacterium
GAGGTCAACCGCGAGGTAGCCACGATGACGCTCGAACGGGCGCACCGGGTCACCAGCGCGGGTACCGGCCTGGAGGCGCTCGCCTTCCTGGCCCAGACAGACTTTGACGCGGTGCTCATGGACGTGCAGATGCCGGAAATGGATGGACTCGCGGCCACGGTGGCGATCCGCGCGGCGGAAGGCGGCGGGCCGGTATCGGCCGCGGTACCGGAGGAACTGGCCCGGGCGCTCACCACCCGGCTGGCCGGCGGCCATGTGCCGATCCTGGCCATGACCGCCCACGCTATGGACGAGGACCGGGACCGCTGCCTGGCCGCGGGCATGGACGGCTACCTGAGCAAGCCCTTCCGGCACGAACAGCTGGCGGCGGTGCTCGCCGCGGTGGTCCACGGCCGGGCGACCGTCGAGCGGACAGCCCCTCAGCCGCCTGCGCCGGAGCGGCCGGCCGGATGAGTGCGAACGAGGAACTCGCCAACAAGGGCGGACAGCCGGAGAAACCAATGCCCGCCGGCCTGCTGCAGCGCGCCCGCGATCTCGGCGCCACGGCCGCCGCCGCGCTGCCGGCCCGTGCCCTGGTGGTGGCGGACCACTTTGCCGCCCTGTGTGCCGCACCGCACCGCTGCCCGAGCTACGGGCTCGCGCCCGGCTGTCCGCCCCACAGCCAGTCGCCTGCCCGGTTCCGGGCCGAACTCTCCCACTACCAATGGGTCCTGGTCTTCCGGATCGATGTTCCGGCCGCGGACCTGCGCACCGGCAAACGGCTGGAGGTCGCCCGCCGCATCCATGCGCTGGCCGCAACCCTCGAGGGCGAGGCCCTTACGTTCGGCCTTGCCCGCGCCCGCGGGCTGGCCGCCGGTTCCTGCTTCGAGCTGTACTGCGCGGAGCGGGGCCGTTGCGCGGTGCTCGCCGATCACCTGCCCTGCCCGTTCTCCGACCGGGTGCGCCCTTCCCTGTCTGCGGTGGGTGTCGATTTCACCGCCCTGACCGCGGCCGTCCACTGGCCCCTGCCGATGGGCGGTGATTCCCCGGATCCGGCCGTTGAGCCGGTCCTGTCCATGCTGGCCGGCCTGGTGCTGCTGGCCGACTGACCCTGCCCTTCCCTTGCCTTTGCTTTATTTTCG
>SAAL01000048.1 GCA_009929445.1 Bacteroidia bacterium
AGATACAAAATTTCAAGGTCTTTACCAAATAAAAAGGCAGTTATTTTGCTGATTATCAAATAATTATATCGCTATATAATTTTTGTCATGTACTAAAAATAAACTGATAAGCTTGTTAATAAACAAGAAAATTGAGGTGCCCGATGAATTGATTGAATTATTAAATTCATGTAAAAGTTGTACTGTATTTGATACCGTTGATGAACTGAATGCAGTTGCTACTAACGGAGCGGAAAACAACTATTACGAAGTAAAATACGACATTCCCGGAAAGGGAGAATTCACGGAAGCAGTGGTACATCGTGTTAAAAATGGTATTTCGGCCAATTATACAGAACCTTACATGCGCAGGCGCGACCCCGATACAATGCTCATTTCAGATGATTTGCCGACTGATAAAGAGGTGTTTAAGGAAAGATTTGGCTATGAATTTGATAAGCTGAAATTGGAGACTTTTGAATGGCTTAAAAACCAGGATTTAGCCGTTTTTCTTTATTTCGCCGGTCGTGAAAATATCGGTGTGGGTGGCATTGCGGTATGTCCGGCCAATGCAGGCTTTTTTGCAATGGGTTTGGGCATGTTGCAGGTAATGATACCAACCTCGGATATCCCTGATTATTTTAAGCTGGATTCTGTTATTTATGTTGCGCCGACGTTTCGTCATACGCATTTTAATGGAAAACAAATAGTGGTTCACAACCGAACAGAAACTCGTCACGAAATTTTTTCATACAATCTGTATCCGGGCCCGAGTGCAAAAAAAAGGTCTTTACGGAGCTTTGCTCACGAAAGGAGAACGGGAAGGGTGGATTACAGCCCATTGTTCTACTGTTCAGGTGGTTAGCCCGTATGATAATACCACTACTTTTATGCATGAAGGTGCCAGCGGAGGTGGAAAGAGCGAAATGTTACAGCATATTATCAAAGAGCCGGATGGCCAGGTTTTAATTGGGAGAAACACCATAAACGGTGAAACCCGGCTGATTTCGCTGCCGATTTTCTGTACATTTAATCCTGTGACTGACGATATGGCGCTTTGTCATCCTTCTTATCAGAATAAAAACGGCAAATTGCGGGTGAATGATGCCGAAAATTCCTGGTTTATCCGGGTTGACAGTATCAATGAATACGGCGATGACCCTACGCTGGAAAAAATTACGGCAAGACCTCAGAAACCGCTTTTGTTTTTGAACCTGGATACTACGCCTGATTCAACTGCTTTGCTTTGGGAACACACAATGGATGCGCCGGGCAAACCGTGTCCTAATCCGCGTGTAATTTTAATGCGGGATATTGTTCCAAATGTGGTGAATCATCCCGTGTCGGTAGATGTGAGAAGTTTTGGTGTACGCACACCGCCAAGTTCACGCTTAAATCCAAACTACGGAATAATCGGTCTGTTTCATGTATTACCGCCTGCTTTGGCTTGGTTGTGGCGTCTCGTGGCGCCTCGCGGACATGCCAATCCCAGCATCAGCTCGTCAGCGGGCACAGGTATGGAGTCAGAAGGTGTAGGCTCTTACTGGCCGTTTGCCACAGGAAAGAAGGTTCACCATGCCAATATGCTTTTGAAACAAATCATGGAAACTCCGGAAACAAGATACAAGCTGGTTCCAAATCAATACATAGGTGTTTGGAAAGTGGGATTCAAACCACAATTACTGATGCGTGAATATCTTACGCGTCGCGGAAATTCGCGTCTGCGAAACGACCAGTATAAACCTGCCCGTTGTCCACTTTTAGGTTACGAACTGAACTACCTGACTATTGAAGGAGCCAAAATTCCTTCCCGTTTCCTTCAGGTGTACAAGCAGGACGAAGTGGGTACTGATGTTTATGATGCCGGAGCAGAGATGCTTTATGATTTTTTCAGACAAGAGTTAAAACAATACCTTACAAATGAATTGCATCCAATCGGACAGCGAATTATTGAAGCATGTCTTCATGGAGCGAGTGTAGAGGATTATGAGAATTTATTGAAGTTGAAATAAACACCCAATCCATGAAGGGGAATAAAAAAACTGCGGAAATTATGTTTTCGCAGTTTTTTTATTGAAATGTGTTTTCTACTTAATTTTAAAATCGTGAAAAGTCTAATTGATAAATCTTTCCCTTCTTTTGGAGATTAAGGGGCAGGTATTTCATCAATCCCAACCAGTTTCTGCTCACCCGTTTTCATGTTTTTGAGCATTACCTTGTTCTCCTTCATTTCTGTTTCTCCCACAATGGCCACAAACGGAATTTTCTTGCTGTCGGCGTAGCTCATTTGCTTTTTCATTTTAACCGGTTCGGGGTATATTTCCACGTTCATTCCTCGTTTACGTAGTTCACTTGCCCATGGGAGGCAATATGCGAGTTCCTTTTCACCGAACGAAACAAACAAAATCTGCGTCTGCTCTTCCGAAGTTTCTGGGTAAAGATTCAGTTGGTTGAGCACGTCGTGAATGCGGTCGGCACCAAATGAAATTCCTACGCCGGAAACGCCCGGCATTCCGAAAACACCCGTAAGATTATCGTAGCGGCCGCCACCGGTAATACTCCCGATTTCCACATCCAGCGCTTTCACTTCAAAAATAGCTCCGGTGTAATAGTTGAGTCCGCGAGCCAGTGTCAAATCCAGTTCCACGGTTGTTTGCAGTTTTAAGCTTTTGCAAAGATTGAAAATGATTTCCAGTTCTTCCACACCTTTCAGACCAATTTCTGAACTAGCCAAAATGGTTTTCAGCTGGTTCAGTTTTTCCTGATTGGTGCCGGAAAGTTTCAAAATCGGTTGAATTTTCCCGATCGCTTCTGTTGAAATTCCTTTTTCAAAAAGTTCCTTATTCACATTTTCCAACCCGATTTTATCCATCTTGTCAATGGCAACGGTAATGTCGGTAATGCGCTCCGTTTCACCCACTATTTCAGCAATGCCTGAAAGAATTTTCCGATTGTTTATTTTTACTACTACGTTGATATTCAACCGTCTGTACACTTCATCCACAATCTGAATAAGTTCCAGTTCATTGATCAGCGAATCGCTTCCCACCACATCCACATCGCACTGGTAAAACTCGCGGTAACGCCCTTTCTGTGGGCGGTCGGCACGCCACACCGGTTGTATCTGGTAGCGTTTGAAAGGGAATGTGATTTTATCCCTGTTTTGAACCACGAAACGTGCAAATGGCACCGTCAAATCATAGCGAAGACCTTTCTCGGAGATTTTGCTGGTCAGTCGGTTGCTGTTGCGCTCTTCCAGTTCAACATCTGAAACTCCGGAAAGAAAATCGCCCGAATTCAAAATTTTAAAAAGCAGTTTGTCGCCTTCTTCGCCGTATTTTCCCATCAGCGTGGATAGATTTTCCATTGCCGGAGTTTCAATTTGCTGAAATCCGTACAGGCGGAAAACATCTTTTATCGTGTTGAATATATAGTTACGATTCGCCATTTCCTGTGGCGTAAAGTCGCGTGTTCCTTTTGGAATGGATGGTTTCATAGATAAGCCCCCTAAATCCCCCAAAGGGGACTTTTGGTAAGTGAGTAAACTTAGATTTTGAATAAATAATAAATAAAAAGGCATTTCAAAACTGAAACGCCTTTATAGGTAAAAGTAAGTATTTACAATCGTAAATTGTTAAATTGTAAATCGTAAATTATTTCTTACTTTCTGATTCCTAATTCTTTAATGATAGCACGGTAGCGGGTGATGTCTTTCTTGATCAGATAATCAAGCAGACGACGACGTTTACCAACCAGCATAGTCAAAGCGCGTTCGGTAGAAAAATCTTTTTTGTTTTTCTTCAGGTGCTCAGTCAAATGATTGATGCGATAGGTGAACAATGCAATCTGTGATTCGGCCGAACCGGTGTCAGTGGCAGATTTGGCAATACCGTGTTCTTTAAAAAGTTCCTGTTTCTTTTCAGAAGTTAAATACATAATAATGAATTGTTTGAGTTATACGTTAAGAACGGAGCTTACACTCGTTGTTCCAATAATTTCAGAGCGCAAAGGTAATACTTTTATTTTATTTGTCAGCAACTACGGGCCGATTTTTTAATAAAAACTTCTGAAAGGGATTTTCTGCCCCAGTTTTGATCAAATTTTACCAGTAACGGACGGCATATCAGGGCTGAAAAAATACCTATGACTGAACCCGCGAGTATATCCACCGCAAAGTGCTGTGATAAATACACGCGTGAATATCCTACCAATGCGGCAACGATGAAGAAAGTGAGTTTTAACCATTTATTTCTGACCAGCAACGACAATCCGAAAAAAATGGCAAAAGCCGATGTGGTATGCCCCGACGGGAAACTATAATCATTGAGCATTCTGACACCTTCTACGGTGGGTAAACTGATCTGCGGGAAGTGGATTTGAAAATAATAGAGCGGGCGTGGTTCGGTGAAAATCAATTTAGCAACAGAAAAAATAACCACACCTGTTAGTTTTGATGCCAATAAAAACAATGAAAAACTATAGCGATAAAACAAAAAAAGAAAAATTATTACAAAGGGTATAATGTTTCCTCCGAATTCTGTCCAGATTCTGAAAAACCAATCGGCTGCAGAAGTGTGGTTTTGATTCATCAGCAAGTGGAGTTCCGCTTTTGGATAATGAACCAAAGCAGCCAGCACGACGATGAAAAATAAAATGTAAGGGGTGAGAAAATAGGACAGCCCCCTAAATCCCCCAAGGGGGACTTTTGGTGTAAACATAAAAATATATTTTAAATTTAGTGATGTGTTTTTTTTCAAATATAAATCATAATAATCAAAGAAATCATGGTTCAGACAATCTTCTTTGCTCTCAGAATCTCCCTCTTCCCCGGAGGTCCGGGAAGCCGTTCTACCGTAAATCCGGCTTCTTTCATAGCCCTTCTTACAGCTCCTTTAGCACAATAGGTTGTCATAATGGCGTTTTCTGACGCGCAAAGATACAACTTTCTAAACATTTTCTCACTCCACATTTCCGGCTGTTTTTCGGGAGAAAAAGCATCGAAATAGATTACATCAAACTTTTCATCCAATTCAATTTTAGTAAAATCGGCTTTCAGCTTTGTTAAGGTGAAGTTTTCTGTTATCTTAACTTTTTCATTCCAGCGTGATGTGTGAATTTTTTCGAAAAGGCTTCTAAATACTCCGGGTGGAACATTTCTTTGTTTTTCTAACGTTTCAGGATAATTCAGATTTAATACTTGCTCCAACGGAATCGGATATAACTCAATCGACGAATAGTTTACCTTTTGCACTTCAATTTCCCCCTTTAGGGGGTTAGGGGGCAGAGTTAGATGGGCTGTCAAAAGCGCATTAAGTCCCGTCCCGAAACCGATTTCGAGCACATTGATTTCTGATTTCTCACATTGCTTCAATCCTGCTTCGATGAAAATATGCCTGCTTTCCTGAATGGCCCCTTTCGTGGAATGGTAACATTCATCAATTTCAGATACAAACAGCGTGTGTGAACCGTCTTCGGTAATTATCAGTTCCGACTTTTGCATTGTGCAAAGGTAATTATTTAAAATAAAAAATCCCTTACTTAAAAGAAAGGGATTTTCAATGAATTACAACACAATTTACAATCGTAAATCGCAAATTGTTAAATCGTCAATTTTATTAGTAGTTTGTTTTCATTTCTTCGAAATATGCCTGAGCATGAGCACATGTCGGGCAGGCTTTCGGAGCTTCTTTACCGTGATGAATGTGTCCGCAGACGCGGCATTGCCAGTCGGTTTCTTCTTCGCGTTTGAACACTTCGCCGTTTACTACTCGGTCGTAAAGTTTGCGGAAGCGTTCTTCGTGACCTTTTTCGGCTGCGGCTATTTTGCGCCAGGTGGCAGCGATATTTGAAAAGCCTTCGGCATCAGCTATTTCTGCAAAGTGAGGGTACAAATCAGCCCATTCTTCGTTTTCACCATCGGCAGATGCTTTCAGATTTTCAGCGGTAGTGCCTTCAATGCCTGCGGGATACATGGCGGTAATTTCTACCATGCCGCCTTCCAGGTAACGGAAGAATTTTTTGGCGTGCATATACTCCTGGTCGGCTGTTTCGGTGAAAATAGCTGCTATTTGTTCAAAACCTTCTTTTTTGGCAATGGCAGCAAACATGCTGTAACGATTGCGTGCCTGACTTTCACCTGCGAAAGATTTCAACAGGTTTTGTTCTGTTTGTGTTCCTTTGATACTTTTCATAGAGATAAATATTTAATTTATAAAATGTGTTTTCTTATTTACAAAATTAATAAAAATGTAAGGATAACAAAAACTATTTCAGCAGTTTAGATGATGGAATATACGGATTTTACTTGTATCCGAAATCTTAAAAGTCAAGCATTCAGTTTATTACTTGATTACTGCTTTCATTAATTTAATTTCATTCTAAATAGGTTCATTTTTTTAAAAAATGGTTAGTCTGATACCGGTATTTACTGTAATTCCGGGTTGCAGGATGCCTCCGAAATCGACGTAATGTTGATTGAGCAGGTTGTTGATTTCGGTGAAAAGAGTCATTTTTCGGGTTTTCCACATGATTTTGGCGTTAAGCATCGTATATGGCTTGTAATCAGTGTTTTGTTTCGATCCGAAATCAAAATAATTTCCGCTGCGGTCATGCCAGGCAAAACTCCAGTGACCGGTGAGTTTTGACCAGATAGCATGGTCTATTTTCATTACAAATTTATGTTTCAGGTAGTCGAGGGCATATTTGGAGTCGTAGGCTTCTGCTTTTTTATTCAGATGAAGGTAAGAATAACTTATTCCGGCAGTTTTCAGAAATTTATTTCTGAACCGGTATTCATAGCTCAGGTCTGTTCCCATTGCGTTCACGCTTGTCAGGTTCCGGCTTTCCCATTTCTCAGCTTCTGCTGTTTTTACCCAGTCTATGATGTTGCTTCCAAATCTGTAGTAAGTGGTTGCTGTGAATGTTTGGTTTATCGGATTGATTTTGGTGCCAAGTTCTAAAGTCAGCGATTTCTCGGGTTTCAGATTCGGATTACTAATCTGGGTGGCGCTTTGGTAATATAAATCGGTGAATGTGGGCAATCTGACGGCAGAATTCGCTGCTACATACAGCCTCGTGTAGTCTGAGGGGTTATACGAAGCGTCGATACCGCCATTGATGCTGGTGCCGAATTTCACGTTGTGTGTTAATGCCGCTCCGGCTGCTATGTACCAGTGTTTCAAACTCAGACTATGGTCCGTGAAAACGGTTGAAAGCATCCGGTTTGCTTCTCTTGTAAAATCAATACCGTTCTCAAACGGAACCGGTCGTGGTTTCTGAATGGTTTCCCCCAGTACAGTGCTGAAAATATGTTCGTTTCGTATGTCAACTCCGAGTGTCGATTTGCCCTGTTTCCAGGTGTTTGAAAATACGAATTTTCCGCCCGTAACGTCCGTTTGATGGTAATTGTGGCCTTTGTACCAGGGAAACTTGTCGGCTCCTTCAAAATCTCTGAACAGCTCGAAACGATCGTGATGCCGGCGGAAATATACGTGTGACCGGAAACTCATTTTTCCGGTGTTCAGTTCCCAGCCAACGCTCGAAAACAAGGTTTTAGTATGTTCATACTGGTTTGGATAAGTCAACGAATAGAAACTGTTAGCTCCGAATGATTTCTGTTGATAAGCAAGCTGCATATTTATATTTCCTGCATTCGATGTTCTGATTCCGGTCTGAAAATAGCCGTTTTTTATATCGAAATCTGTATTCGCGATGTGTCCGTTGCTCTTTTTGTGAGATACAGAACCCAGCATTTTGAATTTTTCCGATGCGTAATTTCCTGACACGTTTTGGGATAGAAATCCGTAACTTCCTGCCGAAAGCGAAGTTGAGAGTTTGCTTTCATGATTTTCGTTGGTTACTATATTGATGGCTCCGCTGAATGCATTCGGACCCAGTACCCGGGCCGATGAGCCCTGCAGTATTTCCACCCGGCTGACATCCCCGATATCTACAGGAATGTCCAGGTTGTAATGGCCTGTTTGAGGGTCGGTGATGTTTACACCGTTGAGTAATACGAGAATCTGGTCAAATGATCCGCCTCGTATGCTGAGGTCTGCCTGCACACCGTTTGCGCCGCGCTGACGCACGTCAATTCCGGCCACGAAATCAAGCAAATCATCGATGCTCCGAACGGCGGCTTGCTCAATCTGAACTTTTTCAATGGTGGTAACAATACGTCCGAGGCTCGAATATAGTTGGGTGCGGTCGGCGCTGATTTCTACTTCTTCAAGATCCACATTTTTTACACTTGTTTGTGAATAAATACCTGATAACAAGCAAATTGAAAACAGTAAAGCAATGTTTCTTCTAATCATGATTTTTTTAAAAAATAAAAAAGGTTGGAATGAAGACAATTGCCTTCTTCCAACCCGTAATGTATAAATGGATTGTTTTTTTAATCTTTGTGCCGACCGGACTATCGGCTGTGGCAGTTGATGTGTGGGTGTAAGATAGAAATTCTTTTGAAAAACATGCAAGTTGCTCTTCATCCTCACCGATTGTTGCGGAAATATTTCCTGAAACGAACGCCTGAAATACTTTCGGAAGACGGTTGTTTTTAAAAAGTGACTTCTCGCAGATACTTGCAGCTACATGCCCGATGGTGATTTCTTTATTCAACCCCGAGAAAACAGCATAACTCTTCCGGCTCCATTGTCTGAACCGAATGTTATTGGACGATATTTTTAATGTTCTTTTCAGAATCGGAAAACTGTCTTAGTATTTGGCCGGATTTTCGAGGTAGTCTTTGAAATTGTAAAAATTTACTTTAATTTTCCATACATCCGCAAGTGTTGATGTGTTGGTTTTTCCACCTATAACATAAAGTGTATTATTGGCTGTATCGTGTATGAGAGATGCGTTTGTGCGGAGTGGGTACTCGTCGGGCATCAGGTTTTGAGTGCTGTCGGGCACAGCAAAAGTCAGTCCTTCGTCGATAGACTGACGCAATTGTTCTTTTGCATCCACCAGTAAGCCGGTCGGTTTACTTCCACCTATTATCAGTAATTTACTGCCATAATAAGCTGTTGCTGCTTGTTTAACCTGGTCCATTTTGTATGTTTTATGTTGCAGATTCACCCAGTACAGTGTATCTACTCCCAATACATCTTCAGCAGACCACCTGGTATTGAGCGTTTTTCCGCTTGCATCTACTCCTCCCAGCACAATTACCTTTTCTCTCCCCAATGAGGGTTTGAATTTTGTGACAGAGAAATCGCGTACCGGAAAATTGGTGAAGCTTCTTTTTTCTGCCAGTGTCCAGGTAATTCCATCAGAAGAACTTGATATTCTGACGCTTTTGTTGGTTTTATGCTGTGCTACAGCCCAAAGTTTGTTTTTGAACTGGAACAGCAGCGACTGATAATTATAATCGGGATCAGCCGTCAGGGTGTGTTTTTGCCAGTTAATCCCATCAGCTGATTTGTATAATTCATTGCCGTTGTAAAGCAGTAAAATTTCATCTCTGTAAACCAGCATGTTGCGCAATTCGGCATCCGGCGGGAGCGTTGCAGGTGCAGCCTGCTGAGTCCAGTTGGCAGCATCGGCAGAAGTGTACAGGGCGTAGTGTGTGCCGTAATTATGAAAATAGTAAAACTTGTTTTTCAGCATCACTGCTTTTTGATTTTCGGCAGGTGCATTGGTTACGTATTTTTTTAATTCACTCCACACATGAAGGTAAGTTTCCACCTTGTGTACGCGTACTTCGATGGTGTATTGCCGGGTCGATTCGCCATCACTTGCCAGGTTTTTAATCTTTGCGGGATTGGTGAGATCGTAAGCTTTGCTGGTCACTGCAGTGCCGTAGTAGTAGGATTCTGCTACGGTGTCGTTCATTACATACCCGAGCGAGCTGGCAAAGGTAAATCCAAGGTAAAGACTATCCAGCCTGGTGCCGTAAGGGAGTGAGTCCACGTTGTAGATTGTGCTGTCAACGTTATTAATGGTAAAAACGGCTTTTGAGGCATTGGGTGAGCTGTCGTTGTATTGTATGTAAGCGGTTAACACCGATGCGTCGCTCGAGGGATTGGCTACCTGACTTTCAGTTATACCGCATGATACACCAAATATTACAATGCCCAGAAAGAAAAGAAAATTCTTATATTGAAAAAATTTCATTACCGGTTGTTTAATAAATAAAGCTTAAATGTAAATAATATGCAAAGTTAAAAACAATTTGCACTAACTAATCTTTAATCAGAAAGATTTATTATTTTTTATCAATCGAAAAGCAATTTGTACCGCAGTTTTATTCATACAGAAGTGCTGATATTTGTTACCTGCAGCATCACCGGACAATGATCGGAATGGAAAGCATCCGAAAGTATTCCGGCCGATTCAAGCCGGTTTTTAAGCGGTTGGCTCACCCAAAGATAGTCAATTCGCCAGCCCAGGTTTTTCCCTCTTGCAAAGGTTCTCATATCCCACCAGGTGTAATTACCGCCATTTTTATCAAATTCGCGGAAAGAATCTGCCATTCCTGATGATTCAAATTCGTTGAGCCATGCTCGTTCTTCGGGCAGATAGCCTGAGGTGTCTTCGTGTGATTCCGGGTCGTAAATGTCTACAGGTTTATGAGCGATATTAAAATCACCGCAAACTATTATATTCGGTCGGGTTTCTCTGAGAGTGGAAATATAGTGCTGAAAATCTGCCAGAAAGTCCATTTTGAACTGATGCCGTTCGCCCGTTGAGGAGCCATTGGGGATGTAAACGGTGACGACAGTCAGGTCGTCAAAATCTGCCCGCAGCACCCGTCCTTCCGAATCGTATTTGTGTAAGTCAATCCCTGCTACTATGTTGTCCGGCGGTATTCTGGTGAATATGGCAACTCCGCTGTAACCTTTTCTGTGGGCCGAATGTACGAAACAAAAATATCCCATCTCATTCAATTCTGCAGTTTCTATCTGTTCCGGTTGAGCTTTTGTTTCCTGCACACAAAGCACGTCAGGATTTGTTTCTTTCATCCAACCGGTCAGGTTTTTACTCATTGCCGCCCGAATGCCATTTACGTTGTAGGAAATTATTTTCATTTTTTTATAAACTTTCAGAACTTAGACTTTCAGAAAAAAGACATAAAATCAAACTATACCTATATACGCCCAAACATTCAAACATCCAAACAATTAAACGCCCAAACATCAGAACATTAACTGTTCGCTTTTTTTACCTGTTTGTAGAGTTCGGAGGCAAATACAAAGTCGTTAAGTGGCTCATTTTCGGCTTTGAAAATCATCTTGTTGCTTCCTTCCCAGGCTTTTTTCCCTTTGTCGATAAACATGATATTATCACCGATTTCCATCACCGAATTCATGTCGTGCGAATTGATAATGGTGGTGATGTTGTATTCCTGCGTAATTTCCTGTATAAGCCTGTCGATGATAAGTGAAGTTTTCGGATCAAGGCCCGAGTTGGGCTCGTCGCAAAACAGGTATTTGGGGTTCAGGGCAATAGCTCTGGCTATGGCAACCCGTTTCTGCATTCCGCCGCTTATTTCGGAGGGAAAAAGGCTGTATGCTTTTTCTTCCAGATTCACTCTTTTCAGGCAGAATCTGGCTCTTTCTTCCATATCTTTTCTGGTGTCGGCCGAAAACATTTCAAGCGGATACATTACGTTTTCCATCACGGTTAATGAATCAAATAATGCAGACCCCTGAAAAAGCATTCCAACCTCGCGACGCAAAATACGAATATCCTTCATACGCATATCGGGCAGATTTCGTCCGTCGTATTCAATTCGCCCTTTATCTATTCTGTGCAGTCCGATAATGCTTTTCATGAGCACGGTTTTTCCCGAACCGCTTTCGCCGATTATCAGGTTGCATTTCCCGTTTTCAAAAACGCCCGAAATGTCGAAAAGTACCTGATTTCCGTCAAATGATTTATTGATGTTTTTTACTTCAATCATCGTTAATTCAGCATTATGTTGGTGATGAGCAGGTTGAAAAACAAAATCAGTATGCTGCTGTTGACTACCGCATTGGTGCTGGCCTTTCCTACATCCAGCGCTCCGCCGTATGAAAAGTAGCCGTAATAGGCCGCAACCGATGAAATAATAAAAGCGAAAACGACCGATTTGACAATAGAATAAAAGATGTAATAGGGGATAAAAGCATACTGAATGCCCAGCAGATAATCTGCAACAGAAATAATATCGCTGAACATACCCACCAGATAACCGCCGAAAAGGCCGATAGCCATACTAAAAATAACCAGAAAAGGCATCATCAGAACAAAAGCCGTTATTTTGGGCAGGATGAGGTAGTTGGCCGAATTCACTCCCATGATTTCGATGGCGTCAATCTGCTCGGTAATACGCATGGTGCCTATTTCTGAAGCGATGTTTGAGCCCACTTTGCCTGCCAGAATCAGACACATGATGGTGGACGAAAATTCGAGCAGCAACGTGTCGCGTGTTACCAGTCCGGTGCTGTAGGTGGGCAGCAGCGGATTCTCGGTATTCAGTTTCGTCTGAATAGTCATGATAGCTCCGATGAAAACAGAGATAATGATAACGATAGGCAGCGATTCCATGCCCATTTTTTCGAGTTCTTTCGGAAATTGCCGCCAGAACATTCGCCAGCGATCGGGTTTCACAAATACCTTTTGCATGAGCAATGCATACTGACCGGTTTGATAGAGATATCCCATAAGTGTAATGTTTCATTTTTTTTTGGAAATACAAAGATAAAACAAAATCGCGAACAAACATGCGCCTGAGTAGCTATACGTTTTCACTCGCGGAGCCTGAAAAGGAGTTCCGGAAAACAAAAAAGAGAAACTCAATGCTGAATCTCTCTTTTCTATTTCTTTTCCTTCGGTGAGGATTAGTAACGTCTTTCTTTGATACGGGCTTTTTTGCCGGTAAGTGCACGCAGGTAGTACAGTTTGGCGCGGCGAACCTTACCTCTTTTATTTACCGTGATGCTTTCCACGAAAGGTGAATCCATCGGGAATATACGTTCAACGCCCACGTTTCCTGACATTTTGCGTACTGTAAAACGTTTTTTGTTCAGATGACCTACGATTTTGATTACATCGCCTCTGAATTCCTGAATACGTTCTTTATTTCCTTCTTTGATGCGGTAACCAACGGTTACGGTGTCGCCGCTTTTGAACAGAGGAAAGTTTTTTTCCTGATCGAATGCTTGTTCTGCAACTTTTATTAAGTCCATGATTTGATTTTTATTAAAGTTGATACTGTGCGCAATATTCACAGACTTATTTTGCCCGCTGCCAGAGATTACGCTGAAATTTGGACTGCAAAAGTACAGCTTTATTTTTATACGGCAAAATGATTCGAACTATTTTTTAGAAAAATTCCGGCTGTTATTCCGTTAGTTGTGAGGTTTTTTTATGAATCAGCATTCAATCAGTTTTCCCAAACTTACGTAATACAGATATGAGTTGATCTCTGTGTAATCCATCCGGCGGAGTAATTCTGCATATCTCTGCAGCTGCCTGTGATGGGCTGTATGTTCTTCTTCGCCGAATTTATAGTCAATTACCGTAGCAGTATTGTTTTTCAACAGTATCCGGTCCGGACGGTACATCTCGCCCGAGGGAAGTAAAATAGCACATTCGTTGAGTACTTCTGAATCTTCTGAAAACCAGTTGTTTACTTCCGGAAGCGACCAGAAACGCTCCAGTTCTTTTCGGATTTCGGCCAGGTCGTCATCGTTTATTTTTCCGCTTGAAAGCATCGTGGCCAGTGCTCTTTCTTCATCGCCGCGCCGGATGGTTTTTTGCATAATTTCGTGCATGAGTGTGCCATAATTCACCCGGCTTTCTGAAACAGGTCTCGTTTTCCAGTAATCGGCGCTTGTGTGGCGGATTTTAAGTCGTTCGCTGCTGTCGGTAACGGGGTAGGAGGTGAGTTGCCGGATGATGCTGTTTGCCTTGTTTTCTTTATAAACTGCTTTTTGAGGTTTTCCGGTTTCGAGAATGTTGTCTTCGCTTTTCCATGCCTGCTCAAAATCGGGATTAGAAGTTGCACATGCATACAGCAAATCCGAAACGGTGGAAAGGGAAAATTCATTATTTTTCTTTGATTCAGGCTTTGTGCAGAAGCAGTACATCTCGTTTCTGGCACGCGTAAACGCCACGTATGCCAGATTCAGATTATCAACATACTGGTGCATTTGTTCATCGAAATATTCGTTGCGGAAAATGGTGTTTTCAAGCATTTTGCTGTACTGAACGGGCATAAGAGGCAGCTCGCTGAACGGAGCTACTGAAGTTTCGCACCAGAGCAGAGTTGATTTTTTGGCAGAAGAATCCAATTCCCAGTTGCAGAACGGAATGATAACAACCTTAAAATCAAGACCTTTGGATTTGTGGATGGTCATTATCCGAAATGCCTGCTCGTTTTCGGGAACGGTGATAAACTGTTTTTCCCCGTTTTCATCCCACCATCGGAGAAAACTGTTCAAATCGGCGTTATGGCTGTTTGAAAATTTGAAAACCACATCCTGAAATGCCTGAAGAAAGACGGTTTCGCTGTACCATTTCTCCAGCCCGAATACGCTTATCAGCTTTTCTGTAGCCTCAAAGAGCGACAGATGGCTTATTTCTTCCATGCAAGCATTTTCTTCGGCTGTGAAAAGCGATGACTGAGCCGTTTTGTATATTTCCTGCTCAGTAAAACAAGAGCGTACCGATTCGTCTTCATTTCGTTTCAGCTTGCCAATCTGGTACTCGTACAGCATGATTGTTCGAGTGGTATCATCGTAGGGATTGAAAATCAGTTTCAGAACCGAAATGATGAAATTAATTGAAGGTGAAGTGTTTATCTTCAGCCCTTCGTTGCCTACCATGTCATAGCTGAATCCGGTGCGGGCATTTGGAGATTTTTTATAAGTCAGCAGGTAGTTTATTAATGTGGTGGCATGTTCTCTGTTTCTGACAAGAAATGCTATATCTTTGGGCTTGTATCCATTGTCAACCAGATTTTCCATCAATTCAGGTATTTTTTTCAGCACTGCCTCTTCCCACTCGGATTTTAAGCCTTCCTTGTCGATAAACTCTATTTTTACATGCCCTTCGGAAGCATTGCCCGATACTTGCTGCCCGACATCGCTGTATGCATGTGTAATGACATTACTCAGTGCTTCCGACCATTCGTTGCCCGGTGTAGCCGAAATGATGTTTTTATTTAGCTTTTCCTGCAATAAGGCCGATGCGTTTTTGAAAAACGAATTGTTGAAGTGTACAATATTCCGGTCGCTCCGCCAGTTGGTGTCCAGTGTTTTTTGATTGGTCTGCAGGTTGGAGAAATCCTTGCCAACCTGCTTGTCGAGTAGTTTCCAGTCGGAATTTCGCCAACGGTAAATGCTTTGTTTCACATCGCCAACCACCATATCCGTGCCGTTGGCAGCCAGGCTGTTTGAGATCAGCGGTTTGAAATTTTTCCATTGAAGAACTGAGGTGTCCTGAAACTCATCAATCATGTAATGGTCGATGTTCACACCTGTTCGCTCGTACACGAAAGGTGTTTCGCTGTCGTCGATGATTTTGTTGAGCAACAGGTTGGTATCCGAGAGCAACATGATGTTTTGCTCGCCGGTCAGTTTTTTAATCTGGCCGGCAAGATCGGAGAGAATACCGAGTGTGCCCAAATGCCGGAGTATTATTTTTGCAGAGTTGTATAAAATCAATCCTTCGGCAATCAGGTTGATCAGGTTGATCAGACGAGGTTGTAAACCTCTGAAGTAAAGGTTGTCAATAGCCGATTTAATTTCAGCTTTTTCACTTTTTTTGTAACAGTTTTCCGGGCCGTCGATGAATTTTGAAAAAGTAACCCCAAAGTTGTAATCATCTTTTTTGAATTTTTCCAGGGTGCTGTGCATGATTCCTCGCATGAAGTACTCAGGTCTTAAGTCGTTGTCAAGCAGGTAGTTTAAGGTTTCCTGAGCCGATGATGCAACATTTTCCCTGAAGTCGGTAATGATTTTTCTGAGTTTTTTTCTGTAATTTTTCAGGAATTCCTTGTTGTGAAGTTTATCGCGTATTTCATCGGCTTTGTGCTGATAGTTTTCCCTGAAAATTTCTTTCCCGAAATTGATTATTTCGTTGTCCACTTTCCAGCTTTTCCCATCTTCTATCTGTTCTTTCAGAAAATCGGTCATCCAGCTAAGCAGTTGTTCGTTTTCTTTGAGCGACATATCCGAATAAAGATTATCCACAGCCTGCCGGAGCGTGGTGTCAGTATCGAGTTCCAGGTTGTAACCGCCGCTGAGGCCTATTTCGCGGGCAAATGAGCGAACCACCTGCTGAAAGAACTTATCAATGGTGCTGATGGAAAACGAGGAATAATCGTGCAGGATGCGTATCAGAATTTTCCCTGCCCGAGAGTTCACTTCATTTTCTGTCAGTTTGAATTCTTTCATCAGATCGGCGCGGTATTCCGATTTACTGCCCGATGAAAGCAGGTGAAGTTCCTGCAGGATGCGCGATTTCATCTCGTCGGTAGCCTTGTTGGTAAATGTTACCGCCAGGATACGGCGGTGCGGACGCGGATTATTTGTCAGCGACTGGAACAACAGGAAAATATAATCCTTTGTCAACTGAAATGTTTTGCCTGATCCGGCAGAAGCGCGATAGATGTTTAGCATAAAAGAAGCCCCCTAAATCCCCCACCTCTATCCCCCTTCGGGTACTTTCTCCAAATGGAGAAAGAAAAAGGAAAATAGTTTGAGGGGGACTTTTTAATAGTAATGTGCGGTTTGAATCCGCATTTTGTAAGATTAAATTGTCGAAAATGTATTTTTACAAAAATAAACTATTTTCATTACTCAACAAAAACTTTCTTCAAATAATAATTCTAAAAATTGAAATATTATTTTGTAATATGAAATATCGGTGCTATTTTTGTTGAAATATAATCTGCATGAGAGTTGTATCCAAAAAAATGCTTATAGATTACTACGAAGCACATCCACAGGCAAAAACAGCATTGTCAGAGTGGTTTGAAAAGACCCGAGAAGCAAACTGGAGGTCGTTCGCTGACGTAAAAAAGACGTTTAATAGCGTGGATAATGTAGGTAATAAGCGGTATGTCTTCAACATTAAAGGTAATGATTTCAGGTTAGTGGTCTTAATTGTTTTTACGCCAAAAACTGTATATATCAGATTTGTGGGTACTCACGCAGAATATGACAAAATTAAAAACATTTAAAATTTGTAATTATGACCGAAATAATAAACGAACAGCAATACGAAGTGGCGATGCAACGAATTGAAGAACTCTTGCCTTTGGTGGATGATAACACACCGACTAATGACAGAAATTATATTGAATTGGATATGATTTCAAATCTGGTGTCTGATTATGAAGAAAAATATTTCCCCATCGAAAAGCCGGGTTTCATTGATATTCTCAAGCTCCGCATGTACGAAATGGGCTTAACTCAAAAAGCAATGTCAGAGTTAATCGGAGTAAGTCCCTCGCGATTAAGTAATTATTTGACAGGCAAAAGCGAACCGACACTTCAGGTTGCCCGTAGAATTAGTAAAGAGTTGAATATCAGCGCTGATATTGTTTTGGGAGTGTGATGTGAAAGCTGCGGTTCAAAAATGTAATCTTTGTCAAAGTTCAAAACTTTGACAAAAATAATTTAGAATACAGCAACAAAAGCAAAATACAGCAAAAATCCTCCAACAACCAGCTTAGAAACAATACCCAGCAGAAAACCGATAAACGACCCAAATCCGGCTTTGATGGCAGCCTGAGTCTGTTTTCCACCGGAAAGTTCGCCTGCAATGGCGCCCACGAAAGGTCCGAGCACAATGCCCCAGGGACCGAAAAACAGCCCGACCACCATCCCAATAGCACAGCCCCAGATGCCTCGCTTGCTTCCTCCGAATTTTTTGGTTCCCCAAATCGGGACGTAGTAGTCAAGCAGTTGAACCAAAACGACCATTAATCCCCAAAAAATCAGAAATTGAGTGGAAAAGTGTACTTTATCGGTGAAATGCATGAGTAAAATGCCGCCGTAACTAAGCGGAACGCCGGGTAGAACAGGCAAAACCGATCCGATAATCCCAACGATGATGCAGGCAAATGCCAGTATAATGAGAATTGTATCCATATAAGTTTCTTTAACTTTGTCAAACGACGTTTTCTGATTTTCAAAATAAACCAATAAATGACTTTCGAAATCTGCCATCTGTTACACAAAGATACAAATAAACTGTTTTATTAAAAGAAAAAACCGTATTTTTGTGGAAGAAATAGAATTTCATTTTAGACTATGAACAAGTTTTCCAACCCTTTAAACGCATTTATCGAATCTGCATTTTCACCCAAACCATACAAAATCGGTATAGCTTTGAGTGGCGGCGGGATTAAGGGAATGTGTCATGCGGGCGTGTTGAAAGCGCTCGAAGAGGCAGGTGTTAAGCCCGACATTATTTCGGGAGTGAGTGCTGGTGCAATTGTAGGTGCATTATATGCCGACGGACATTCGCCGGATGAGATTGCTGAGATTTTTGAACATGTGGAATTCCGGAAAATGACGAAACTGCAAGTGCCCGACGGTGGTTTTTTTCGTACAGAACGATTTGAAAAGTACCTTGGGAGTAAATTGCGGGCTAAAACATTTGAGGATTTAAAAATACCGCTGAAAATCGTGGCCACTAATTTAGACAGAGGCGAAAGTGTTACATTTTCAAGTGGAAAATTGCTTCCTGTCATTATGGCTTCCACTACCGTTCCCATCCTTTTTCCACCCAGGAAAATCAACAGTGAAAACTACGTGGATGGCGGTGTTTTTAAGAACTTTCCGGTGAGTATAATTCGGGATGAATGCGAATATTTAATCGGGATCAATGCCAGTCCGCTGGTAGTAACCGAGTACAAAAAATCCATTCTCAATATCGCCATGCGCACTTATAACTTTATGTTCAAGGCCAATATCATAGCCGATAAAGCCATGTGCGACTTCCTGATTGAGCCGGTGGATATGGGAAATTACGATACTTTTGAAACTGAAAAAAGCCGCGAAATATACGAACTGGGATATCATACGGCAAGAGAATTGATACAGGAACAATTGAAACAGTTGAAAATGACAAAAACACAGTGAAATTACGAAAATATGTAGTTTTTTGATTGAAAAACGATGCTGATTAAATTATTATGATTAAATTTGCACAAAAATATTGACAAAAATACTTTAAAACTTAAAAATAGAAATTATTATGCCTGGAGTATCCGAACGATTGGCGTCGCTGTCGCCATCTGCCACATTTGCAATGGCACAAAAAAGCAACGAGCTGAAAGCTCAGGGAGTCGATGTAATCAGTCTCAGCGTGGGTGAACCCGATTTCAACACGCCCGACCACATCAAAGAAGCTGCTAAAAAGGCTATTGACGATAATTTTTCGTTTTATACGCCGGTGGTGGGTTACCTTGAGCTGCGAAAAGCCATTGTAGAAAAACTGAAAAACGAAAACGGTCTGGCTTACACACCTGCACAGATTGTTTGCTCCAACGGAGCCAAACAATCGCTTTGCAATGTCCTGATGGCTGTGGTGGGAAAAGGCGACGAAGTGCTGATACCGGCGCCGTTCTGGGTAAGCTATCCGGAGATGGTGAAAATTGCCGACGCAACTCCCGTGATTATCTATTCCGACATCGAAAGCGATTTCAAAATCACGCCGGAGCAGCTTGAAGCGGCTATCACCCCGAAAACAAAAGTGCTGATGCTCTGCTCGCCGTCCAACCCGACCGGGAGCGTTTACACCCGTGAGGAGCTGAAAGAACTGGCCGATGTAGTGGCAAAATATCCCGAAATCATTGTCCTTTCCGATGAAATCTACGAGCACATCAACTACCTCGACAAGCACGTGAGCATTGCCGAATTTCCGGAAATTTTCGACCGAACGGTAATTGTCAACGGAGTTTCGAAAGGTTACGCCATGACCGGCTGGCGTCTTGGATGGATTGCCGGACCGAAATGGATTGCCGATGCCTGCAACACGCTGCAGGGACAGTACACCTCCAACCCATCGTCCATTGCCCAGAAAGCTGCCGAAGCCGCCTACACCGGTGACCAGCAATGTGTGGCTGATATGCGCGTGGCATTCGAACGCCGCAAAAACCTGGTCGTGAAAATGGCCCGCGAAATTCCCGGATTGAAAGTGAACGAGCCCAAAGGAGCATTCTATGTGTTCCCGGATTGCAGTTATTATTTCGGAAAATCATACAACGGAACCACCGTCAATAATCCCGAAGACCTGGCACTTTTCCTGCTTGCCGAAGCGCACGTAGCCTGCGTAGGCGGAACCGATTTCGGCGCACCAAACTGCATCCGCATGTCGTATGCCACTTCCGATGAGAAATTGGTGGAAGCGTTTACGAGAATTAAGGAGGCGCTGGGGAAATTGAAATAACAACCCCTGGCCTCCCGAACCTGATAGGGCGGGAAAAGTCCTCAGGGGGAACAAATATTGCTACGTAGCAACAGCATTACAAATTAAACTCTGCCGGATTTTTAAAATTGGGCAGAGTTTTTTGTTTTTAAATAAGGGTAAATTTCATTAAAAATACCCATTAGTGGGTATTGCATTCATTTTAACGGTACAATAAATTTGCAATCATTCAATTGAAACAAAATTAGTAACTTAAAGTGAATTACAAATGAAAAAAAATTACCTGATTGCAATTGCGGTTTTTCTGAGCACAAGTGTGTTTGCTCAGCTTTCTTTAGTCACAACTTTTACTGCTGCCAACGAACTGAAACAGGAGCAAATCCGTGAAGATAATTATTTCCAGGGTCATGTGTTTTATTTCGGACAGGGGAGCACTACAAGCAGTCAGCTCTATAAAACCGACGGTAACACAATTACTCTGGTGAAAGATTTTGGTCCTGTATATCCCGAAGGCGAAACCGCTACGGGAATTTCCATTTCGAATTTTAACCAAACTTCCGATAAACTTTTTTTTACCCGATATTCCATGCGGTTCGGTACTACAGCTCCTCTGGATGCCATTTCAGAATTATGGACTTCAGATGGTACAACCGAAGGTACAATCAAATTGGCCTCATATCGTTTTGCGGGAACCAGCAGGTCTGCCTTTGTGCTATCCGGTGAAAGTGGCGGAACATACCATAAATACCAAAATAGCATTGGTAATAGACTGATATTCAATGGTTACGATTCGGAAAATCCCGGTAATACACTTATTATGTGGGTTTCGGATGGTACGGCAGCAGGCACCAAACCTTTACTCGACAATGGTGGCGGAAAAGTGTACGGTGGTGTGTTTTTTGGAACCCGAATGAACGGCAAATACTATTTTGGTGCCCGTCCGCAAAATTCCATCGATCCGGGAGGGCATCTTTATGAAACCGACGGAACAAACTCCGGAACCAAAAAAGTAAATTCCGGGTTGTTCTATATGAGTTCGAACACCAGTGAACCGCTGAACGGCAAAATGCTGTTTTGGGCCAATACCGTGAACGAAAATTACGGGCTTTGGGAAAGCGATGGTACAGATGCCGGTACAAAACCATTCGCGGGACTTCCGGGAACAGCCGGCAAAAAAACATACTATTCGACAGGTATTGATATGGCAAATGATGGCAAACAGGTCTATTTCACCCTTCAGCCGACAGCTGCAGTCAGAACAGCCGAAGTGTGGGCTACCGATTTTACTCCCGGAAACACCCGAAAAATCAGAGATGAATCAATTTTTTTACCAAGTAAAATTGAGCTTGGCGATGGCTTTGTTTATATTTTGTACTGGGACTCCAATTTAGGAGCCAGCGCAAAGTTTAAACTTGGATACTCCGATGGCACTTTTTCGGGTACAAAAACGCTTTTAGAGGAAAGTGCGTCCGCAAGTAGTTTTGGTCTGTACCAAAATTCGTTGTATTTTCCTCAATATGAGAGCAAAAACGGTTTTCTGTATTCCAATGTTGAGCTTTGGAGTTCTGATGGGACAGCTGAAAACACCAAGATGCTTCATGATATCTATCCCGGCGAAGTAACATTCTATAATCCCCCGTATAAACTATCTTCAAATCCCCGCTCATTTTTCGTCCTCGAAAATGTGTTGTATTTTGTTGCAAAAAACGGGAATAACACGAATTTGTATAGGTTCAAAAGTGCGGAAACATCCGTGGATGCTATCGGTTCGGGCAAAAACAACCGGTCGCTGAATGTTTTCCCCAATCCATGTACAGATTATGTAAGCATTCATTCAGCAGGTAATGATGAATGGACACTCACCAGTTTGCAGGGCAAAGTAGTGATGCGAACTGAATTAAAAGAAGGTAATAATGTGCTGAATGTTAATGAGTTGCCTAAAGGAATCTATTTGGGAATAATCCGTAATAAAATCAATGGAGCAACTTCATCCGGAAAAATCATCAAGAAATAAAATATTCAGATTCAGACGAATTGCAATAAATAAATTACCTGTTTGAGAACATTTTAATGCATTTCAAAGTTAATAACTTCATATTGCCGGAAATATTTTTAATAAAAAAATCGGACGTCAGTTCACATTATTTTCTGAAAAAATGAAGTTAAAGTTGCTATTCACCCTTTTGCTCCTGTTTCACTACGCAAATATTTCGGCCTATACACCGAAAACTGAAGCATATTTGCAACAATACAGGAAAGCAGCGTCAAGCGAAACGGGTTTGAAGGCATTGCTTGACTTTTGCGGAGAATATAAAACCTATCCGTATGATACGTTGAGGAAATATGCTTCAGAAGCGCTATTGCTTTCACGGCGTTTTCAGAATGAAGATTCAGAATTGCAGAGTAAATTCTGGCTGGCAACTTATTTTTACCGTACCAGCCAGCTGGATAGCGCCCTAAACATTTGCAGACAACTGGAGAAAAGCAGCATTCGGGATGTTTTCCTTGACCGGAAAAACCACTTGTTAATCAGCTCTGTTCTGATAAAAAAAGGGCAAAACCAGGAGGCAATCAGCAGATACTTTTTTTTACTGGATGAATCCGATATTCATAGTGACACACTTTCGTATTTGTCGGCTATGCACGGATTGGGGTGGGCAAATATGGAAATTCAACGCACTGATGAGGCTAAAAAATGGCTTTTGAGCGTACTGAATTTGCCCGTGTCTTCCAGATTGGAAGAGATTAAAATTCCGAGCTACATAAATCTAAGTGTAAATTATGGCATGCAAAATAATTTAGATTCAGCTAACGTGTTGATTCAGAAAGCTATTGAGCTTTCCGTAAAATTCAATAATCTGCTGAATGAAGCCAATTCCTATAATATTTTAGCCAATATTTACTCAGCCCGCGGATTGAATCAAAAAGCCATCGATGCGGTGAAGAAATCCATGCAGCTTCGCCTCCATATCGGCGATCCTTTCTATGTCGTTTCGGATTTGGCTCAACTTTCGGGTTTGTATGCCGAAACAGGGAATTATGCAGAAGGTATTAATCTGGCACAAAAAGCATGGGAAATGACCGGAGAAAACGGCCTTGCATCCAAAAAGCCAATAGTTCTTGATGCGCTTTTCAAAAATTATTATGGTTCAGGAAATTACAAGAAAAGCACAGAAACATTGCTGCTGCTTGAAAAAATAAAAGACTCAACCAATATTGCCATTTCTGCAGAAAAACTTTCGGAGATGGAAGCAAAATACGAACTTTCAAAAAAAGAAATCACAATAAAGAACCAGGAAACCGAGATTAACCGGAAGAATCTGATTATCTGGTTTGCAATTATTTCGCTCATTGGAATAATACTAACAGGTGTTGTGATTTATCGTTCACTCCAATACATTCAGCAATCAAAAATTAAATCCATCGAACTCGAACAGCAACAAAAACTGACACAATCAATATTTGAAACCGAAGAAAATGAAAAAACCCGCATCGGAGCTTCGCTTCACGATGGACTCGGTCAATTGCTTAGTGCTATTAAAATGAATATGCAGTTTATGCAAACTCACCTGAATCCCGATGACCCGAAAGTAAATGAAGTATATCACAAAACGCTGGATTTAGTGGAAACTTCTATCCGCGAAACCCGCGAAGTTTCACACGAACTGGTGACAAATTTTATTATTACCAAAGGATTCAAAACGGCTGTTGAAGATCTTGTAAACAAGCTGGATGACAGCGGTTTAGAATTTGAAATATCCATTTTCGATATTCCGAATACGGTAAGCGATACGATAAAAATCAACATTTACCGGATAATTCAGGAATGTATCAACAATATTCTAAAACACGCAAATGCCACAAAAGTGTACATCACGCTCGAAGCTGACGAGGAATACATCCACGGCTTAATCGAGGACAATGGGCAGGGTTTTGATATTCATGCAGCCAAAAAGAAAGGTATCGGTATTGATAACATCTGCACCCGCATTCATTTTCTGAAAGGAAAAATCGATATCACCTCAAACCCCGGAAATGGAGCTTTATTCGCATTTCACATTCCGATGGAATGATAGTTTCTGTTTATTAATTATTTGTTTTACTTGCTGAAATCCATTATTTTATGTCTCAAAATCAAATTAATATAGCCATTCTGGACGACCATCAAATCATCATTGACGGACTGAAACTGCTGCTGGAAATCGACAAAAGTATTAACGTGGTGCTTGAAGCTACATCAGGCAGTTTTTTTATGAGAAAACTGACTGAAATGGGCAGAGAAGTTGATATCGTATTGCTGGATTTGATGATGCCCGAAATAAGCGGGTTTGAAATGGCTGCAATGCTAAAAAAAGACTTTCCTGAAATAAAAATAATCGTGTTATCCATGAATATAGATGGAAAATCCATCAGCGAACTCAAAACAAAAGCTGGAATCAAGGGTTTTCTGTCGAAATCTGTAGATAAAAACGAACTGATGACAGCCATAATGACTGTACATAACGGTGAAGAATATTTCAGCGAAGAAGCTGAACGTGAAATAGGAAATTACGAAAAAATCAGCAAAGAACTGGAGCAAATAACCCTTACCAAACGTGAAATTGAAATTATTCGCCTGATAGATAATGGGCTGATAAACAAAGAAATAGCAAAAAAACTTTTTATCAGCGAGCAAACTGTAACCACACATCGGAAATCTATTCTGCGTAAAACCGGAGCTCACAATGTGAGTACACTTCTGAATTTTGCAAGAAAAGCACAAATCATTTAAATTCGGAACCCATCATTTCCGGGTATAATGAGTATGTAAGTCAGATTCCGGATTGAACAGTTAGAAAATCCCTTTATCTTTTCCTGAAAAATCCACACCGCCTGATGAAAATTTGTTTTATCTTTGTAAAAGGTATTTTCTGCTAAAAAAAGAACAGGTATGGAAACGAAGAAAAAATTAACCCGCTCCAAAGACCGCATACTGGCGGGAGTTTGTGGCGGTATGGCTGAGTATTTTGGAATTGATGCAACCATAGTACGAATTGGATACGTACTGATTTCGATATTATCAGCCGCATTTCCCGGTATTATCGTGTATCTCATACTGATGTTGATCATGCCCAATTCCGAACAGTGATATGGATCTAAGAAAAAAAGTATTCAGAAATGCAGGCAACACCAGCATTGCGGGAGTTTGCGGCGCAATAGCCGATTTCCTGGAAGTTAATCCGAAAATAGTACGGATAGCATACATTGTGTTCACCGTGCTCACAGCCATATTCCCGGGTGTTTTTCTATATTTGTTTTTGATGCTTTTAATTCCGAGGGAAGAGATTGCAACTGAACAAGTTGACGAGTAAAAGAACCCCCATTTCCTACGTGATTTTCTCCCTCAAAGTGAAAATGTGTGAATGAACGTTATCCCGTGAGTCTGATTGATTAATCCCTGAAATTTCTATATATTTTGAAAAATCCCGTTTTAGCCACTCAAAATTCCCCCTTTTGGGGGTTAGGGGGCTTAACCAACTACCATAGCCACAGTGTTTTCTGCGACGGACGGGCTCCGATGGAAGATTTCGTCCGCTTTGCCATAGCCAAAGGCGTGAAGAAATACGGTTTTTCGTCGCACGCACCGCTTCCGTTTCACACTTCGTGGAATATGAACTTAGATGATTTTACTTACTACCGCAGGGAGTTTTACCGATTGAAAGAGAAATATGAAGGGCAGATTGAACTTTTTCTCGGGCTGGAAGTTGACTATATTGAAGGTGTTTTTGATGCAAAAAACGACCTGTACGATATGAGCGATATCGAATACAAAATCGGTTCGGTGCATTATCTCGATCCGTTGCCCGAGGGAGGTTTCTTCAGTGTGGACGGAAAACTTACTAATTTTCAGTGGAGACTGAACGAAATTTACGACGGTGACATCCGCATGGCTACAAAACGATACTTCGAAATAAGTTCCAACATGGTTCGCAAAGGCGGATTTGACATTGTGGGGCATTTGGATAAAATTTCGCAGAACGGGATGAATTGTCCCGGTTTTGACAAAACGGCAACGTGGTATGTGGATTTGGTTACGGATTACCTGGAGTTGATAAAAGAGCAGGATATGATGATTGAAATCAACACCAAGTCTTACCTCGAACTTGGCATCACATATCCCGATGTGCAGTTTTTTCCGGTGATAAAAGAACTTGAAATCCCTGTGATGGTCAATTCCGATTGCCATTATCCGGATAAAATTACAGATGGATTTGACGCGGTTTATGAATTGTTGAAGCAGGCAGGTTTTCAATCTGAAATGGAACTGGCGGGAAAAGAGTGGGTGGAAAGCAAACTAAAGGCCCCCTAAATCCCCCTTGGGGGGCTTATAACGGTCCCCTAACCTCTACCGTGTCCCGATCTATCGGGAAAGGGGGATTTGTAGATTAATGAAACTTAAGCGTACAATAAGGACTTTTAAAATAAAATTTCTAAATTCCTCAAACACACATAGACGCTCTAACTCCTCCTTTTGGGGAATTTAGGGGGCCGGTCTTTATCTTATGGATTTCAAAATAGTTTCACCATACAAACCTACCGGCGACCAGCCGGAAGCCATCAGGCAGCTGGTGGACGGGGTCAACATGGGCATTCCGTACCAGACTCTCCTTGGTGTGACCGGTTCGGGTAAAACATTTACCATAGCCAATGTGGTGGAGCAGGTGCAAAAACCAACGCTTGTATTGAGCCACAACAAAACCCTGGCAGCCCAGCTTTACAGCGAGTTCAAAAGTTTTTTCCCTCAGAATGCGGTTGAATATTTCGTGTCGTATTACGATTATTATCAGCCCGAAGCCTATCTGCCGGTGACCGATGTGTACATCGAAAAAGATCTTTCCATCAATCAGGAACTGGAAAAACTCCGTCTGGCTACCACCTCGGCGCTGTTGTCGGGCAGGCGTGATGTGCTGGTGGTTTCATCGGTTTCGTGCCTGTATGGCATCGGTAATCCCGATGACTTCACCGAAAATGTGATTGAAATTCGCCGCGGTCAGAAACTGGTGCGAAATGTTTTCCTGCGTCAGCTCGTTGACAGCCTCTACACCCGCAATGAAATAGAACTGAACCGTGGAAATTTCCGGGTAAAAGGCGATACGGTAGATATTTTTCTGGCTTATGCCGACTTTATACTGCGAATTGTTTTTTGGGGTGACGAAATTGAAGAAATTCTAACCGTAGAAAGCATTGATTATCATGTAATTGAACGTTTTGAAAGTTACAAGATTTATCCGGCAAGCATTTTCGTAACCACCAAACCGCGTATTATGAATGCTATTCAGTTGATTGAGAGCGATTTGGAAGTGCAGGTTGGTAATTTCAGGGCACAAGGTAAAGATTACGAAGCAAAACGGCTTTACGAGCGGGTTACGTATGATTTGGAAATGATTAAGGAACTGGGTTATTGCTCGGGCATTGAGAATTATTCCCGCTATTTCGACGGACGTTCGCCCGGAAGCCGTCCGTTCTGTCTGCTCGATTATTTTCCGGATGATTTTCTGCTGGTAATTGACGAGAGTCATGTGACGTTACCGCAGGTACATGCCATGTTTGGTGGCGATGCTGCCCGTAAAACCAATCTGATAGAATACGGTTTCCGCTTGCAGGCAGCCCGGGACAATCGTCCGCTGAAGTTTGAAGAGTTTGAGGAACTCACTCCTCAGACTATTTACGTGAGTGCCACACCGGCCGATTATGAACTCCGGAAATCAGAAGGTATAGTGGTTGATCAGGTAATCCGCCCCACCGGACTACTCGATCCGGTGATTGATGTACGGCCCAGCCTTAATCAGATTGACGACCTGCTTGAAGAAATCACTCTGCGAACCGAAGCCGACGAACGGGTATTGGTTACCACCCTTACCAAACGAATGGCAGAAGAACTGACAGATTATTTGCTGAAAATGAATGTGCGGTGCAATTA
>SAAL01000276.1 GCA_009929445.1 Bacteroidia bacterium
AGTGGCGAAACTGTCCCTCGATGAGCTGCAACGAGGCGAAACTGACAAATTCAGGATTCAGGACCGGGATGTCATCTTTGTGGAATCAAGCGCCATCGGCACTTTTTTCCAGGGGGTACGCCTGTCGCTTGGGACCGGCATGTTGGGTGTCGGCTATACGCCTCCGGCCCGCTAATAGGCCGTTTTTCAGCGGTCTGCGAATTTTGAACCTTTCAACAAGCAGCCAAGCATTGAACACAAAAAACCGAGTGTCGATCAGATACTTGCCGAACAAACCTACTTCAAAATCGAATTGCCAAAAACGCAAGCCCGCGAATACGCCCGTATGGACTGAGTGGGCCCAATTTTACCGGCGGGACAAGATCTTCGCCTGTGCCACTTCAGGATACGCCAATTTAACCACGAGCAGCCTCATCCATGGATTCACATGAGGTTACTGCAAAAAAACCGTCATTCCCTAGAAGAAGAGGATCCATACATGTTTAACTATATGAAAAGAATGGATTTCAGGCTACCCGGGAATGATGCCCGGTTTTTTTTGCGACTTCTTGCAGATCTGCCTGATATAATACTTGCCTAAATCATGCTCGTACCAACCAAAAAACAACGTACTTATTTATACCCATCACTAATCTCAAAGCCTTAATACGTATAAGTATTGACGTTATGATGATACTTTGTTCAATAATTAAGTGATATTTTGTATGTATTTCATATTTCTAAGCGCATAATCACACTTTAAGCGTCTATTAGAAAAAAATAAAATATATCAAAATTGAATCAAACAATTTTTAAACCAAAAAGGCACAAAAATGTTCAGAAAACAATTTTTCCCAGTCTTGCTCGCCACCATAATGCTTTTTCAACCAGTAATGGCGAGCGCAACCTCTATATCCAGATTGGTCCCCAACGGGACAGTCACATTATTGGAAAGCGGCACTGTCGTGGACAAGGAAATACCCGTTCCCAACGGAATACTCATGTCCAGCAACGGACAAAGCTTGATAGAGAATGAGGGATTGCATCTTGTCAGCGCTGACAAAACAGTATTCGCAATTCAGGAAGAAAGCACTCATTTCAACCTGATGGTAATGGAAGGCAGTGTAGACTTTGCC
>SAAL01000277.1 GCA_009929445.1 Bacteroidia bacterium
TTCCATCGGAGCAAAGGGGGGGAGTCTTTCCTCCCTAGCTCTGAAAAAATAATCTATACTATCCTGCCGTCAAAGTTGCATTTACTAATTGAATTTACATAATCATATACAACAGCATCATTCAAAAATAAACAACATAAACCATGAAAAAATTAATTACATTTTTTGCCTTGTTATTGATTAACTCGGTATTACTTGCTATTACGCCGCCCGTTCCCGAAAAAATAAGCTATCAGGCGGTGATACGCAACAGCAGCAATGAACTGATAACCAATCATTCTGTGGGAATGAAAGTAAGCATCCTGCAGACTTCAGCCACCGGAACAGTGGTGTATTCCGAAACCCATACCCCGACGAGCAATGCCAACGGGCTGATAACCATCGCAATAGGAACCGGAGCAGTGATAAGCGGCTCATTCTCTGGTATCGACTGGTCGGCAGGACCTTATTTTATCAAAACGGAAACAGATCCGGCAGGAGGAACATCTTATTCCATCACTTCAACCTCCGAGTTGCTGAGTGTGCCATATGCTTTGATGGCCAAAAATGTTCAGAATAAGCAATGGTCAGAATCAGGCTCTTCCATCTATTTTAATTCAGGAAAAGTGGGAATAGGAAAAAATCCCGGTGCAGATTCACGACAGTTTCAGGTATTAACTGAAGCCAATCAGGCAATTGCCGGAGTAAACAACAGTGCCAGCTATGCCTCTATTTTTGCTCAGAATCTGGGAACTGGACCTGCTGCAGACTTCAGAAATTACATTAGAATCATCGACGGAACTGAAGGAAACGGGAAAATCCTGACATCCGATGCCAATGGAACTGCTTCGTGGAAACCAATTAGTGTAACAGCAGATGCTGCCAACTTCACAGGTGATGGAAGCGCTGATTGGCCACTGAAATTACACTCAATGGGGGCCAGCACAGGGCATGTACTTAAATGGACAGGCACAGCATGGGACAATGCTGCAGATGATAATGGTCCATGGAGTGAGACTATAGATTACATTTATAATTTATCGGGAAAAAAATTCGGAATAGGTATCAATAAACCTTCACAAAAAATGACTATAGCTGACGCATCCACCAGCTGCTATATGAACATACAGAATTC
>SAAL01000143.1 GCA_009929445.1 Bacteroidia bacterium
TGTGGTTATCGTTCAACCTCTTACTCGCTAACCCACAAATTCTGCGGAGGAGCCAAAAGAGTTATGGCCGTATGCCACTATGAGGCGGCCAAACCTTCACTGCGCCTACCTGCCCCGCGCTCTATTCACGTGACGACTGCTCACCGCAAGATAGCTTTCGTACGCAGGAATGTGCGGCGTAGTCTGCAATTTGGCCCATCTGCTTCCGCACTCAAAAAAGTCGAATGGCTGACTTCGAAGTGGGGGTGGCGACTGGCAAAACTCTATTCAATGGTGCCAAGGTTGGCCATTAAAAGAAGGGCTCAGTCAATTGACCAAGAGAGGTTGGATTAAATGAAGGTTGGTATCCTGACATTTCATTTCGGTCGAAATTACGGAGCGTTACTTCAGGCTTACGGATTGCGTAAGGCTATAGATTCTCTGGGGAATGAAACGCACGTTGTTCACTATATTCCCCAACATTGTTCTAGGTATATGTCTTCGGCTGAAACACCTCTTCTTCGACTGGGTTGGCGAACCTATGGGTTAAGACTTGCGATTGAGCGAAGGCTCAGGACCTTCAGATTTAACCATTTCAAAAGGAAAGCGCTCCGTTTGACGCCACGGTGCCATAATAAAGAGGAGCTGATTCAACAGGTAGCTAAGTTTGATGCATTGGTGGTCGGGAGTGACCAGGTTTGGAATTTGAATTATGTTGGATCAAACGACCTTTGTTATTTCCTAGATTTTCCAATACCTGAAAATGTTCGCTGTCTCAGTTATGCGGCTTGTTGTGGGCGAAAGGACCAGTCTCAGGCCTACTTTTCAATGGTGTCTTCATTGTTGGCTAAATTTCATTCAATTGGGGTTCGCAATGAGGTGACGGCTGAGTTCGTCAAATCTGTTGCAAATCGCAGTTCTACTATTGTAGCCGACCCGACTCTGCTTGATTCGTATATCGACGTGGAGGATAGACATATCCCTAGCTCAAGATATCTTCTTATGTATGTTTTAGAGGAAAAATCTTTTGCTGATTACAGGAAGGTTATTTTTAAAATAAAGAAACAATTGGGTCTTCCTGTCTGGGCAATTGCGGACGGTAATAAAGTTTGGCATGACGATCCCCTGCCCGGGGCTGATAGAACTTTGTTTGGAGTTTCACCAGGCCGCTTTCTAAGTCTTATAAAACAGGCAGATTGCGTGGTTACGGATTCTTTTCATGGAACGATATTCTCAATAAAATACCAAAGACCATTTATCACCCTCAACGACGGAAGTTGGAGAAACATGCGCATGGATGATTTGGCGAACCGTTATGGCATTGGCCACCGAATCAAAAGCGTTCACACTGAAATTGATCCAAATCTTCTTGAACGGTCCAGTGATTTGAAAATAATTTTAGATTTTTTTAATGCACATAAAAGATTTTCGATAGAATATCTTAAAAAAGCTCTTGATGGAAATCTATACCAGTGAAAAATACCAAACGTCAATCTGTTACCGTGCTCATGCCCGTCTATAATACAGGGAGGTACGTCGCAACAGCAGTAGAAAGTATCTTAAATCAAAATTTTAAAGAGTTTGAATTCATCATCATCGATGACGGTTCGACTGATCGATCTTACAAGGTTTTAAAAGGATATGAAAATCGAGACTCTCGAATTCGCCTTATTTCTCGTGAGAATCTAGGAATTAGTAAAACGCGGAATGAGTTGATTGGAGAAGCGAATGGGGACCTACTGTTGTGGGCAGATTCTGACGATATTTCATACCCAAATCGGATTGATTGCCTTTTAGATAAATTTTTAACTGATGATAAATTAATTTGGGTTAGTTCATCATTTCGTATTGTTGATCCTTCAGGAATGCCTATCCGGATAATGAGTAATTTTGGTAACTTTGGAATTGGTACTGCTATGATATCGAAACGAGCCGCCATGGTCATAGGAGGATTTCGTGAAAATCTTCCAATTGGTGAAGATACTGATTTTGGACTTAGAATGCGCGAATTTGGTAAAATGTCCTACATCGATTGTCCGTTACTCGACTACCGGCAGCACTTTGGTAGCATATGCAACTCATTAAGACTTGCCGAGAACAGCTATGTTGAACTTATAAAAAATCTTTCAGAAAAACGTCGATTAGAAAAAGTTGATGTTTTAAAATGCGAGTATAATTTCAATCAAGCTATTCCAGCAGAAGCGCATAAACCAGAACCTGCGTGGCAGACACATTCGCGTTGGGCATGGTGGGCTTTGGGGGCGGGAAATATTAAAACCGCTCGTAAACATTCTTTTATTGCTGTGGTTAAAAATCCTTTAAACACCCAAACCTGGAAAGTTTTTTTGTGTTCGCTCCGCGGACATTAAAATAACTTTTAAAAGTTTTTATAATTGCTTCCTTGTTCTTTAGGGAACAGTTTTCATAAAGTTCAATATTCTATATTTGTTTTATTGTTAGCTTTTCGGTGGATATACGGGCGCGAAACATCATGGTATATAAATACGAGTTTGAAATTATTAAACGGGATCCTTTATCTTTCAAAAGTACTCCTATTATAATTAATAATTATAATAGGCTTGATTGTTTGGATAAATTAATTAATAGGTTAAAAATAGACGGTTATAAAAATATATATATTATAGATAATAATAGTTCATATAAACCCTTGCTTTCGTATTATAAAAAAAATAATTTGAGAATTTTTCGACTAAATCAAAATATAGGATATTTGGCTGTATGGTTGACTAATATCTATAAAATATTCATTAATGATTATTACGTCTATACAGACCCTGATGTTTTGCCTGATCCCGATTGTCCTTCAAATTATTTGGAGGTATTTAGGAATTATTTAAAATATTTCCCAAATCTCGACAAGGTTGGATTTAGTTTAAGGATTGATAATCTGCCTGCGCACTGCCGGCTTAAGGATGAAGTGATAAAACATGAGGAAAAATTTTGGAAACTCAAAATTTCTGATAATTTATATGATGCGCCAATTGATACAACCTTTGCTTTATATAGACCAGGGGCATATGGTGAAGCTGCAAAAACAAAAAGCGGTAGAACAGGGTTTCCTTATGTAGCGCAGCATTTGCCTTGGTACTTAAATCATAAAAAATTAACAGAAGAGGAAATCTGGTATTTAAAATGCAAAAAGACTGAAACTCATTGGAGCGATCATCCAAGTAATTTTTCAATTTTAAAAAAATATTACCTTCTTTTTATAAATAACCAAATTCCACAAGTTTGGACAATTCGTTCCATTGGAAAGAAGGTAATTAACTGGATTTTTAAGAAAGAAATAGTTTGATTTTTCCTCGATTTTGTTAGGAAAAAATATGTTTTTGCTCATGTTGTGGATAAATCCAAGACAGCACGTTTAAAATAAACAAATTGTGGTTATTTTTAGTCTCTAATGTGAGCCGTAATATGCGAAGGTCATCAATAAAGTATTCTAAGGTGTATCTTTCGTTAGCTAAAAAAGGTCGAGGTCGTATTCTAGCTGTGCTAACGTGGCGACTACGGTTTTTGTTCCTTTCGCGATCGTTTAACCTCGATTGTGGCAACATGATTTTTTTACCGCTTGGTCGGTAAAATGAATTTTATCGTCCCGTTTGTACTTTTTGGCTGGCTTCCGCTGACGATTTTTCTCTTTTTTTGCCTTAAGCCCCACCATGCCGCCATGGCCTCCATCATTGGCGGTACACTGTTCCTACCCGTTGCGGACTACAATGTATCTGGCCTGCCTCCGTTCACAAAAAATTCCATTATTGCAATCGGTTTAATTCTCGGTGGGCGTTTCTCTGGGGCGCGGCGGACAGCAGACTTTCGCTGGTCCCGATTTGATATGCCGTTGCTTTTTTGGTGTGCGTGTCCTCTCGCCACTTCATTGTCCAACGGGCTCGGTTGGTATGACGGGCTGTCTGGTGTGTGGACCAACATCACTGTTTGGGGAACCCCGTATCTGGCTGGCCGAACCTACATTGATGATAACGCGAAGTTACGCGATCTATGCTTTGCACTTGTTATAGGCGGGGGGCTGTATCTACCTCTTTGCCTTTACGAGATCCGGATAAGTCCGCAGTTAAGTAACTATATATATGGATTTTTTCCCCATTTATTTGTGCAGCATGTTCGATACGGTGGATTTCGGCCCATCGTCTTCATGCAGCATGGTTTGATGGTTTCTCTCTGGATGGCTCTGACCACCACTGCTGCGTTCTGGCTTTGGCGTAGCGGTCAGATCAGGCATCTCAAGGGCGTCCCCTTTTCTTTTTTTATTCTCGCTATGATCGTCACCACCATTCTATGTAAATCAGCCAATGGCTGGATTGCACTGAGTTTTGGCATCGGGAGTTTCTTCATTTACCGCTTGACCTTGACTGTTACCCCGTTCCGCATGCTTTTCCTTCTCAACTTCAGTTACGTCCTGTTAAGGATAAGTGGCTTGCTAAAAGGTGAATACATTCTTGACGCAGTTGGCCGATTTTTCGACCCTGCGAGAGTTTCGTCTTTGGCGATCAGGCTGCTGCAGGAAGACCTGTTCGTGGAAAAAACAATTCAACGCTTTTACCTCGGATGGGGTGGGTATAAACGTGGTTGGCCGGTGGATGAGGAAACAGGAAAGGCGCTTATCGGCATGGTTGATAGTCAGTGGTTGATAGCCTTTAACACCTTTGGGCTTGTGGGCGTTTTTTTCGTGATGACCATGGTGTGGATGGGGCCGGCGGTCGCCTTGAAGGCGGTTTCCCGCGACAAGAAGAACCCACCGTCCCTGGAGACGGAAGTCGTGCTTCTCAGTATCATAGTATTTTTGTTTATGATGGATAATCTTGTCAATGGCATGATCAATCCTGTGTACATCCTCGTTTCCGGGTCCTTACTCGGTTGGTCGCTGGCCCGGCGTCGGGGTACGGATGATTGATTTTGAGGTAGGCTGGAAAAAATGGACGCCAATGTTATGGTCGATAACCAAAATGATGTGATTACAAAACGGATAGTAGCAATTCAGCACGGTGATTATGCCGAGGCTCTTCGTATTATCGAGCGAGGTGACCCAGAACCTTATTTTGGTATGGGGTATACGCTTCGTGTTCTAAATACCCTTTTCGAGGGTAATCCACATCTTGTAATTAGTTTAGATGCTCCTGCATTAACTAAATGTTCGGGTAATAAAGGCTATCTTGTGGGGCTTCCATCGCCATATTTCCCACGACCAATTCCAGGACGTATTACAGAATTCGTCTGGTCCTATAGAATTCTCAAAGAGATCAAACGATTTCGGCCAACACATATTGTTTTACGGACAGCTGGGCGAAAAGCTGTCGCGATTCTGAAATACTGTGTCCACCATGAGCTGAACACATTAGCAATTTTCGCGAACTATTTCGACAACACGAACAGGATCACGATCCAGAAACTCATTCCGTTGCTCAATCACCCTTGTGTCGCCCTCGTTGGTAACCACAAACAACCGGCGACCGATAGCATGGTCGAGTGCGGTCTCAACCCTTCGAAAGCTGTAGCTTGGGACTGGCCAAATACTTTGCACCCCCGAGACTATTCTGAAAAAAAAATAGAGTTAGAAAGTGAATATCTAATTCTATACGTTGGAACAATATCGACTTTGAAAGGTGTGGGTGACCTAATCGAAACAGCTAGGTTGATGACTAAGAGCAATATGCGTATCCGTTTCATCGCGGTAGGAGACGGGCCGGAAATTCAATCTCTCCAAGCTGCGGCCTCTGCTCTTACGGGGGGAACTTTCCAATTTCTCGGACGTCGCCCTAATTCGGAGGCCTTTCAGTTGATGCGGCAAGCGTCGATTGTGTGTGTTCCTTCGCATCATGCTTTCTCCGAAGGTATGCCGCTTACGCTTACTGAAGCTCTTGCGTCACGCACTCCGACGGTCATTTCTGAC
>SAAL01000144.1 GCA_009929445.1 Bacteroidia bacterium
GCCGGCCGTACCATCATGCGATTGCTCCAAAAAGTTTACGAAAGCCGATTCCCTCATACCCTCTAAAAACAGGGCGTAACGGGATATCGGGAACTGCTGAAATTATGTTTTTCTTAATCGTGGAGAAACAAGTATCGACGGTGACTTTAAGAGTCACTTGCATACCTTAATCCAAAAAATAAAACATCATGATATTGAAAATACATTAATCGAAGGACAGTCAATCATATGGCTTGTCGAATCAGCACAAGAGTTTAAGCCTTCTGGAAGTATAAGGGTTGTAAAAAGCTTAGAATATCAAGAATTTATTGTTAATATAAACGGGATGCCCAGACCCAACACTCTGAAGCCATATATCTGTTGCGTGTAATAACAGGTAAATAATATGCGTGGAACTTTGTTAAATATATGGAGAGAAAGCGGAGCCTACTTGAGGTTCGCCGAAAACAAAAATATGTTTATTTTTGGCATGTCTACAGCAATGTTTTCATTGTACTCGGCTTATTTACAGAATAAGGATCATTTTGACATCAAACTCTTGTTAAATTTAACAAACGATAGTATTTTTTTATATCAAAAAATTATATTAATGTTACTTTTAATTTCAGTAGTAAATTCATGTATATCAATATTGCCATTGTTAACAAAAATTTTTTTTTTAGTAAATATTTTTATCCTTTTTGGTAAAAAACTTGGTGTTATAAAAATATATAATAGCAACAATGTTGTCTACTTTGTAGACATTGCCTTGCATGATACAGTACACTCTTACCGTAAAGCATTAGGTCTTTATTTGAATAGCGCTGAAGAATTCAGCTTGATAGAACTCAATATAATTGAACAAATTTTTATTGCGTCGAAAATTTCTACATTTAAATATATATCTAAGTTTTTTTCTGTAATTTTAATTTCAATTGCTTTAGTTATTCTGATTATTAGCTTTTTTGGCGAAATAAATAATTAAAATTTAGTTGCTGGAAATAATTATTTAATTGTAGTGAATATAAACATAATCTTTGTATCCAAAGTTTAGCCGCTCAATCAGGTAACCAATGTGCAGAACTCTCGAGCAACTCACTGCTGAAATTATACAGTCCCAAATTAGCAGCAAGCAAATGACAACTGAAGAAATCAAGACTGCGGTGAGTGAAACTTTCCAGGCCTTGAAATCGCTGCAAGACGCAGAAAACGGTGCCGTTGTCGATACCGAGGCTGTATCAACCAGCAGTCAGGCTCTCGACCCTAAAAAATCAATTCAGAAAAACAAGGTCATTTGTCTTGAATGTCGTCAAGAGTTCAAGATGCTCTCACCGAAGCACCTGAAGTTGCATGGCCTCACCTCCACGGATTATCGCAAGAAATATGGATTTGCCGCCAGGCAACCACTGTGTGCTAAATCCCTATCGGAAAAACGGTCTCAGGCCAGCAAGGAGCGAGGCTTACCGGAGAACCTGCGCAAGTCCATCGAAGCTCGCAAGAAGAAGGTCACGGATAAATAGTTCGGTCCTATAATTGCTCAAGCGATGTCATGGCCCAGGCAATTTAGCCAGGTGTGCGTTGAGATTGTTTCCTTAAAACACAAGACTTGATCATAATTCACAGAGGGAAAACATGGCCAAAGGAAGAGATGCTCAGAAAACAGAAAAGAAAAAATCAGAAAAAACGTTGAAAGAAAAACGCAAAGAAAAAAAGGAGAAGAAATCAAAAAAAGATTTCATTTAACTCCTTGGATCTACCGAGTTATGATTTAATTTGGGCTTTTAAGATTTGATGTCTGCCCTGAACACGCGCCCAAACGAGGAGTGTAAAGACTGTCGCGCCAGACCCCTTGGATTCGAATTGACAGGTGCCATCAACCTGGTTCGTGTCTGATCTATCCATGCCGCCACTGGCTAACCGATTACTGGTTCAAACCCAATACGCGCCTTGTTCTCTACCGCCATCGCCTCTCTCAACCGATCTTCTTTCGTCCTGCTAGAAGTCATGTACTGGGCAGACAAGGCAAGGAAACCGTCCAACCGTCAAAGTTGATAGTTACGCTGGACGCTTGCCGGGAAAGGAGCGGCCCCAGGCGCTGGCGGCGGATGCGGGCTACTGGCACGACCCAGTTGGATGTGGCGCAGTTGGAGCAGGAAGGCCCCTCCGGTTGAAGGGAAGCGCAGGCACATCAACAGGCGGGGCACTCAGGGCCATGGACCCGCTGACACAATCCAACCCCAAGGCAGCGCATGACGCTCAAGGTGTTGACCGAGGCTGGGCAGGTGGTATACAAATTACGAAGCCAGACGTGGATCCGATGTTCGGCCAGATCAAAAGCAAAATGTGAAAGCGAGCGGGCTGAAAGGGCCGCAGATGGCTCGCGGGCGGGTTTCTTGTCGCACCAACGCGATCCCGAGTTGACTCCGGGAGAAGAAACGAAGGGCCGCGGCGTATTAGAAAAAAAATCGTTCGAATGGCGATGAATAACGGCCGGAAGCTTCCGCAACAGGCTCCCATGTGGTTAGCCCCCCGGCTTGTTCCACTTTCCTTAAATTGCGTTTAGTTTGAGTCAAAAAGCTCACTGATAAAACTTGACGGATAAATGTTTGTGATTCTATTCGGAACAGTAATTCTATTAATAGCTAACGCAACTTTCCTGACAAATGAAACACAATCGTTACTTAATAAACGATATGTCCCATCTGAGTAAGAAGCCTCAACCATTAAAGCACTGTCGAATATATTTTTATTAACTAGCACTATTAACTGTTTATCTATTTCCTCTTTTGAGTCATCTATTACTTTTCCAGGAACGCCTTCAACAAGTAGTTCATAAAAATCTCCTACGGATGGATAAAATCCTACTGCACGGCGAACAGTGGACAAATGTTTTTTATCAGTATAATACCAAACGATAAATGCATGTTCATAATCATTGCCTCCTGAGTTTCTAGAGGCAAACGAAATCCCGTACTCCCCCATTTCAGAAAACATTCTTTTATCGATTATTTTATTAATCATTACGCTCTGTTTTTATAATCTATATTGTTGAATCGAAAATTAATCTATCAGAAAACTATTTAATAAAAAATACAGATATTATAAATAATAAAAAGGAACAATATTGTAACCATTCTCGACAATTTTACTAACGCTATCTCTTGGCTCCTATTGCATACAGTTTACATCCGAATTCCAATGAATTTTCTGGTATGAACCTGGTGTCCATCCGGACACCTCTTATTCATTCACGAATTGATGCGCTCGCTGAAATAATCCGAACGCATAAGTATATTTGATCACCACCGAACCTCAGCTAGCTTGAGCAATCGCTGTGGAACGGGCCTGGTATGCAAGAAGGCCTGCAGAAAGCGGTCAACCATCTTGTCCGACTGGAAGCGGCGGTTGAAAGCGGTAGCAGAAGTCAGCCAAGCAACGCGGCACATGCCGGCTACATATTGCATGGTAGGTGCCGTGCAGGGCGTTTTTCATATTATACCGATCACGGTGTTGAGCCACTGGAACACCATCTTATCATCAAACCGGCCATTCTTGCAGGTAACAACCGGCTTGTGTTGGCACTGGCAGCCGGTGACAGCGGGAAAGCAGTTTAAGCCGCAGATTATCCCTGAAAAAATGCCTGATAATCTCTTTTTCATCACTTTACACATGTTTTTTAGTTGACTTTAAACAAAAGTTTTTTTTATGAGAGTAGTTGTTTCGATTATGTGTCAACCAAAAAAGGAGGAAAAGCCATGCCAGGGTTTGGTGATTTTGAAGACTTCGTCCCCGCGGTTGAATTAAAAGTTAATTCTGGAGGTTTCACCAACAAGACGGACAGAAAAGAGGCTGTATACAACCCGCCTCCTGGGTGGGTGATTCGATCCCATAATGTGCAAGTGTTATCCGCTTGGGGTACACATTCATACTCGGTGGGCCAGGTTGGTTCAGCTTCTTCTTTTATTTCTGAGAGCAAAGTTGAAGAAGCATACAATTATGCTATCAGCCTTGCAGAGCAAAAAGGAAAAGAGGAAGAAAAGAAAGCGTTACAGTCTCAAATGCAGGCGCACCTAAACTCTCTGTACTCAGTAAAATCTTCGCATTATGCGGTGCACGCCGTGGTAGAGGCAAAAGGCAATGGGTGGCTCTCCGACAGAACGTCTCAAATACATATAAAGGTATCCGCGAGAATTAAGTACATTGGCGAAGACAACGCCGAAGCGTTAAAGCAACAACTAGTAACAAAATTTGACCTTTCATGATCCTCGTATAACAATAGACGACAAGGGACGGCAAAAAGCGGCGCGAGGAACCAGTGCGGCTTTTTGACGTCTCTCAGTCCAAGTGTTCACCTACAAATGTAATAAAGATTCATTTAACCGAGAGGATTTTCGGCCGACGCGTTGAATCCGTCAATAAGCACATCGTTGATAAAGACCTTTAAAATGGACAAATTCAAGTATGTATTGCTATTGACGAGGCGGCGAACAATAAATGCCACCACTATCGGCAGCGACTGCCAGGCTCAACCTACCGGCTATTTGATAACCGGCTCGAACCCTAGGACCGCCTTGTATTCGCCCACCATCACATCCCTCAACCGATCTTCATGCTGCCTGGGGACGATATAGCTGTCATGCACCGGCAGGCAGGGAATAGCCATATCAGTCATCCGCATGAGAATGGCTTCCGTGATCCTGCTGTCCAGATTCTGCAGCATCCTTCCCTTACCAGAATGAATAAACCCAGCGATTCGCTTGTGCTGATCTCTCGCCCTGGCCAGCAGTCCACGAATGCTCTCGTCGGCCAGCGACAACTCGGTCTTCCAGGCAGTCTCAATACACTCACTCCTAAATGCCTCTATGGCCTTTTTCTCCGTTGTGGCGTTCAGAGCTACCAGCAACAGCTTTTTGAATATTTTCCGTTCTTCCGGGTCATCGGTAAGCGCCAGGTACGGGTCATCCCTGTAATCTATCCCTTCAAGATGGTATGGGATGCGAATATGGTGAGCAGAATAATCAAGCTCTATTGCTGGCTCGCCGTTGATGAGGATATCCTTCCGAAAGCCCTTGGGCATATATTGATAGAGGGCGCCATAGAACCGACCTCCTCTCTCAAAGGATTTTTCATTGAATACGCGGTATAGTTTTTTTTGATTAATAACAAAATTCAACCTCTCAATATCAAAATTTTTTAGTGTCAGCTTCTCCCTAAAAAGTTTTTTCAACAACGTTTCGTCGGGTATAGAACCATCTTTAGTATTAAAACCGGATATACTTTTATTAATGATGCTGGAAAGCTGTTTCAACCATATTGAAGCCTGTGAAGGCTCATGATATCGAGATAAAATAAATGGCAATTCCAACTCGTCTAGTCTATCTTTCTTATCAAATGTGACAGGACAGTATCTTGAAGAGCAGCCTAAGGGTGAATATTTTTCACCGGCTACATACACTTGCGCATCTCTACTGACATGGTCTTCTACTGGTAAATACAAATTTCTCTGAGTAATGGATATATAGTTATTAATCTTATAATTAATAATAGTATTATATAGTAAATTATATATATCTACTATAGTAGTAGTATTTATATTACTACTTATCATACTACTCTTATTTATACTACTTTCTAATATTTTATTACTAAACTTAATGTTAGTCAGAGTACCATCGCCTTTGAGTAGGTTTAAGAACAGCTTATTCTTCAAGTTGTATAAACTTACCTCTCTATTACCATTAGACGCGACGGCGATTTCGGCATCGGCAATAAAGTCGTTGTAATATTTCAGATTGTTTCGGATTAAATTCGTTGCCGGGGTCTCGATATAGTCGATCAACTTTTTATTGTTTTCTTTCGTATCCTTGAGGACAACGGGCTCAACTGGCTCTTCTGCGAACACCTGGCATGGGTAGCCTTGA
>SAAL01000278.1 GCA_009929445.1 Bacteroidia bacterium
AAAAATACCTTTAGTGCGGTAAATTTAGCAAAATAAAATGAATAAGTGCTGATATACTGTGATTTATGACCGCACTAAATTTAAAGGGACAAGTCAGGACTTTCTTCAGGGTCTGAAAAAAAATATAGGTTATGAATATGGAGGATTGATTGGATTTGAATATTATTTTTCTGATAAGTCAGCAATGGTTTTATCATTTAATAATGATTACTATTTGCTAAATGATAAATTTAGTGAAGATAGTCAGACGATGTCTTTATTTTCAATGTCATTTGGATTAAGATTTGGGTTTTAAAATATACAAATATGAAAAAAATAATTTATTTTATTTGCTTTTGTCTATTAGTCGTTTCTTGCGCTAATAACAATGACGATATAAACATTAAGAATATTCTTTTTGGCGTTACTGATATAACAAATAATTATGACAGTTTAACTTCATCAAAAATGACTTCATTGTTTAATGATGATTTTATGAACAACAGAAATAATTGGTCTGTATCACAAAATGATAATGATGATAAATGGAGCATTTCCGAAGGATTTTTTTGGATACTTGAAAATAATTCTACTAATGCTACACTTGCCTCAACAAGTTTAAACTTAGATTTTACTAAAAATTTCCAAATAGAATTTAGCGATCAAAATGGATATTGGTCAAACTATAATAAAAAACAAGTCGGACTTTTACTATGGGTTAATAATGATTTTCTAAAGATTGTAAAATTCAAAAATCAGTTGATTTGTTCACAAAATACAAATGGTAATTTAAGCGAAGAAACCAGATTTAACGTTGACTCCGATGAATACGAAAAGTTTTTCACCTTAACAGTTAGAAAAATAGAAAAAAGTATTTACCTTTTTTATAATAAAGATTATGTTGGTAAATATAATCTACAGATAAAAGAAATGACAAATAAATTCAGTTTTTTTGTGACTGGAGCTGCTGCTATCGATTATCTAAATATTTACAGTATAAACAATTAATTACTTACTAAATATAATAATGATATTACATATTCCGGAGCATACCCACCCACTTTCGAATAGCATTATTTTAGTTTCAGACTGAAAGTTGTCTATTCAAAATCACGTTTTTCATGTCCGTTT
>SAAL01000279.1 GCA_009929445.1 Bacteroidia bacterium
CGAAGCAGGGGCAAAGCGGAACTGATTTTTCAAAATTTGACCCAAAACCGTGTCAAGAACTTTTTTTGAAACACTGAAAAAAATCGACTGAATAGTTACCCTTTTTTATATGAAAACTGATAAATTTATCGATTTTGAATGCTGGTTTATCATCCTTGGTTTTCTTTTTTTTGTGATTGTTTTACAACCAACAAAAGGTGCATGTGCTGATGATATCATTATAATGACTTTCGGTGACAGTATTACTTGTGGATACCCTGTCATTCCCTATTCCGGTTGGGATGCGAATGGGTGTAATTGCGGCCCCACTCAGAAAAAACTGGAGGACCTGCTGGATCAATCAGGTAGGGCAAGCCTTGTGTTGAATTGGGGCCATGGCGGAGAATCCACTGTCCATGGACTTAGTAGAATCACCTCAGATATGAACACAACAATATCAATCTGGGGCAAACTGGATTACGTTTTGCTGCTGGAAGGAACTAATGATTACTCATGGGGACTTTCACCCGCCACGACAGCATATAACATAGGGCGTATGATCGATAAAATCAAAGCCGTTGGTGCCGTGCCACTGGTTGGCACATTGACCCCGGACACAAAGACTAACGGGAAAAATATTCCAATATACAATTCAGCCATAATTAGCACAGTGAATGCCAAAGAGGGAATTTTAGTGGACCACTATTCAAGAATAGTACATGATTGGAGTTCCTTAACATATGATGGGTTACACCCGAATCAAGAGGGTTATGAATTTATGGCGAATGTATGGTTTAGCGCCTTAATTTCGCAAATTAATGGCAAGAATATTGTCTCTATATTAAATTTGCTGCTGGAAAATGAATAGTTATGCTTGCATAAACTGAAGTTTAGAGTTTCACGAATGCGCCATTATCACGATGGCGAGGACGAATTGGCCGCCCTGTTGTTCTTTGCTGCCGTTTCCAGGCGTTTTTTCCCGAAGGCACAGTTTCGCCCGGTTTTGCCGGGGACGAGCCGTGTTCGAATTTCGGTTCCTCAGCAGAATCTGTGGGTAACCTTGGGTGTAGGTAGGTCACCAAGTGCATGATACAAGGCTATTTTTAGCCCATCATAGGTGCGAAACC
>SAAL01000280.1 GCA_009929445.1 Bacteroidia bacterium
AGGGCTCTGAACCCTCACGCGCCTTAATAGAGTCCATGACAGACCTGAATCTTTTGACGGGATCTCCGTGCGTGCCGCTTATAACTATAACTTTCATACCTATCACATATCCTTCCTGTCTGATTTTTTTAATTCCGCAGGAGAGAAATAATTCTCCCGCGGATTAATTAAAGTCCGCTTTTATTGGACGGCAGCGGAGCACCGTTCGTTTCGTTCTGCACATATATACGGCTGTGCAGTCACCGGACAGAGAAAGTTCGCATATATACGGCTGCGAAGCACCGGACATTAAGTTTATTTAAAGTTATAAATGCAATTCATATATCTCAACCATTTCTCAGCGATTTCAAGAGCCGTTTCACCTTGGAATATTTCAGGCTTTTTATCCTCTTCAAACGGAAATTCCATTTCATAATCCAAAAGAAAATAATCGTTATCCGGAGTGACCCTGAAGCGCACCATCGGCATGCTGTAGACAACGTCGTTCACAGTTAGACCACGGTAAATCTGGAGTATATCGTCCCTGTCAGCACGTTCGTTTACCGAATCGCCCCACATCGCGATCCTTGTCAGAAGACCGTTGGGTACTTCGTCAAACATCCCCATGCTCTCGTCCCGCAGCCTGGACCACAGGAATATCACCTGCATAGTATCGGCCGGATCGTCGGTATAGAAGTTCCTCCAACCGCCGGCCATCTCGGTCAACTGAGCTATTTCGTGCACCAGATCCTTGAAGCCACCCGTTATCAGGACACCGGTTCTGTCAAGTTTTTTCTCCATGCTGAAACCCTCCTCAATAAATATAGAGAACCACGGTTACATTTGACATTAAAATGAGTTTGTCAAAAGCACGCCGTTGATCATGATGTGTTATGAATTATTAAGGAGATCTGATGGGATTTGCTGTATTGACGGGATCCAAAGGTGTTTTCTCGTAATGCAAAAAAAACACCAACATAAATATCGAATACATAAGGGTAAACGACATCAGGAAAGTGTTTGAATGGCATACCGCGGCTCTTTTCCCAGTTTGTTTTTTTCATGTTCCTATTCCTCCGTGTGTAGATCAAATTAAAAAAATGTGACGGAATAGGAAAAGAG
>SAAL01000145.1 GCA_009929445.1 Bacteroidia bacterium
CCGGATACCCGCTGCAAAAGATGAGAGAAACGACACATACACCATTACGCCGACACTGGTAAAAAACGGTGTTATACATATCGGATTGCCCGATGCCGAAAATAAACTGAAGGCAAACGTACGCATTTTTGACACGAACGGAACACTGAAACATCAGACTTACATCACCGAAAGTACCGATGTAACCTGTGCACTTCCGCCGGGAAATTATTTTGTCTCACTGCAAACCAATGATTTTCATAAAGTTGAAAAAATCATGGTTCAGCACTAACATTATTTCCATGATAAAATTTATTCAGATAAATAAAAAAAGAAACCGATTATGTTGGCTGATTTTAGTGTTTTTGGGTACAGTCAACATTTCCTTGTTAGCACAATTACCTGATGAAACAGGAGCACGGCAATTTGCGGAATCGTTTTTCGCTTCGGGTAAAAGTCCGCAAGAGGGGTTCCGAATACCATCGGAAAAACAATTGCTTACCAAACAATACCAATCGAAAAAAGAGGTAAAAAATCCGGTTTTTGTGTATCAAAATGGAGAAAAGGGTTTTGTTGTGGTGGGGCAAAACAGGGATAACTTTGCCGTAATGGGCTATTCTACTCTCGGACAGTTTGACCCGGACAATATTCCACCACAGCTCATCGCATTACTCAAACTCTACGAAGATTCGGTCAGAATAACTTCGCCGCAAACCGTATTATCTGCTACCCCCGTAATGACTCCCCTGCTGGATGAAGCAGGTGTCAGCTTAAATCAGTACAATCACGAAAACGTCGGGAATTGTCCTACGGGATGTATTGCTACTGCATTCGCGCAGATAATGGCTTATTACAAGTATCCTACACGCGGTAGTGGTTCGCATTGTTATACCGATCCGAAACACGGTCAGCTCTGTGCTGATTTCGGTAATACCACCTACAACTGGAATAACCCAAGTGACGAAGACTACAAACTGCTGTCGTATCATGTAGGTATTGCTATTGATATGAATTACTGCAAAGACCTGACCGGAAGTTCTCCCGCAAAATTCGGATACGAAAAAGCTATCCGGGAATACTTCAACTACTACATGAGTGCGGGCTCTTCAGATTCATTTTATATGATGAATGAAATCAGCAACCGTCGGCCTGTTTATGCAGAGTTGCCCGGAGACCCGGGTCACGCGGTTGTATTGGACGGATACGATACGGATGGATTTTTCCACATCAACTTTGGGTGGGGAGGGCATCAGAATGGCTACTTTGCGCTGAATACCAATTCAAGATTTTATGTAGGTTATGAATTTGGAACAAATGTGGGTGATGTGCTCTGCATGAATCCCACTCCACTGAAAACAAATCAGCAGGACTCACTTGCGTTGGTGGCTGTACATAAAGGACTTGGTGGAACAACCGGTTGGGATTTGACAGAACCCGTATTTACCTGGAATGGCGTTTTGGTAATGAACGAACGGGTAATCAGATTAAAATTGAACAGTTACAGCACGTATAAGGGAATTATAGCTCCCGAAATCGGGAATTTAACGGCATTGCAAACCCTCAATCTGGTAGGGGAATTTGAGGGTACCTTTCCTGCCGATATTTTTAATTTAACCGAATTAAAAGATCTCACAGTCTCTTCGATAACAGGAAGTATCATCGTTACACTGCCCGAAAGCCTTGGAAACCTGACAAATTTAGAAACATTGAATATTCCTTATCGCGTAGCAGGCAGTTTGCCGACATCCATCGGGAATCTGACACAGCTCAGCATACTGAACCTGAATTCAGCCAATTTAAGCGGAAGTATTCCATCCGAAATCGGAAATCTGACCCGGCTCACTTCGTTCAATTTGTCAAAAAACAAGCTTACCGGCGTCATCCCTTCCGACATTCAAAACCTGACAAACCTGACCGAGCTTATTCTTAATGAAAATCAATTGAGTGGAGTGATTCCGACCAACATCGGGAATTTGACCCAACTCAAATCACTGGGGTTAAGCGACAATCAACTTATGGGCAGCATACCGGAGAGTCTGGGTAACTGTACGGATTTGGTTTATTTATATTTGTACAACAATCAGCTTTCGGGCAGCATACCGGAGAGTCTGGGTAACTGTACGGATTTGGTTTATTTATATTTGTACAACAATCAGCTTTCGGGTTCTATTCCGGCATCCATCGGGAATTTATCATTACTAACCGAATTGAACCTGAGCAACAATCAATTGACCTCTCTTCCTAATGAAATCGGACGATTAAAAGCTATTAAAGAGCTTAAAATAAACAACAACCTGTTAACTGCGATCCCTGACTCCATTGGTCATCTGTTACAACTGAATTTACTGAAAGCCAATCATAACAACATCAGAATTGTACCTGCGAATATAGGTTTTTTGCTCGAATTACAAGATGTGAATTTGTCGTATAATGCATTATCTGTTTTCCCCGACGAATTTTGTTTGCTTCCCCGCATCCGAACCATCGGCTTAACGAAAAACAAAATTACGCAATTCCCTTCGACGATAGACCTGATTGCTGAAACAATTGACTTCCTGTCATTGGATAGCAATGAAATCAGGGGCCTCATTCCCAAATCGATACTTGAAAACGGCAAAATAAGTATTTTGAACCTGGCGAATAATTATTTTACTTTTGAAGATATCCCTGTTTCTGAGGAATTTAAAAACCCGGTTGGGAATCAAAGACCGGTCCATCTTACCAAAAAGATATTTAAAACTGCCATAGGTGATACCATACAAATCGACATCCGCGACATTGCACCCTTTTCCTTGTCTACAAATGAATATCGCTGGATGTCGGCAGATAAGAATAAAGCTGTAAGTACTGATTCCAACCCAATTTTAACTGTCATTATCGACGAAAGAACAATTAAACAAAAATATTATTGTACGGTAACCAATCCGTCCAGTCCTAACTATGAATTAAACACCAGCGGATATACTTATACTTTCCCTTGTTTGAGTGCTGTACAGACCGATACCCTTTCTTTTCAGCCGGCATCTGAAGAAGAATTGATTTCTGAAAAATATGATGGAGGGTATGTCGTTTCTACTAAAAATATCCCGACAAAAATTATTGAAGACCGGCTGGTAACACTGGTACCTCCGCTGAGAGTGCGTGGAACTATCACCTGGCAGGCATCAGCCGATGGAAAAATCTGGTACGACCTGACATCCACCATGCAGCAAGCCGACCTGAAAGCTAATTTCGTTAGTGTAAAACAACAGGAATTGGTGCTTTCTCCCAAAACTCCGGCTTATTACCGGTGCAATGTGCAGGATGTAAACTGCGAACCCCTTTACAGCGATACCATCAAAGTAAATCCTTTTGGGAAAGTGCTTTACGACGGCACACTGAATGCTGCTACAGAAACCCGAACCGTCAAAACTGACAGCATCGAAGTCACTTTACCCGCAGGAATATACGATAAAGATTTCCGGCTCACGATTGTAAAGTTGGATAATCCTCCCGGAGCCCCTGCGGGAATGAAAATGAGTTCAGCATATGATGTAACGGTGAGCTTTGGATCCGTTTTCGAAACACCCATCCTGATCAGATTTAACAACCTGGATAAAAAGAAAATTTCGAACAAGAATATTCGGAACTTCCAACCGGTTTATTATGATGATAAAAATCAACAATGGATACCTTATGAAAGTGGAGGACTTAGTCTTAGAGATAGTACTATTGTTTTCGAAACCAACCACCTTACCAAACTCTCGTGGTGGTGGGACGAAGAGACATTCCTGTGGGGATATACCGATTATTTTCCTTCCGGTAATATCTTCGTTTTTTACAAAGAATCAGACGTGAAACACATGCAGGATTACGCAACCAAACAAACGCTGCAGGACTGGCACACGAGCGACGGAACACCGTGGTACATACAGGACATTGCTCATTTCCTGAGCGAAGTGATGACCTCGTTTGGTAAACTCGGGCTACCAGTACCTACGTCCGACTTCAACGTGTATGTGGATAGTATCGCCGACGATGGATCGGTTGGGATTTCGGGAATGGTAAACGGGTACATTCTCATTAACAGAAAAATTGACAATCCCGTAAAACTCCGCAGCCTAATGGCGCATGAATTTATGCATTACGTACAGGATAGTTATATTGCCGCCAACGGAGGAAATCTTTTCTGGATGGAAGCACATGCTCACCTCTCCGACCGCCTGGTATGGGATGACACAGTAATACCTGTAAGTGAATCAGAACATTACCTCCTCGACGGACGAACTCACAAGGACAATATATACAAATTTCTTTCAAACTCGTGGGATTATGAAGACCGGAATGCTTTAGGTCAAAAATTTTACGGTAAACTGACTCATTGTTATCAGGCCGGAACTTTTCTCCATTACATGCGAAGTTATCGCGAGGGCGAGAAAAAACTCAAACCGGATGTATTACTGAAAGAAACATCATATTTAGGATCGTGGCGCAGTTATCTGAATAGCTATATACAATCGCACCTTCAGTCAACCATTGGAGATGAATACGAAGCGTATCTCAAATATCTGCTTGGAGGTACTAACAAGAACTTCACGCTGCTCGACCTGGAAAGTAATAATCCCTTTAGCTATATTATAAGCTACACTAGGGATAAACATTTTTCTGAAAAAATTGTTTACCGGTTCGATAAGGATAATTCGACACCTCAGACAGATAAAATCAATTTCAGTATTCCATATCTGGGCTCAAAGGTACTAATGCTCTATAACTCTACAAGCGATAGGGCTATGGTAGTCAACTGTAAGCGGTTACATGAAACCGACGAGAACAACAAGATTTATTATGGCCGGTATGATATTAAAACAAAACAAACCATTTATGTCGATATATCTGATTCGACAAGTTACAATATATTCATCGAAGCCAGAAACGAACAATCAGTTAAGAATATAAAAAATATCTGCTTTTTGCTATTTTTAAACAAGAAAAATCCTTCGCGAACCGATATCTGGACCGATTTTGATGTTTCGATGAAACTCACAGCCACTCCGGTGCTTAACATTGAAAATTATCTTGCTATCTGGATAGGAGGCGGATCTCAGGGGCATACCCCTGCCTGCAACTACGTTGAAGGTGATGGTGGTTATAAAGATGTATTAATCCTTTACGGAGCTTCAGAAGAATCTAATATATCCTATTTCGATAAATACATTCTGAATGACTCGAGCTATGTAGTCAATTTCACTTACCATAAAGAGCTTCTGCAAGATGATGGTGGATATTTTAATATTTATGACAGAACGGGTCGCATTGAATATAATTTTGTTGTAGATAAAATGTCAATTTATTGCACTTCAAATACTGAGTTTTATATGATAACTGCAAGTGAAACCGGAGAGACAATAAAAAAAATATCCACAAAAATGTCAGAAATAAGTACCCTTGATCTCAAAGATGTGATGCAAAACGTGACTATTAGTGAAGTAGGAGGAAACACATGGCTTCAAACACCAAATGTGCAGGAATTAAAAAACATCATTAAAAACCTTAGTCAGGACGTCACAAGGACTTATTACCAGTATGACAGTGATGGTTATCTATCAAAAGTTAATATAAAGAAATCTTCCTTTGTGGATATCGATTATACAGTTCCGGGAGTTAAATTGATTATGACTTTAAGAACAAATTAAAAAATTAGTTGATAAACGAAAAAATCAAAGTGATTTTGAACACCTTAAAAACACAAACATGTTTTCTCAGAAAGATGGCATTTTCGATGAAAGTTATCAGCCGGATACCCGCTGCAAAAGATGAGAGAAACGACACATACACCATTACGCCGACACTGGTAAAAAACGGTGT
>SAAL01000281.1 GCA_009929445.1 Bacteroidia bacterium
CTCACAGACCGCGGTGACCAGGTCGTCCCGGCCCGCGGCCCGCAGCCGCTCGTAGATCTCGCGGGCCGTGTTGGCCCGGGCCAGCGCAGCCGCGGCCGGGCCGTCCAGCCCCAGGTCAACGAGCAGGTCCGCGGCCTGGCGGGTCTCAAGGGCGCCGTTGCGCACATGGGTCTGGGGCACGGCCAGGGCCGCCTTGACCAGCTTGGCCCACATTCCGGTTAGGTGGATTCGCCGGAACCCCTGGCGGGCCGTGGCCGTGAGCGCATAGTGCAGGTAATCGCCCATCATCACCAATGCCTCTTCGGGCAGACCGAGCCGCCGCTGCACCGCGGCCTCGGAGGTGCGGCCGGTGGCAAGCACCACCTCGTCCAGGCCGGCGGCCCGGGCCACCCGCAGGCTGGCCTCGATGGTGTCGGTCCAGGCCTTGGCCGACACGGGCCGGACAATGCCGGTGGTGCCGAGGATGGACAGCCCGCCGACCACGCCCAGCCGCAGGTTCAGGGTCTTTTCCGCGAGCGCCTCGCCGTCGCGCACAAAAATACGCACCTCGACGCGCCCTTCGCCGGTGCCGCCCTCGACCAGGGCCTCGGCCACGGCCGCGCGGATCATGCGCCGCGGCACCGGGTTGATCGCCGGCTCGCCCACTGCCACCGGCAGGCCGGGCTTGGTGACCACGCCCACACCCGGGCCGTTGATCAGCACCACCGGCTCGCCCCCCGGTTCGTCCAGCCAGCGCACCTCGGCGCCGATCTCGGCGCCATTGGTCACGTCCGGGTCATCGCCCGCATCCTTGACCACCGTGGCCAGGCCGGTGCTGAAGCGGCAGAGTTCGAACGAGTGGCGCGAGCCGTCGGGAAAGGGGATCGCCACCCGGCCGGGATGCGGAAGGCCGAGCAGGCCGAGCACCGCCGCCTTGGCCGCGGCCGCGGCGCAGGCCCCGGTGGTGTAGCCGCTGCGCAGTGTTCTGGATGCGCCCGTCCGCTCGGTCACGAACGCCCCTCAGGCCAGGCGCAGCAGGGCGTTGACCGCGGCCACGGCCACCGGCGTGCCGCCCTTGCGACCGAGCGCGGTAATGAACGGGTAGTTTTGGGCGGCC
>SAAL01000282.1 GCA_009929445.1 Bacteroidia bacterium
AACGACAATATCGGTAAACGGTGTTCCGACAACAATTCCAGCTGGTGGATCTGCAACTCTAACTATGACCGAAGGTACAATTGTAGTCAATTCAGACGGCACATATATCTTTACACCTGCAGTAGGATATTCAGGTCCAGTACCGCCAATCACATACACTGCAACCAATGCAAGCGGAGTAACAGATAATGCCAATCTTTATTTAACAGTAGTGAAAGATGTTGTTACGGGAGCAAATAACCCACCGGTGGCAAACCACGATGTGGCAACGGTTAAACAAGGTTCTTCTGTTACTGTTTATCCTTTGACAAACGACTCCGATCCGGATGGTACTACACCAACCGTTACAGGAATCACCGCATTAAACAGTACCGGTGGAACCATTACCTTAACCACAACTCCGGTAAACGTCTATAATGCAAACAAGGTTTTAGCAGGAACAGCGAGTGTAGATGCTTCAGGAAATCTGATATTTACTGCCGCCTCAGGTTATACAGGCGATGTGCCGTTTACCTACGGAATTACCGATGATGGAACTTCAACTTCTAAAGCTACCAGCACAATCAATGTAACGGTAACTTCCACTCCAACACCAACCGTTGATGCTAACGATGATGCCAAGACAGCGCCACAGGGTAAAGGTATCAATGGAAATGTGTTGACAAACGATATTACAAGCGGCATAACCACGGTTACTTCAATTACCATTAACGGAGTTAATCATACTATATCAAGCGGTTCACCGGCAACGGTAACGATACCAGGAAAAGGCACAGTTATTGTAAACTCGGACGGTACTTACACTTTCAGTCCGCTACCAACCTTTACAGGAACAGTTCCGGTAGAATATACCATATCCAACGGTACTGTAACCGATAAGGCAACCTTGTACCTGACTTCGTTACCTGCGGTAGAAGCTACAGATGATATCAATCAAACGCCTTCAGGAACACCTGTAAACGGCAACTTGCTGACCAATGATAAAGGACTTACTTCAGTAACGACAATATCGGTAAACGGTGTTCCGACAACAATTCCAGCTGGTGGATCTGCAACTCTAACTATGACCGAAGGTACAATTGTAGTCAATTCAGAC
>SAAL01000049.1 GCA_009929445.1 Bacteroidia bacterium
ATTTCTGACAGTTTTTAAGGGTGAAACTTATTTTGTTTGTGATATTACAAATTTAAGTATTTTGCCCTTAACTGTCAGATTAAATCGAAACTAATTCAGTTTAAGTATGATATTGTTGTCCCTAAGTTTTTTTCTTAATTTTGATTTTCTACTTCTGACCGAATCTTCAGTAGTATTTAACAATATAGCAATTTGATTATTTGCTAAGTCAAATCTTGAGAAAATTAATAAAATTTTATCGCTTGAGTTTAGCTCTTTAGCTCGCTTGTCTGTCATGTATATTCCAGTGAACTCAAAAAAGTCTTTATCCGAAAAAAACATCGCCGGGTCTATAATAGAAGACTGTGTAAAGTCTTTATACGTGGTTTCAATTTTTTGTAATAATGAACTGTTCTTCTCAATGTACTTATTCGTTTTAAGATCCTGTAATACTTTTTTTACCATCTCATTTCTTTCGGATATTTGACTGTAAATTGGTAATAAAAAATTCTTTTGTTTTAAGTCTAACTCAATTCGTTCTTTGTCTAACATAGTTTGCTGATGTTCTATTTCAAATTTCTGTTTTTCACTCTTTGCCAGATTCAATTCCGCCTTCTTACGTTTTATAAATTGTCTCCTTAAGACAAAGCCTTCTATCACAATCATAAAAAGAATTATCGTAATTCCAACAAATAAAAACTTTTGATTTTTCTGACGAAGCACTTCATTTTCAGCTTTATTTAAGTCGTATTTTTTCTCTAATTCTAATAAGGCAGCCTTATTGTTGATTTCCATTAGTTTGCTTTTTAATCTGTATGCTTCTATAAGCACTTGTGAACTTTTCTCCCAATGTTTTAAACTTGCTGCTATTTCAGCAGCATTTTCATAATAAAAATAATTTAAAAGATTTGCTGTGTCAGTTATATTTTCTACAGCTTTTTCTGCATAAAAAAGAGATTGTTGTTTTTGATCTAAGTTTTTATAATTTTTAGAAACTTTATAATATGTCTTACTTATATCACTGTTCTTTAGATACAATGTGTCATTTATTAGTTTTAAATTTATAAATAGAGCCTTTTGGGGTTCGTTTACAGATTCGTAGTAACTAGATTTAATAAGGCTAATATCAATAACTTCTAATTCAGATAAATTTTGAAAACCACTTAGTGTATCTATACACAATTTTGTGTTGTCCCAATCATAGTTTTGCATATAACTCCAAGCTAAATCTCTAAATGAATTATAGAGATAATTTCTATGCCCGAAGTGTTTTGCCACTTGAATTGCTTTTTTAAAATACGCTATACTCTGTTCGGGATTATTATTTGCAAAAAAAAGAGTCCCTAAATAATAGTAAGCAAACATGGCACTTCTAGAATTTTCTAATTTAGAATTTTCCAAAATATTTGTAGCTGTTTTTATGGGTACATACGCCGTACTATCATTTATACCCATTCTGAAACGAACAATTCCTTCATAGAGTAATGAACGGGCATACAATTCAGCGAAATCCTTATTATAATGCGATAATACTTCAGCGCTTTTTTTTATCACACTATCATTTTTGAAAATAAAGTCTGTTTTATCAAGTGCTATTGTTTTTAGCAGATCAGAGTAAGCTCCATTAAAGCGGGATAACTTCACTCCTTCTAATGCATTAATACTGTCCAAAACTAACTCAGGTTGATTGTCGAGCAGGCTGTCTAACTTAAATAAGTAAAGTGTTGTTTCTTCGCTTTTTTTATTGTTACAGCTTATCATGGAAAGCAGGAAACAAATCAAAACGAATTTAAAAATATTCATTCTCATAAGTATTCATATTTATAATTGTTTACAAAAATAGAAAAACTATTTAATCTAAATCATTGAAACTTAAAAAGGAATAAACAAATTACATTTTTTTACTATAAATTTCAAAAGAATATTCAGTACTCTTCTTCTTTCATTTTCAGTCACTGAAATTCTCTAGTTTATCAATTTAAGTTCTACTTTAATTGAACGAAATCCAATAAAAGCTCCTACCTCTTCCCTTCCCTTCCCTTCCTTTCCATTTAAGTCCATCCTTATCCATCCACCGCCCCTACCACTAAAAAAACGCCATACATTTGCTTTCTAAACCTTTAAAAAGCAAATAATATGGAAACAAACTATTCCGACAATTACGTCCTCGTACTCGAAGACCGCAGTCAAACCCAATCCGCCAACGAAGCCGGCAAACTATCCGTAGTGTCGGGTATCGACAAAGACGGTAAAATCAAAACCGTAGAACCGCTGGACACCAACAGCGCCGCCTTTATGAAGTTCAAGAAAAACGACAGCCTGTTGCAAAACTTCTTCTCCAACCTCGCCAAACAGTTCAAAGACCCGTCGCACACAGGCGTTTATCGCTTGGTAGCCGACAAGGTGGAAGATTCGGTGGACGTACTCAAAAAAATGCTGGAAAACAGAGACGCTCCTGCCAACAAATCTGCCCTCGATGCCGTGCGGATCACCGCCGATGATTTCGCACCCGCCCAAAAAGCCACCGCCATCCATCCCGAACAGGTGGACTGGAAAGAGATGGAACGCATCGGGCTAACCAAAGATAAATTGGAACAGTCCGGCAACCTGGAAAAAGTACTCAATTGGCAGAAATCCGACCTCCTGCCCATCGCCATTCCTTTTGGAAACGACGTTATCTACACCGAAGCCCGCGTTGCCCTGCGCCACGATGCCGACGGCAAACTCGGCTTGGCCATCCACACGCTACGCAAAGAACCCCAGTTGGACTATCCCTATATGGGCTACCGTTTCAGCGACGACGACAAAACCACGCTCCGGCACAACGGCAATCTCGGCAAAATGGTGGAACTCACGCCCAAAAACGGCGAGCCGTTCAAAGCCTACATTTCCATCGACCCGCAAACCAACGAACTCGTTGCCCTGAAAGCCGACCGTGTAAACATCCCCAAAGAAATAAAAGGCGTATTGCTCACCCCCGAACAGTATAAGGATTTGTCGGAAGGCAAAGCCGTGAAAGTGGAAGGAATGCTCTCCCGAAACGGGAAACCATTCGATGCTACCCTTCAAGTAAATGCCGAGAAAAAAGGCATCGAGTTTATTTTCGATGAAAAAAAATCCTACAAACAACGCCTTGAACCCGAACAAAAACCCGAAACCAAACACGGTGTTGCCGGAACCATTTGCGGGCTTGCCCTTTCCGAAAAACAGCAAAAAGCCCTTTCGGACGGCAAAACGCTCTATCTGAAAAATATGACCGACAAAGAGGGACAGTCGTTCAACGCCTACGTGCGCATCGACAAGGAACAAAACCGCCCCCGCTTTTACCGTTGGAACCCCGACAAGAAAGAGGGAAAAGTAGAAGCCGTTGCCGAAGAAAACAAAACCCAAGTGGCAGTAAACAACGAAGGCAAATCCAACGAAGCCACTAAAAACGTGAAAGAACCGCTCAAAAGCGGACAAACCCGTCCGGACGAAAAACAGCAAGCCAAACAGGAGAACAAAGAACAACTAGAACAAGCTCCCAAAAGAAGAGGCAGACGTATGTAAACGTCCGACACGGATGGGCAAGCCGATTGTAGAATTTGCTTGCCCTTTTTTCTATTTCAATATCTCATTTTTTTTACCAAATCTAATTAACTATGAACATCTGTATCATCGCGGAAAAACCTTCCGTGGCACGCGACATCGCCCGCATAGTGGGTGCAAACCAAAAACAAGACGGTTTCCTTTCGGGAAACGGTTACACCGTTACTTGGGCATTCGGGCATCTCGTAACGCTCGCCATGCCCACCGAATACGGCTTTGAAAAATACAACGCAGACGACCTGCCCATTCTTCCCCATCCGTTCAAACTTACCGTACGCCAAATCCGCAAAGGAAAAGAGTACACCGCCGACCCGGCGGCACTCAAACAACTGAAAATCATTCGCACCTGTTTCGACCAATGCGAACGCATCATCGTAGCCACCGATGCCGGACGCGAAGGCGAACTGATTTTTCGCTATATTTTTGATTACCTGCAATGCCAAAAAACTTTCGACCGCCTTTGGATTAGCTCGCTGACCGACAAAGCCATCCGCGAAGGACTGGAAAACTTGAAAAACGGCTCGGTATACGACAATCTTTACCTCTCGGGAAAAGCCCGAAGCGAAGCCGATTGGCTCGTGGGCATCAACGCCAGCCGTGCCCTTTCCCTTGCCGCACGAAAAGGCGGATACTCGTTGGGACGGGTACAAACACCGACATTGGCGATGGTTTGCAAGCGGTTTCTTGAAAACAAAAATTTCCAAAGTGTTCCCTATTGGCAGATAAAACTCACGCTCGAAAAAGCGGGCATCCGCAGCCAAGCCGTAAGCGAAACCAAATTTGAGGATAACGCCACCGCCCGTTCCGTCTGCGCCGCTCACTTTGCAGGCGAAACCGGCTCTTTGGCAGTGTCCAAGGTCGAACGAAAGGCTGTCGATACCGAACCGCCCCTCTTGTTCGACCTGACAAGTTTGCAAAAAGAAGCCAACCGGAAGTACGGCTTTTCAGCCGACAAAACCCTTTCCATCGCTCAAAGCCTGTACGAGAAAAAGTGCATCACTTATCCCCGTACCGGCAGCCGGTATATCGGCGAAGATATTTTTGAAGAAATCCCTTCGCTTATCGAAAACCTGCATCTACATCCTGTTTTCGGCACTTATGCCCGAATGTTAAGTGTGAAAACATTGAATAAACGATGTGTAGATGCTTCCAAAGTTACCGACCACCACGCCTTGCTGATTACCGAAAACAAGGCGGAAGGCTTAACTGCCAACGAACAAACGATTTACAACCGTATCGCTTCAAGAATGTTGGAAACTTTTTCCGACAAATCGGTGCAGGAAGTGCAACACGTGGAATTTACCGCCGGAGAGCATCTTTTCAAAACGAAAAATACCCGCCTGTTGGTAAGTGGTTGGCGCAGCGTGCTGAACGAAAAACCGGAAACGGAAGACGACGAAACCGAGCAAACCGAGTTCCCCGATTTCACGCAGGGCGAAACCGTTGCCGTTCAATCCCACAAAATTACCCAACACCAAACCAAACCCAAACCGCTTTACAACGAGGCCACTTTACTTTCGGCAATGGAAACAGCCGGAAAAGACCTTGCCGACGAAGAAACCAAAGCCGCGATGAAAGCCTGCGGATTGGGTACGCCTGCCACACGTGCCAACATCATCGAAACGCTGATTGTGCGCGATTACATCGTTCGGGAAAAGAAAACGCTTGTCCCCACCGAAAAAGGGCTTGCTGTGTACCAGATTGTGAAAGAGCGTAAAATCGCCGATGCCGAAATGACCGGAAGTTGGGAAAAAGCCTTGGCGGACATTGAAAACGGAAAAATGAATGCCGAAACGTTTCATCAAGGCATTGAAGTTTATACCCGGCAGATTTGCCAAGACCTCTTGAATACAACGGAATGTATCGACCGATACAAAACCTATCCCTGTCCCGTTTGCAAAAATCAATCGGTGCGGGTTTATCCCAAAATAGCCAAATGCGTTGAACCCGAATGCGACTTTAAAATCTTTCGGGAACTCTGCGGTACGCTATTGAGCAAGGATAATATTCATTCCCTGATGACCAACGGAACTACCCCGCTCTTGTACGGTTTGGTGGGGAAAAGCGGTAAAAAATTTAATGCCCGCTTGGTCCTGAATGCCGACCACACAACCTCTTTTGCCTTTGAACCCAATAAAAAAAACAACAGCAAACCCAATCAGAAACAGCCTTAAATCAATTATTCACAGAATATCATCGTGTTTTTTTACAAATATTCTACGCCAAATTACTAACGGCGTAGCCAACCAACCATTTATAACGCGAAGCAAATAACCAACTTTAATTATGGCTTACAATAAAAAACAAACCCTCATTGCCAACACGGAAGCAATACAGACGCTTTTCCGTGTAGAGCGGGAACACCGTCGTCCCACCGATGCCGAGCGGGAAATCCTTTCCCGATACAGCGGTTTCGGCGGATTGAAGTGCGTACTCAACCCCACCGAAACGTTGGCAGACTTGAACCGATGGACAGCTTCCGAAAAAGAACTGTTCCCGTTGGTCGCCAACCTGAAAGACATGATCCGTCAAAATACCGTCAGCGAGCAGGAATACACCCTTTTTTGGAACAGCATCAAGCAGAGTGTTCTGACCTCGTTCTACACCGACAGGCGGATTACCGATGCCCTTGCCAATGCCTTACAATCTGCCGATATCCGTATCGACAAACTGTTAGACCCGTCCGCCGGAATGGGTGTGTTTCCCCAATCTTTTGCCCAACCACAGACAGCGGTAACCGCATTCGAGAAAGACAAAATCACGGGACGTATCCTGCGAGCCTTGTCGTCCGACCAACAAAACACCGATATCCACATCCGGGGATTTGAAGAAATCCCTGCCGGCAAAAACGGCACGTTCGATGTAATCACGAGCAACATCCCTTTCGGCAATATGGTGGTGTACGACCGTGCCTACGCCAAAGGCAAAGACCCGGTAAAAGGGCTTGCCACCCGCGCCGTCCACAACTATTTTTTCGTGAAAGGATTGGATACGCTTCGCGAAGGCGGGATAATGGCGTTTATCACTTCGCGGGGTGTGCTGGACAGCCCTAAAAACGAAGCCATCCGCCGTTACCTGATGGAAAACAGCCGGCTGGTTTCGGCGCTTCGCCTGCCCGACGGAATGTTCAGCGAAAACGCCGGAACGGATGTGGGAAGCGATTTGATTGTCCTGCAAAAGCAATCGGGAAAAGGGATTGCCGGTAAAGATGAAGAACTGTTTACCCAATCTTTCAGCGTTCCCCAAGGCGACGGTTTCAGTATCGCTTTTCATCACAATGCCCTGTTCGAGGGCGATAGCGGTGAAGTAAAAAACCGGCTCATCGCCACCAATAGAACGTTGGATACCGACCCGTACGGCAAACCGTGTTGGGTCTACACGCACGAGAAAGGAATGGAAGGCATCGCGGCGGAGTTGGAAAACAAACTCTCTGCCGATATTGCCCGCCGTTTGGATAAAGCACTTTATCGAACGGGTATTCCCAATGAAACAACAATCGACGTGGAGGAAATTCAGAACGAGCAAGAAAACCAAAACCGGCAAAACGAACAACCGCAAGAAGAAATCCCGCGATTAAAAGAAATATCATCCCAAATCACCAATCCGTGGCTTTTGTCGGAGTTGGAACGCACCCAATTTCAACAAGGCAAAGAGGTCGCTGATTTGCAGGAAGGCGATATGCTGCACATCCGATTTTTGGGAACGGAAACATGGGCGGTTTACACCGAAAATCCGCCTGCCGTACAAGCAGAAACCATTCGTGCCGTTATCGCTGCCGACGAAAACGGCGAAAACCGCGGATTGATTACCGTTTCCGCAAACGATATTTTGGGCGTGTATGCCGTCAATCCGGCTGTGGAGCTGAATGTTTCTCAACAAGATGAAACTGCTTCTGACTTACAGTCTGAACCAATCACCCCAAATCCCGACCAATCTGCCATCGAAGAACTACAAAAACTGCAAGCGGACATCCTGTCCAAACAGAAAGACAAAAACATTTTGGTATTGATGCGCCACGGCGATTTATACGAAAGCATCGGGAAAACAGCCAAAACCGTTTCGGACATTTGCGGTATTCCGTTAGAAGCACGAGCCGAAACGTCTTATGTAAGTTTTCATCACACGCAATTAGACCAATACCTGCCGATGCTGGTGCGAAAAGGCAATCGGGTTGCCCTTGCCGATTTGTTGGAAACACCCAAACAGGAAAAAACGGAGGAAATTCTTCCCAAAACCGAAAAAAACACAAAAAAAACGGATGTTTCACAAACAAGCGATGGGGACAACGCCGTAGAAAAAGCCGGAAAATCAGAACAGCAACAAGCCTACGACCTTGTTCCCAAAACCGTTCTGAAACAAGTTCCCGATCTCTACGCCACAGAAAACGAGTTGTTGGGAGACCGCACCGCCTACGCCCGCTATTTCCACCCGATGAGTTCCTATACTTCGTACCTGTTGGAATACGATTCTAAACAGAAATTGGGCTTCGGGCTGACCACGATGGGCTACGAATGGGAATTGGGCTATATGTCCGTCGAGGAAATGCAGTCTGTCAAAGTGATGGGCTTGGGCATCGAGCGGGATATTCATTTCCGTCCGAAACATTTGTCGCAAATCGAGGAACTGAAAATGTATATCGGGGAAAACTATACCCACGAGGAAGAAATCCAAATCATCGAACCCGATAGAACGGAAGAAAAAACCGATGAACCTGCATTGACGGAAGCGGAAGCAATAGAAACTATTACTGCACCGGAGGAAAAAGCCCCCGACGGTGTTCCGGTTTTCACGCTTTTTTCGCAATACGAAACCCGCCCCGAGCCTGTCATCCGAACCGACGTGGAAAAACCGCGCATCATGGATGACCAGCAGATTTATTTCGATGAAGACCATCATCCCGTCGCCAGCACGTTTATCGACGACGACGACAGTCTGTTCCCGCCCGAAGAAATTGCAGCGTGGAACCGCGAAATAGAAACCTTCAACCAAGTCGAACAGCAACGCAAAGCGGAAACCGAGGTTAAGCCGGCTTCCAATCCGGACACACCGCCTGTTTCTGCTGTTTTGCCATCGCCAAACCCCGTTTTTAAGCCCAAACCCCAACAACTTGTACGAAGCAGAGGGACAAAAGCAAAAAAAGATACGTCAACCGCCCAACCCGACCTTTTTGCCGGCATGTGGAACGAACCGGTTTCTAAAAAAAAAGCCCCGACGCCCCAAGTTCCACTGAAAACCATCTTCGATGCCAATCCCCGACCGTACATTTCCGTTATTGGTGAGCACTTGCGGGACGGCTCGGTGGTGGCACAAGGAAAGCAAATCGGCTATTTATCGGGCATAAATTCGTCCAATCCGCAGTTCAATCCCATCGATCTGCCGTATGCCCAGCTCTCGAAGATGAGCCTGTACGTCGATTTGCGGGATACGTATCACCGCTTGTACGATTACGAGGCAGGCAAAGCCGTCGAGGACAAGGAACAACGCAATCGTCTGAACAGCCTGTACGACCGTTTCGTTGCCCAATACGGACACTTGAACAGCCGTAAAAACGCAGAACTCTTGCGAATGGACAGCGGCAGTTCCGAGATTTTCTTTTTGGAACGAAGCCGGGACGGGCAGTACATCAAAGCCGATATTTTCGACCATCCCACCGCTTTTGCAGTCGGAGAATTGGAAAGCGCAAGCGACCCGATGGAAGCCCTTTCCGCTTCGCTGAATAAGTTCGGCGATGTCAATGTGCCGTATATCTGCTCGCTATTGCCCGACAAGGAGGAGAGCGAAATCCTTTCGGAATTGGAAGGGCGTATTTTCTATTTGCCCGAAGAAAAAACCTACCAGATTGCCGATAAGTTTATTTCGGGGAACGTCATCGAGAAAGCCGACAAATTGGAAAAATGGATATTGGAACACGGCGAAAACGATGCCGTGAAAACGAGTTTGCAAGCCCTTCGGGAAGCCGTCCCCACGCCCATTGCTTTTGCCGATTTGGATTTTAACTTTGGTGAACGCTGGATACCGGTAGGCGTGTATGCCAAATTTGCATCAGAACTCTTTGATACCGATGTTTCGGTGCATTACAACTCATCGGCGGATGAATACACCGTGAAAAGCGACCGCAAAACACCGCAGATTTACCACGCTTTTGCCGTGAAGGGCGAGTTCCGCACCTACGACGGCATCCACCTCTGCAAGCACGCCCTGCACAACACCATCCCCGACATCAGCAAATCGAAAATGGTCATTGACCCTGTTACCGGAGAGGACAAACAGATTAAAGTGCGGGACGGGGAAACCATTCAGTTGGCTAACGGGAAAATAGAGGAGATACGCGAGCATTTTTCGGAGTGGCTTTCGCGACAGCCGGACGATTTCAAAAAGAAATTGGCTGACCGTTACAACCGCCTGTTCAACTGTTTTGTCCGTCCCAAATTCGACGGTTCGCACCAGAATTTTCCCGGACTGGACTTATCCGCGTTGGGCATTCCCGCATTGTACCAAAGTCAGAAAGATGCCGTCTGGATGCTCAAAACCAACGGCGGCGGCATTTGTGATCACGAGGTGGGTGCGGGTAAAACGCTGATAATGTGTTGTGCCGCTTACGAGATGAAGCGCCTGGGACTGGCAAACAAACCGATGATTATCGGGCTGAAAGCCAATGTGTACGACATCGCCAACACGTTCAGCAAAGCCTATCCTAACGCCCGCATCCTTTATCCGGGCAAAGAGGATTTTAATTCCAAAAACCGGGTTCGCATTTTCAACGACATCAAGAACAACGACTGGGACTGCGTGATTTTAACCCACGAGCAGTTCGGGATGATACCGCAATCCCTGGAAATCCGGCAGAGCATCCTGCAACAGGAACTTCATTCGGTGGAAGAAAATCTGGACGTTTTGCGTCAACAGGGCAGAGAAATTTCGAGTTCAATGCTCAAAGGATTGGAAAAACGCAAGAACAATTTGGAGGTCAAACTCTCGCTCATTATGGACGATATTGCCCAGCGCAAAGACAACGTGGTGGACTTTAACCGGATGGGCATCGACCACCTTTTCGTGGACGAAAGCCACAAATTCAAAAATCTCACTTTTACCACCCGGCACGACCGTGTGGCCGGTTTGGGCAACAGCGAGGGCAGTCAGCGTGCCTTGAATATGCTGTTTGCCATCCGCACCATTCAGGAGCGTTCAGGCAAGGATTTGGGGGCAACGTTTCTGTCGGGAACGACGATCAGCAATTCGCTCACGGAGCTGTACCTCATTTTCAAATACCTGCGCCCCGAAGCGTTAGAAAAGCAGGGCATCCGCACCTTCGACGCGTGGGCGGCCGTCTTTGCCAAGAAAAGTACCGATTACGAGTTTTCCGTTACTAACGAAATTATTCAGAAGGAGCGTTTCCGCACCTTTATCAAAGTGCCGGAATTGGGAGCGTTTTACTCGGAAATCTGCGATTTCCGCACCGCCAAAGACATCGGCATTGACCGCCCGGAAAAGAACGAAATTCTGCACAACATTCCGCCTACACCCCAGCAGGATATTTTTATCCAAAAACTGATGGAGTTTGCCAAAACGGGCGATGCCACGCTCTTGGGACGTGAACCTTTGACGGAGCAGGAGGAGCGGGCAAAGATGCTTATCGCTACCGATTACGCCCGCAAGATGAGCCTCGATATGCGGATGATTGACCCTTCGTTTTCCGACCACGTGGACAACAAGGCGAGCCATTGTGCCAAATTATTGAACGATTATTACCGACAGTACGACGCTCAAAAAGGAACGCAGTTCGTGTTCTCGGATTTGGGAACGTACAAGCCCAACGAGTGGAACGTGTATTCGGAGATTAAACGCAAATTGGTACAAGATTATGGCATTCCGGCATCCGAAGTGCGTTTTATACAGGAGTGCAAGAACGAGAATGCCAAGAAAGCGATGATTTCGGCCATGAACAAGGGCGACATCCGCGTGCTGTTCGGCTCTACCGAGATGCTGGGTACGGGCGTGAATGCACAGAAACGTGCCGTTGCCGTGCATCACCTCGATACGCCTTGGGTGCCGAGTGCGTTGGAACAGCGGGACGGACGCGCGGTACGCAAAGGAAACGAAACAGCCAAACTTTTTGCCGACAACAAAGTGGATGTGCTCATCTACGCCGTGGAGCGTTCGTTGGACAGTTATAAATTTAACCTTTTGCACAACAAGCAGGTTTTTATCAACCAGCTCAAAACAAATTCGTTGGGCAGTCGCCGTATCGACGAGGGCGGTATGGACGAGGCATCGGGGATGAATTTCAGCGAATACGTGGCGGTGCTTTCGGGCAATACCGATTTATTAGAAAAGGCGAAGCTGGACAAAAAAGTGTTGGCGTTGGAGAGCGAACGGCGTAACTTCCTGTACGAGCGGGACAACGCCAAATCGAAATTGGAGGGTATCCGGATGTCGGAGGAGTTTCACACCAAAATGATAGCCGAAAGCAAGGCGGATATGGAAACTTTCTTCCAAAAAGTGAAGAAAAACGAGGACGGAACGCACCAAAATCCGCTGAAAATTACGGGCGTATCGGAGAATGCGGATATCAAAACCGTTGCCGTACGATTGAAAGAGTACGAGGAGAAAGCCCGCACCAAGGGGGAACATCTGCCTATCGGGGAGTTGTACGGTTTCCAGATTTCGGTCAAGAGCGAGGCTTCGATGAAGGATAGCTTCGACTTCGTGGACAACCGCTTCTTTGTGAAGGGTAACGGCAGTATTTACTACACCTACAACAACGGGCATTTGGCAAACGACCCGAAACTGGCGTGGATGAATTTTATCAATGCCTTGGAGAAAATCCCCAAGATTACCGAAACCCACAGCAGGGAATTGGAACAAATCCGTGCCAAAATTCCCGTGTATGAAGCGGTTGCTTCTAATTCGTGGAAAAAGGAGGATGAACTCAAAGTGCTTAAACGGCAGGTTATTGAATTAGACCGCAATATCGCTTTATCGCTGAAAAAGGAGGATAACAGCGAGGTGAAAAAGGAGGAGCTGGTAGCGGATAACCGGGAGAGGATGGCGAGGGTGAGGATGTGATTTTGTCCGAATAAAAGTAATTGTTTCGGACAAGATTGATTGTTTATCCAATTCTCTAAATTTTACGTTTTCGATTTATGGATAGAAAACAGGCAGACAAAAACCAGCCCGTCCGGCGTAGTACGGCACGACCAAGTTATTGTCTGCCCCTTTTATACTGAATACTGTCGGATTGTTTGCTGTCTGGGTCGTCTGCGGCACATCGTCCGATTTGTTTGAAGCCGTTCAATCACTGCGTTTCATTCAGGTTCAAAAAATCAGCCGAAAAGCCTTGACGAAATCCGGGGTGGATAAGGAAGCAAAAAGCGAAAAAATACATCAAAATATACTGACGCATTTTCGCTTTTGCTTAATTTTTGAAGATAATTATTGTTTCAATAATTTTTTCCATTTTCAGTCAAACGGTATTTTTGTTTTGGATGTTTTGGTTGATCGGGATAAAGCGGCTCAACCAAATTGACCTCCATAGATGGATTAAGATAAGTATTCATAAAGTTTTCTCTGTCTTTTAAGTCCATAAGTGTCATTATTTCCTTTACCGAATAAGTGTTTTCGCCAATTAATTCGATAAGTATTTTTACTTGTCGGGTACTTGTCGGATGCTTGTGTGGAAAACAACCCATACATAAGCACCATCTGTGTGAAATTCGGGTGCAGGAAGCCCTACACGCTGGCACTCATTTACCATCAAACTTATTCCACGTCCCCAACTTTCTAAAACCTTACTTTTGTAAAGCACGTTGGCTATTATCGGACTTTCTTGCTTGTAGTACTTATACGCCCATCTCTCAAAACTTTAGAAACAGCTGTGGCAGCGAATTTGCTGGTAACTAGCCATACCTGTGAAATTTTGCTTTCATTACGAATATTGCTGGTGGATTGGTTCCTTCTTGAAGTTATTTTTCAGTTATACTTAACCTTTTAAACGATCACTTCAAAAAGAAAAAATTGATTTTAAGAATTTCTTCCATCCTTTCTTCTTTTTGGTTTTTTTACAACAGAAGTAACTTTTTTTATTCTCTTTATTGTAATACTTTGCTTTTCGCTTTTTATCATTTATCCTACCGAATTGAATTTCTTCTTTATCCCATTCTCTGGCATAAACGATTTCGTTCCTTTTAATCCAGTAATGAGATTGACAATTAAAGCTCCAATTGCCAATAGAAGGAGATAAAGAAACCGTTTTACCATCAAATATCAACTTCCAATCCATAGGAGAAATAGGTGTAACCACCTCATTGCCACAGCCACACGCGCATTTGTGTATGGCTGTGCAATATTTCAGAGAAATATATAATACTTCATCTTCGACAGCATCAGGAATAATTTCGACAAATCTATGTTGCATCATCATTAATTATTTTTGAAGTTCCTATCGTGAAAATGCTATTGTGTTCACTTTCTTGATCAACATAAAAGCCAATTAGTTTTTTCCACTTGATTACTGCTAAACAGGCATTTAACGAATTGAGTTCGGCTATCTGAATGTTTGTCACATAATCATTATTCTCACTATCCTCAGCAAAAACTCTTGTCGAAAAATGGTCGTTTTTCGTTTTAGTTACAGTCGTTACCCTTGTTGCTCCACGCAATTTATCATCTACGGCTTCTACACCCAAACCAACGTCAATGCAAGGTATACCAGCGAGAACCAAGTATTTAACGATCATGTTACGAACACTGTTTTTATCAACACAAACAAAAACAAAAGACATTTGGTCGAGCTCTTGTATATTGTCTTTTAGCACATAATAACTGTGAGGAATTATATGCTTGTGCATGTTGGCGTAAATACTGGAAAGATATTCAGCCTTCTTTTGATTCTTATTTAAATCATCAATTGAAGCTGCTCCCGGAGAGCGAAATGCATTGTGTTGATCGAAGTCATCTCCATCAAAAACATGAATCTCGGAAACAGGAGTTTTTGCTATCAAATCCAATACATAAGCGCCGGTTCCACCCAACCCAATAATAGCAACCTTTTGCCCATTAAATTTAGAGTTAATTAAGTCTATATTTGCTCTACTTGAATTAGTGTCAATGTACCGAAAAACCGTTTCGTTTGCGTTATCAGGTATGACTTTGAACGTTTTCTCGGTTACTGTACTATTTAAGTACTTAGCGGGAGCAGAAATAATATCTACATACCGTTTCACCTTTTCATAGTAATTGGGATAACCATGCGGTGGTTTGTTCGAAAAAGAGCGACTTATAACTATTCCACCAAAATTTCTTGTAGAATTATCGTGTTGTATAGCAGTTATAATTGTTCCATCTATATTACAAGGATTATCTCCAATAAAATGAATAACATGATTGTCAGGAACTGCTGTTGAAGTTCCATTTCTTAAGGTAAGGGTACTTACTAGTACTCCGTACTTTATAACTTTATTGCTTTCTACATAGGGAATATGGTGGACAAGTAAATGTCCACCACGTACCTCTATTTCATAACCTTCGTCTCTGAGACGTTTCAGGTCTTGACTATGATTTATCAGTTGCTGTGACATCGAATATCATATTATTTTTAATATCAACAACTGATCCTTTCACCATAGAACCTTCTCTGTTAGACTTAGGCCCTTTACTATAAGTAACAGTATAACCCTTATTCGGATTATTGTCATAAAAACCGAATGCCAACACAAAGACTTGCTCAAAAGAGATTGTAGTCTGTGACCAAGCCTTTTCGCGAGCATTTACTATTATTTTAAACTCCTTTTGTTTGGGTTTAGAAATAAAGTGTTCTACACCCGGACGAGCCAAATCAACAATTTCATCATCTTCAATGAAATCGTCATTCCAACCATCGGGAATATCAAGATATAGTTCATCGTCAGGCGATATTTTTCCTAGTTCTCGAATTTGTATCCCGCGAATGTATTGTTTGTACCAAACAACAGGAACTCCATTGATAGTAAAGTGCAATTTCTTCTTTACAAAGAAATACTCCGTTTCAGGTCTTGCAAAATTTATTCGCGTATTGTTTTCTATCAGTTCGTCATTATACGGCTTGCTGATAGACAGATACAACTCGGTATCCAAAAGGATGCCAGCCAATTGCTTCAACTCTGCACCTGTCATATATTGCTCACAGGTTTCATACTCTTTTCCCTCTATAACAAACTTCAAGGGTACTTTTGGAGAGTGCACTTGCCCTCCATTTTTTTCAACTTCCATATGAAATTAATATTAAATTTTACAAATTGATAAGTGACCGCCTATCATTTCAGCAGTCGGAGGATTGCAATCCTCCTCGTTTGTCCAAATGCTTTTGCTTTTTAATTATTTAATTATTTAACATTCAGGCCTAAACGACAAATCAACTTGTTAGTTTAGTTTAAAACCACATGAAAACTTGTATATTCCAAATAAAAGAGGTAGCTTTGAAGCGCAATTTAAGAACTACCAAAAGCTTTGCAAGAGCTTTGGTTACCTTTTAAAGGAATCAAGCCAGGTGGTTTCCGCCTGGTTTTTTATTGATATTATTTTATTATTACCCTTTCATCGACCTTGATATTTTCGTGTATAAAGTTGTACTGAGTTAACAGGTTTGTGACTTCATCATAAACCCTCCCTTTCTTTTTGGGGTCTTTAATTGTTATAATCATTACAAATTCCTGACTAATATTTTTACTATCTTTCATCCTCAAATCATAGTCGTTTCTGTATGAAGCTTCCAATTGGAGGAACCAAAGACGATCTTCAGAGAGGTTTGCTTTCTTCGGAGTTTCTCTCAACTCTTCCAAATCAATGCACCATTTTTTTGCTGGCATAAATAATTCCGTATGACCCGAGCTATAGCTATGTAAAAAACGTTCGCTCTTAAATGCTGTTGTAGCCGACTTCTGCTTTCTAGTACTGTATAAAGATGGAACAAGCAAATTTTGTTTGTCTTCCATGTCAATAGGATTTCTCTTGACTTTACTATCTTTAATTTCAACTTTCTTCTCATAAGTACCAAAGGAGGCATCAACATCACTTTGGACATATTCAGCACCATGATAAGAGTTGATTTCGGGTGAAGATACTAATGTAATTTTTACCTGCCCATAAAAATACCCGTCTTCGACAAGGCTTTTGGGAAAAGGGAAATCCATTATTTTAATATTTGAACCTTTGTCAACTGCATCCATTAAAATTAAAGTAACTTCATCAGGGTCATTATAAAGAATATCTGCAACCTTGGCTGGTAAGCCAAATCCAATTTGATTTATTCTGTCCATTAAGTCGGCATCAAACTCTTCTGGATGTTTTGCAGAATGTATTAATAAAGCCTTTATGAAATCCGAATTAAACTCTTCCTTCATTGACCCTGCCAATTCTGCTGCCAAAGCAGCAACTCGGGGAGTACTATAACTTGTGCCGACAGAACTACAAATTTTTCCATCCGCAGAAAAAGATTTCACTCCATTTAAATCTAATTTACCTTCTATAAATCCCACATTGCCACCATAATGAACCAAATCAGGCTTTATCACATCTCCACAGCCGGGCCCAACCATTGAAAATGGAGAAGGGTAGTTCTTTGGTGTCAAATCATGGTCTCTTTTATCATGTGCTAAAGAACCTACTACTAAAGTTTTCACACTTTCTGACGCCTCTGTAATTCTTCCTCTGGGAGCAGATTTCATAAAGTTAGAGCAATTGCCCGCAGCTTTTACTATCAATATATTATACTCTTCTTGTAACTCATCTAAATAGCAGGCAAAATCAGAATATTTGCTATCCTGAACAGGCGTGCCATTCCCAATTGAGAAGTTCCAAACCTTTACCTCAGGATGTTTCTTGACAGCTTCCCGCATAAAATCCACCATCATTGGCTCGTCTATATATCCAAATTTATTATTCGGATATATTACTGCTTCTGTTATTTTGAATGGCTTTGTTCCAGTCCAATCTTTGCCTTCTAATTGGTCTCCATAATTTATTATACCCGCAACAAATGTTCCATGATCATTATTGTATTCGTCCTTCCCAAAAGCAATGTAGCTACCATCTTTCCACTCTTTCAAATGGCTAATATCACTTATTCCTTCATCAAATATGCCTATTTTGAAATAATCGACTCCCTTTTCTGGCGATTTTACTTTTATCTCATCTTCTTCAATTAAGCTGCTTTTGGTTAGTCTGATAACGGGTACTTTTGTGATAGAGAATATACTTTCGCTTTCATTGGCATTGATTAAAGACTGAGGCTTGACGGATGAAACTCTATACAAAATAAGATCCTTTGTGTAGTTGAGTTTAGTATATTTTAAATCTTTTTTATTACATAAGTTTTCAAAACTTCGTTGAGCAATTTCATTCAGTTTGTAATCCCCATAATTGATAAGTTTTACTTTCAAGTCTTCTTCTTCATTGTTCTTAAGATCAATTATTGGAGAAAAATCCAAAGCTTCTTCGACAACAGAGATACCTACAATATTTTTATCCGTATCTTTTATTCGTTTTTCAATTTCATCCAAGTCGTTTATATCATCAATTTTTACTAACAGTTCATCCTCTGAGACCATTCCGATGAGATTAATCTTCTTTCCTCTATTGAAAATTTTACCTATTTCACCACGATATGTTTTAGAAAGAGCGTTGTTGTTCAATTTCAATTTTACGATTGTAGGTAGATAGTTGTTACTGTCAACTTTATGTTGCACCCTACCTCTTAAGCCACCGAAATATCCGTTGAAATGACTTAGTCTTGCATTTAGCTCTTCGCCTTCTAATCGAAAACGTATTCCGATTTCATCTTTTTTAATCACGGGTAGGTTGTTGAGAGCTTTGTCGTTATTTCTTTTTTTGAATAACTTTATTGGTAAATTCTTCTTCATAATGTTAATCTTTTAAGTTATTCCTTATTTGTCTAATTGATACATTTAATATATCTGCAATTTGAAGTTTCGGAATACCATTATCATTCAGATATTTAATTAATTCATCTGCCGTGAAGTTTCCGTGTTTTTCAAATTGAAAATTTTCAATCAATAAATCTTCAACTTTTATTTCTTCTTTTTCTTGTATTACAGCTTGTGTGATAGCATTCGTGACAATTGTCTTTATATCTGCAGGAGTCTTTTTTGACAGCAAATAAACAATCCTATCCATCTTTTTGTCCGAAGAGAAATCATATTTATAGTTTTTTGCATACAGCTCAACTAGTTTTCGAACACCATCGGCACCAAGTTGACTTACCTCAATAACAGTATTAAACCGTCTCCAAATTGCCTTATCAAGCAATTCTGGATGGTTTGTTGCTGCGATAAGAATATTGTTCTGAGAAAAAATATCAATATTTTGCAACAGGCTGTTTATAACTCTTTTAAGCTCACCCATTTCATGTTCATCATCTCGCGCTTTTGCTATAGCGTCAAATTCGTCCAAAAAAAGTATACAAGGTTTACTATCTGCATATTCAAATATTTTTCTAATATTTTTGGATGTATTGCCGAGTAAAGAAGATATTAATGCATCTAATCTAGCAGTTACTAAGGGTAATTTTGTTTGTATAGATATATACTTTGCTATCGTTGTTTTTCCTACGCCAGGAATGCCATATAGCAGCAAAGAACTTTGCATTGGCAACCCCAATGATTTAATCTTATCCTTATTTTCTACTATTTTAATGAAATCCATCACTTTACGTTCTATAATTTCGGGCAGTATTATTGTGAAATCATTCTCAGACGGATTAAAGATGTCAACAATGCTCATTCTTGTTTCAGTATCCACAGGAGCTGTTGTAGTAAGTTGCTCCATCGTAAGTATATTAGAAGCCCCACTGTCAATAACCTTTCTGATTCCTTTAGCTAAGCGTGCATTTCCCTCTTCATCAAAAATGTCTGCTAGTTTTCTGGCAAACTGAACAACCTTTACGGGTTCTCTTCTCATGCCACCTTCTATTATTTTAATTATTTCAGTATACATATGACTACTCATTGAATATTTATGGTGCAAATATAGCACTTACCGTTATAACTACAAAGAAAATTGTGATATATTTCTATTATTTTGTTTCATTCGAACCGAATATCGCCACATTACAACCGACAATTGTTTTATTTACAACAAAATTCGTTGCACAATGAACGGTTTATTTTTATTAGAACACAATTGAACCTTCAACGCCACATACTGCCAAATTGAAGCCACACACTGCCACCTGCCGAAAAACCAACTGTTACCCTGCAAATTACCCCTACTTTTATTCTGCATTAATATTGATGCAGAACAAAAAACAGTTTTATCATGGATGAAAATTTAAATACGAAAGACAAAGTTCCTCTGATGGGAGATGAAGGAGAAGGTAACAAACTTAAAGAAGGCATTGACAAGAAAGGAAAGATTGATGCCATTGATCCCCTGAAGGCGAAGCAGACCGATTTTCTTAAAGTCGACAAACACGCCGATCCCCTCGAAAACATTTTCAAAAACTTCTTTAATTAGGCAAAGAACCTGTCGCATACGGGCTTTTATGCGGTCACTGTCTATATGCTTGATAAAGTCCTAACATTTAGTGATAAGGAACTGAAAAAGATTCGTATCGATTCGAGAGTGTACCCGTATAAAAAACAAGAGCAATCGAAAAAGGAAACTAAGTAGGAATCAACGAAAGAATAAGTACCGGAAGAAAAGAAAGAGAAAATGGAAACAACAACCGAACGGAAGACCGAATGAATTAAAGCAATTCGACACCATCCGTATTCCCGAAAGCGAGTATCAGAAATTCGGTATCAAGCCAGAAAATTTGGAGGACGAACTCAAAGCCCTGAGTTACGGGTATAAATCTACGCACCTCGTAGATATCAACCTTAACATCGAGCGAGTGGTATATCCGATGAAAGCCTGCTTGTCATTGGAAAAGCAGCCCGGCGGCAATCTGAAAATCATTCCGCACCCACAGCAACAGCAGGTCGATTTGAAAAAATCTTTTCAGGGTATTATGCTCACCAACGAGGTCAAGGAAAATCTTTAGGTAACAGGCAACGCAAGGCGTTTCGTGGTACTGAAACGGCACACTCTCGTCGAAAAAGTACCGTCGCTCGTTTCTATCGACAAGCTGACCAACCTTATGGAAGCCGTACCACTTAATAAACTGACCGTTTCCCAAAACCTGAAAGGAGTAGAACTTTCTTCCGAACAGCAACAAGCAATCAATGAGGGAATAAAGGTACTGGTCGAGGGTATGACCTATAAAAACACAAGGGACTATCAGCACCACTTTAGTTTTCTCCAAAATGACTTCTCAGCAATATTTACTATTAATTTCCTTTTGTATTTATTATTTCTTTTCATTTCCCCTTCGTTTAAGGTATTAATCGCATGTTCATTGTAGCTTACTTAAAATTATCTCTTTAACTACCTTATACGCCTCCTGCATATCTAACGTTTCGTCTGGATGAAGTAAATTATCCATATCGCCTAAAAATTCCGGATCTCTCATTTTATCTTCTATATTCAGATCAAATTGCTTGTAAGTTGGTGCTTTTGCTACTGAAAAATCCATATAACGATTATAACATCGAAGCAATAACTCCGTATTAACAACTTTGTCGGTTATTGCTTTGTATAAATCGAACAAATCCCGTCCTTTTTTTCGTTGATATAAGGCTCTGAGTTTAGTCCCAAGCAACTCTTCTAATTGATAAGTAATTACTTCACATCTTCCTGTAAACCAACTGTTTTTAACGGAAAATGGAACTTTAACTAGACCGAGTTCATTAAAGTGTTCAAAACAATTTATCTCTATTTTCAATCGAATGGGAACAACGGGTGGTATTTCGCTTTCCATACGGAATAACATTGTATTGTTATAGCGTTTTTGTTTTACAACTTTTCCGGGCAAGAAATCCAGCACTTCTCCTAAACGCATAAGAATTGGTTTAATGGGGCCAGAATTGATTTGCACTAAATCAATATCTTCCGAGTACCGACTTTGTGGTGTTAAGTACAATTTATGCAATGCTGTACCACCTCGAAACGCTAATTGGCTTGATAAAAACTCATCGCTGAAAATAGCTACCAATGCACGACAAATTATCAAGTCCTGCTCTACTTGTTCATTACTATTCCATGGTGCCGTTACTCGCCATTGTGCAATAGATGCTCTGTTTATCATATATCGTCTGTCTGTATTTCTGTGTTAATATTAATTTTCCAACGACTATCTCTATGGGTAGTTTCTTTTTTTGAGCGAGTACTTAATGCTATGTAGTTTAACCTCTTCCCATAAGCAAGCAGTTTTTCATGTAAAACGTCAGCTTGTCCGTTTTGCTCTAAGATATTCTCCAAGATATATCCAAGTCTTTGAACGGTTGACACAGATGTAAAATCAAGTAGTTTATTATTCACTTTGGAAAAATCACATTGTTCACAAAGCTCATCCAGCACGGTTGCAACGCGTGAAAGTCCACCCACAGCGTTTTCATATTGCACCAAATCTATCGCCGTTAGTTCCGCGTTAGAAAAACGTATTATGCCTGTTTCCGAGTTTTTTGTAAGCAAAAATTCTTCGGGAATATCTTTTCTGAATAACCAATTCAATAATTTATTTTTAGCTTTGGATACGTTTGTTGACGGTAAAATAGTTGTTACAAAGAAACGCTGAGAACGCTGATGAGCAGCTCCAAAAAACTCCGCAGCACTTAGTAAACTTATATAGTAGGGCTTATCAATATACTGCATTAATTGGTCAATATAATATGTTGGCGGGACAATTCCTTTTGCCGCGTAATGTGGAGGTATTATTACATAAAACCCTTTATACACAGAGACAATTCTATTATTTGATGCAAAACGATATAACGTATTATTCAAGTTTTGCTCAGAAATTTCAGGAAAATTAATTCGAGCTTCTTCAACTGAGAAAGTCGAGGTTCCGTTTATTTCTAAAATTCTAATCCAATTATTTAAATAATTAACCTCCATCTTATGCTAAATTTTATGCAAAGATAATCAATTATTGATTAGGTTTGCTATATTTTTAGCAAAATAAGCTAGGATTTCTATCAAAATAACTAAATATTATTTGTCTTGTAGTCAAGTATAAGCAGTCAAGAGAATACACTTAAAACAAAAATGAATGCTTTGATTATTATCAAGAAATCAATCTAACAATACATTCTCACCTCCCCAATTCCCTCCTCAAAGCCATAATCTCTTCCGGATGGAAGTAACGTCTGTTACCGATTTTGAACGAGGGTATTTTGCCCTCTTTTCCCCATTTCAGGGCGGTTTTGAAGTGTATTCTCAATGTTCTTGCCACGTCGTAGGCATCGTAATACGTGTACTCTTTTTTTTGTGGTTTTTTCTCGGGTAAATTCATAGTCAAGGTTTTATAAAGTAAAGGTTATTCGCGTCTTGGGCAATTATATCGTTGCTTTTCATATAGCTGATGTAACTTTTTGCCGTTCGGTCTTTCACGTCCACGGTCTGCATAATTTGATTGGCAAGCTCGTTGTACGAAAGCCGTTTCTGCAAGCGGAAGACTTCTTTGGCAATTTGCGTCAGTTCCGTGTGCTTGCGTTTCTCTTTGTCTTCCTGCGATTTTTCGCCCCGATAAACGTGCATCTCTTTTTCTTTGTCCCAACCGAAAAGCATCATCGGGACATCCAGTGGACTGCCGTCACGCACTTTCAAGGCTTTCACGACCGACAGTGCCGGATTTTCGTCTTTCTCTATCGAGAGAATGGCTGCCGCTTTGCGTTGCAATTCCGAGCCGATGTGTCCGCGAAGTTTGATGCCGTTGGGTACGAAATGCAGTACGCACAGGATGCAGGTGTTGTAAATTCCCGCCAATCGGTAAAGCTCGTCCACGATGGCAATGCTTTCGGTTTCGTCGTTGGCACTGCGGATAAGGTCGGCAATGCCGTCGATAACGACCAAATGAATACCGCCAAAACGATGGTGGTACAAATCCATACTATTTTTTATCAGTTGCAGGCGTTCTCTGCGTGAAAGTGCCGCCAAAAAAACCGGACGGTAAAAATCGGGCATATAATCAATTCCGGCACGGCGGAGCGTTTTACCGATATTTTTGTGAAGCTGGTATTCCGATTGTTCGGTATCGTAATGCAGCACCACTTTATTTTTAATGTTGGGGCAAACATCCAAACCCAATAAATCGGGTTTACGTTCAGGATTTTCAGTTGACAGTGTTCCGGCAATAATTGCCGATACGTAGTTGCTTTTTCCGGTTCCTTCGCCGCCCGTTATGCAGAAAAGGTTGTCATACGTTCCGAGCGGAACTTCGTTTACCGAAACCACCGTTTTGGAACGGTCGGGAGGGTTGTTGTAGTCTATTTCGCAAGAATTAAGCATCATAATGGTTTGGGTGTAAATTTTTTCGAGACAGTCGGAGATGAGTTTTTTGAGGTCGTCAGACGTATTTCCCAGTCGGAAATAGTCGGAAATATCTTTTTCTTCTTTTGTTCCGGGCAAAGGAAGTTCCATACGCATTGTTTTGTAAGCGGAAAACAGTTCGCATTGGCGGGTAGATTCACGCTTTCCGGTTTCGTCCATATCGTAGAGAAAAATAACGTGGCGGAAACGGCGGACGAGCATTTCCATTATTTCGTTACTGATGTTTGCCGTTTCGCTGTTGAAGCAAACGGCGTTGAAACCGTGCGCCGAAAGGCTTAACACATCTTTTTCGCCTCCGGTAATAAATACCACATCGCCCCGCTGTGGCAGTTGCTCCATTCCAAAGCAATAGGTTTCGGGCATTTGTCCGCCGTAGAGAAAACGCAGCTTGCTGTGTGGGCGGTAGAGTTTGACGAATTTATTTCCGCCATATGCAAATATTGGCTCTTGGATGCTGCTAGTTAAATTAAAGGGCTGTCCTTCTTTGTTAGAACTTTTGTAGGATGCCAACGATTTCACTTTGTGCCGGTTCAACTCTTTTTGGGAAATGCCGTATTGTTTCCAAAACAACAGTTCGTGTTCCGAAAAGGGTTTTTCAACGGCTTTAAATGGAAGATTGGGGACTTGATCACGGAATTTTGGAGTTGCCGTTTTTGGTAAGTTTAGAAATAATCTTTTGGACTGTGTGTTTTCAACTGGTTTTTTATCAATATTCAGGCATAAATCTTTGTTGATAAGTTGTAAAACTTCGGGGAAATTTCGTTTTACATCCAGGTGATTGACGGTGGCAGCAAACCAAAAGCAGTCGCCCGAATAATCGCTGTTTCCGAAATCGTGCATTTTATAGCAGTTCGCACGGCTGTCGAAATAGATATTGCACGATGCTTTACTGTCGTCATAAAGCGGGTTGCGGAAATTCTTTTTGGGCTTAAACTCGAAAGGCATATAGAAGTTGAAAACATGCAGTCCCCGGTTGGTTTTGTCCAATATTTGTTCTTTCTGGTTTCGATTAAGATACATATTTTCACTCCTTGTTTTCTAAAATATTTTTAACTGCACCTTCGCGAAAGGCTTCTAATTGGTGCAAGGCTTCTATTTTTCTGAAACCGCGAAAAGTAGCTCGTCCGCTTTTGATGGCGGCGTAAACTCCTTTAAACGGATAGGCTACATGGTTGGCACTGATGTAGCGAAAAGGGATTACGTTATTTGCTCTCCAACGGCCCAATTCTGCACGCGATATTCCGACAAAACGCATTATTTCAGCCGATGAAAGTTCCATATCGTCTGCTTGCGCGTATAGCTTGCGGTATTCATCCATCATTGCTTCGACCTTGGAAGTTCTTTCGTCTAACCGGGAAAGGATTTCGTGGATGGATTGTAGGTGTGAGTTTGGGTTATCCATTGGTAGGTTTGATAAATGCAGAAAGTTCTAAAATTGTTTCAATTATGGAGTTCTTGTCCACACTATTTTGAAGTTTCATTCTTTCTAACAAGTGAATTCTTTCTTTTAAGGTCTCCATAATTTGGTGTATTTCTTCGTTGATATTTTCAACCATTTCATCAGTTTTTTGTGGAATATGTAGCACATGTGACAGTTCACTAAAATCTTTTAGATAAACTACACTTTTGCCTAGTTGTTTTTCAAAATATTTTTTTTCAAATACGTCCCCTGAAACATAGAATAATACAGGACAGACATTCAATCCGGTTGCCATTTTTCGGAAAGTGTGTTTTGATATGTTCTTTGAGGGGTTAAGACTGGCTCTCATATTAGAGTCTTCTATTCCTGCTTTAATAGCAATAATTTTCTTGCGTTTAGGCTCTGATTCGTTATACATTTGTTGCAGGTTTTTGCCAACCACTATCATAGGCAACAAATGGTTTTCTGTTGTTTTTATCATGCCTGCAAAGTTCGGAAGGATGAAAAGAAAATTTATTATAATATATTACTTTCGCCCATAATATATTACCTTTTTTCTATTTCGCAGAAAAAACACAATTCTCCGTTAGTGCAAGGTGCAAGTCCCCTTATATATATAGGGGCTTGCACCTTGCACTAAAATTGTAGCCGGGGATATATTTAACTAATTATTTTTCAAATCTCTTTGTATATGTTCAAAAAAGGTGTATCTTTGAACTTGAAAATAGTAGAAAAGATATACTCTACACGTACTCTGAAAAGTATCTGAATTGGCTACACTTTGGCTACAGAAGAAAAAGGAGTTGACATAATGAATTATGACATAGCGGGTTAAGTCGAAAAAATCACTTCCCGTCCATACCGCAAGATAAAACGCTAATACTCTGATTAAAAGGGGATTGGCGTTTTTTCTTTTAATAATTGGCGAGCAATTGGCGAGTTATTTTTTATTTCAAAGAAATGCACCACATCTTTTTTTTTTATCTTTTCATCTTTTCCCTCCATATCAATGAATAGCATAGTTGCTTTTCACGTAAATCCCGGCTTAATAAACCTGTTATTCTTTCAGTTTTTCTTTTGTATTTGAACGACCTGAGATGTTGCCTTAATGTCAATCAATGAAATTTCAGTCTTTAATAAATTCCTTATATTTCTTTAAACACCTGGATACTTTTTGTCGCAAAGAAACTGCATTATAAGCTGAATACTCACTCATTGCTAATAATTCTTCATAAGAATATTTTTCTACAATTTTTAGATATAATAATTTTAGGCTTTGCACTTCATTTTGTATAAACCGATCAATATCTTTTCTCCCATCATATATTTCTCTGAATATATTTCCTCCAAAACTGTTCAAATATTCCGGATAAAAAAAGAGATAGCCTTCGTTTTCTAAATCTTCATATTTGGGAATTTTTCTTTTGATTTCTTTTGCTTTAAATAATGCTATTGTATAAACATAATTATACAAATTACGATAACTTTCAAATATTAAATCACGATTGAATTTAAGTTCAGTCATTAATTCCAGATAAGCTTCCTGAACTGATTCATAGGCTATGTATTCTGAATAAAAGTGTTTTTGAATTAATTTATCTCTAATAGTTGATGAGTGATAGCCACAGACTGGATTAAATTCTTTATTAAATTCTTTATGATCGGGAATGTTATATAATCTTATGAGATTTTGCCAGATTTTGTCATCACTTTCCATTAGCCGTATTTTTTTAGCAAAAATAAATTTATTTTTCGTGAATATTGTCACAAAATCGAATTTTTTATCATTATAATAGTGAATACATTATAAATAAAATTAAATTAAGCGGAATAATAGGTTCGTATATTATTTCCAATTTTTCTTATAATTTTTAAAGTCGATAATTTTTCAACTAAAATAAAAAAAACATGAAACAAAACCTTCAGACTTCCTTTAATGTAATTAAATCGATAAAAACGGTAGCTGAAAACCTTGAAAATTCGAAGTTGGATTCTTCCGGATTAATGGCGATCGAAAGTGACTGTAATGATTTAACTGTTTACCTGGGTGTGGGAAAAGATGAGGTAATGACTTTTTGTGTGGCATTTATCCTGGATTTTCTGGGTAATGAAGTACGATTAATCGACATTGCAGATTATATCGATTTGAATGCCGGGCAAACAGAATCCTTACAGGCTGAACTAAAAATCCTGGTTGATCAAAAATTAATTGACCTGAAACCGGCATCAGTTCATACCGGTGATAGTGAACATTCAAATATAGTATTTGTAATTAATCCGAAAATTTCTGAAGCTATTTTAAGTAACTCAATTATTCTTTCAAATAATTTGGATAATCCCATGAATATTTTCCG
>SAAL01000283.1 GCA_009929445.1 Bacteroidia bacterium
CAAAGATATCAAACAAAAAGGTTCTGTAGTAAAAAGCAACAACACTTTCGCTTTATCGAATAATAGCGAAGTGGTTTTTAATCGCAACACATCTTCGTTGAAAATTGAAATGAAAATTGATGCCTCTGAAGCCGAAAAGGGATTTGGAATCGGGTTTGGCGCTTACGAAGATCAGGAAGAAAGTTACAAACTCATATTTGACATGACGAGCAACAATCAGTATAATTGCCCGGCACTTTTCATGTATCAAAAAAACAAGGAACTAAACTTCACTCCACTGATTGTTAGCAACAATAAACAATTTGATGTGAAAATTATTGTCGAGAAACAAGTGTGCGTAATGTACGTAAATGGCAATGTGGCTTTTACAAATCATATTTCTACCATGGAGCAAAACCCGTGGATGATTTTCAGTAACTCAGGGGTAGTGAGGTTTTCGGACATAAAGATTTTCAAATAGATTTCGGTTGAGTTACCCACAAAAAATGTATCAAAAACACATGAATAGTAATACAATAATTCTGAGTTTGCTGAACAAAAGCACTATCACTTTTGGAAAATTAGTGATCAGCCATTGTGAAAAATTCATTCGACTGATAGTTATTTCTGTAGTTTTTGTCTCATTCGTTTCCTGCGATACAGTTGAGCCAATAGAGGGGACAGTCAATAATGAATATAGTGAGAAGTACAGACCACAAATACATTTCTCAGCTAAGCGAAACTGGATAAATGACCCCAACGGATTGGTTTATTTTGATGGAGAATATCATTTGTTTTTCCAGCATAATCCACTTGGGGCAGAATGGGGGAATATGAGTTGGGGGCATGCCATAAGTACTGATTTGATGCACTGGAAACAGTTGAATGTGGCATTAATGCCTGATCATCTGGGAGATATTTTCTCAGGTTGTGCAGTAATTGATAAAAATAACACCGCAGGTTTTGGCAAAGATGCAATGGTGGCAATATATACAAGTGCCGGTAAAGTGCAATCTCAATCTATTGCTTACAGCACCGACAAAGGACGCACTTTTACAAAATACAGCGCTAATCCTGTAATCACAAATCCGGGAATTGCTGATTTTCGC
>SAAL01000284.1 GCA_009929445.1 Bacteroidia bacterium
TGCGGCACCTGCCGCCTGTGCCGCACCATCTGCCGCACCGGGGCCATTGACCTGAACCGGCGCATCGACCCGGCCGAGTGCGTGCTCTGCCTCGACTGTGTGGACAAATGCCCGCGCGACCGCATCCACTTCGCACCGGCCCACGCGGCCCCGGCCGCACCGCCCATCAACCTGGGCCGGCGGACCGTGCTGGCTTCGCTCGCCGCCGGCGCCCTGGCGCCGCTCGCCCTGCCCGCCCGACCGCACGCCCGTCAGCCCGAGCCACTCCTTGTCCGCCCGCCCGGGGCGCTTGCCGAGGTGGACTTCCTCGGTCAGTGCGTACGCTGCGGCGAGTGCATGAAGGTCTGCATCGGCAACGCCCTGCACGCCAGCGGCTTCGAGGCCGGCCTGGAGGGGTTGTTCACGCCGCGGCTGATCGGCCGCATCGGCTACTGCGAGTACAACTGCACCCTGTGCGGCCAAGTCTGCCCCACCGGCGCGATCCGCCGCCTGGACCGGACGGCAAAGCACACCACGGTCATCGGCCGGGCCCACTTCGACCGCAACCGCTGCCTGCCCTATGCCAGCGGCACCGACTGCATCGTCTGCGAGGAGCATTGCCCGACCCCGGACAAGGCGATCAAGTTCAGAGAAACGGAGGTGGTCAACAGCCGGGGGGAACGGGTGAGGGTGCGCCAGCCCTACGTGGTCGACAGCCTGTGCATCGGCTGCGGCATCTGTGAAAACAAGTGCCCACTGGAAGGGGCGGCGGCGGTGCTGGTCACTGCCGCGGGCGAGGACCGCCACGCCGACCGGATGGACTGGGGCGGGTATTGAAGAGACGGCGGCCGCCGGGCGCAACCGGCGGCCGCCGCAGGACGATCAGGTGTCCAGCCGCTTGATCAGCTGGTTGGCCGCCACCAGCAGCGGGTCCCAGGTGGGGCCGAAGGGCGGCGCATAGGCGAGATCGCTCTGGCTGAACTCGTCGACGCGCATCCCGGCGAGGAGCGCCACGGCTGCCGCATTGACACGGTGGGCCACCTGGTCCGTGCCGGTCAGCTGCGCGCCGAGCAGGCGACCGCTCTTCCGGTCGCCGACCATGGCCAC
>SAAL01000146.1 GCA_009929445.1 Bacteroidia bacterium
TAAGGAGGACGAAACAGTGAAAAAAGCCTTAGAAGAATTGAAAAGTCAGAAATAATCATTTTCAAAAAGAAAAGCCCGATTTCACGTCGGGCTTTTTTTAATGAGATTTTACACAGTGAATAAATTCAGCTATCTTATCAGTCTGGCTTTCAAATACATTCCCCACCACTATCAAATCGGCTCCGGCACTTAACGCCGAGGTGAGTTGCCCGGTTGTTCTTATTCCGCCTCCAACCAGGAGCGGAATGTTTAGATTGCGCTTCACGGCTGCGATTATATCAGCCGAAACAGGATTTTCCGCTCCGCTTCCTGCTTCCAGATATATCATTTTCATGCCCAGCAATTCGCCTGCAACTGCTGTCGATACACATTCATCCACACCGTGAGCGGGGATAGGAATTGTTTGACTAACGCGCTGAACAGCTGAATGATTTCCACCATCAATGAGTATGTAGCCTGTCGGGATAGTTTCTATACCCGATTGCTTGATTTCAAGAGCAGAAAGCATGTGCTGCCCGATCAGATAATCCGGATTGCGGCCTGAAATGAGCGAGAGAAAAAGCAGTGCATCGGCTTTCGGTGAAAATTGGGAGGCATCGCCCGGAAAAAGTATTTTCGGAACCGGTACATCATGAAGCGCATCGAAAAGATCGTCGGTGGGGCATGACTTGCTGCTTCCGCCTACAAAAATAAAGTCCGGTAAATTCTTCTCAAAGGCCGAAAGTACACTTACGAGCATTTTTTCCCGGCATTTTTCAGGGTCAAGGAGTACTGCCAGCATTTTTTTTCCTTTGCAGGAATTACTCAGAATGGTTTCGGATATCTTATTCATTATCAGTGCAGTAAGCTAATGTGTATTTTTCAGTCAAGCGGTAGTTAACCAGATATTCTTTGTTTGTTTCCTGAAAAAGCGCTTTGAGTTCACCTTCCTCCCGGAGCTCGAAAGGTAGAATCCGTATTTTTCGGGCAAAATTATAGGCTTTCTCCCCGATAATTTTATAAAGGGCTTCCTTGGTGGACCAGACCACTTTCAGGTAATTCAGTTCTCTGTGTTTCAGGTATTCTTCCAACTCTTCATTTCCCAGAAAACGGGTATGAATTTTCTCAATCCGATCGGTAGGTCTTTCAATGTCTATCCCCACTTCATACGTTGGATTCGCAATCACCGAAATCCAGTTTTTGCAATGTGAAAAACTGATTTTATAGCTGTTGTCGGTCAGCACGGGCTTGCCGTCGGGTGTATGGCTGATGGTTTTTTCTTCTCCGTTCAGGCATTGTTTTAATGCCAGCCGAAGTCCGAGATATTCTCTCCTGCGATGTTCGGAATTGATTTTTTCCATTTCAGGCAGGTAGAGTTCCGGCTGATTGAACGATTGTATCAGTTCATCCACAGTCATATCGTTTTCAAGCAGACAAATTCTGCTTCCGTAATGCGTGGATATGTGATTGTCGCTCATTTTTTTTTAAAAAAAGTTATTGTAAGGATATTAGCTTGACAGGATTTGGTTTTAATTGTTTTTCCATTCAAAACTTTCCATCAGTTGTATGATGTCTTTCCGGATGTAATCGGCCATCGGTGCGATAGAATCCTTGTTTGGTACCTGCTCAAAGTAAAGTGCTCCTCTGAAAAAGTGCTTCGAGCTATCGGTGAGCACAAACTGTGCCGGCGATGCCGTATTGCCTGAAAGCTGGTATAAAATACCGTAAACCTTTCGCCCGGGATTCTCAAAGGGAGTTTCACTGATTCCATCGGCACGAACGGTGTGTTTATACACAATTTTACGGCTATCTTCCAGCAGATTGAACAGGTTGGCCCTGACCGGTATGTAACTGCAATAAATACTTGCTTTGAGAATGCTGTAGTTGATGTCAATCCAGTAATTTTCTCCTTTTTCGGTTACAGGTTTAATGCTTGCAATAACCGGCTTATCGAATCTGTAGGGCAGGGCAGCCGAGTCATAACGAACGTATTGATGCGGAGGCAAATCTACCCTGAAATATCCGTAAGGACGAGGAGTGGGATTATCTGCACAGCTGATTAATAATCCGGTCAGAACAAGACTAAAGATTAATTTCAGTGTATCAATCTTCATCGTCGGCTGGTTTATTCGGATTGTTTTTGATATGCAGTTTCACTTTCTTGATCCGACGGTTGTCCACGGCTATTATTTCAAAAACATAATGTTTGAAACCAATCATTTCATTTTTAACCGGCATTTCTCCCTTTATTTCCAGTATCATTCCGGCCAGAGTTTCCACCTCTTCGGTGATTTTGTCAAATAGTTCTCTTTCAATGTCGGCTGCCTTGAAAAAATCATTGAGCAGTATTTTAGCTTCAAAAATGTAGGTGTGATTGTCAATTTTCTGAAACAGTGTTTCTTCTTCGTCGTATTCATCACTGATATCACCTACAATTTCTTCGATAATATCTTCCAGTGTTACCAGCCCTGAAGTCCCGCCGTATTCATCCACTACCAGCGCCAGGTGGATTCGGTTTTCCTGAAATTCGCTCAGCAAATCATCTATTTTCTTCGTTTCTGGCACATAGTAAGGCTGCCGAATCAGTGTCTGCCAGCGGAATGTCTCCGGTTTTTCGAGGTAGGGGAGCAGGTCTTTACTGAAAAGAATGCCTTTGATGTTATCGCGTGTACCTGCATACACCGGTAGCCGCGAATAACCTGACTCGATAATTACATCCATCAACTGCTTGAAATTCAATTTAATATCCACTATCACCATGTCCATGCGCGAGGTCATCACATCAGCTACCTGAATGTTGGCAAATTTAATGATTCCTTCGAGCATTTCCTTGTCTTCTTCCTGTTTGTCGTCGGAGAGGTCCAACGCGTGCGAAAGCTCATCCATCGAAATCATATTCGGGCTTCTCTTGGGCAACCGGCTGTTTACCAGTGCCTTGGATTCGGCAAGGATGTCCACAAATGGTTTGAAAAAATTCTGAAGTGCCAGAATGATTCCGGAATTTTTAAGTACCGTTTCGGTAGAATATTCCGAGGAATATACCTTCGGCATGATTTGTCCGAAGGTAAGCAAGGTAACGCTCACAAACAAAACGGGAGCAATAAATTTCCAGACCGGAGTCAGTTCAAAATCAAAAACCGAATAGATGAGTGTGGTGGAAAGAATGACGAATGCGATGTTGGCAACACTATTCCCTATCATGATGGTAGCCAGCAGTTTTTGAGGAGAATTGAGCAGTTTGATGGTTGTTTTTGCTGATTTCTCTTCGCTCTCGTGCATTTCTGCCAGATTTTTTGGCGAAAGGGTGAAATAAGCTACTTCAGAAGAACTGAAAAAAGCAGAAAATGCCAGAAACAGCAAGGACAGAACCAGCAGCACGTAATCGCTCCACTGAGGAGCTGTGAAATATACATCGGTGAAAATATTGAGCAACATAGGTTTTTATTACAAAATCAGAGTTTATTTATTCATGCAAATATACAAAAAAGTTCTGTTTTACTCTCCGAAAACGTAATAAGTTTCAAATTCTGAATTCATTATGCTGTGTTCTGTATTTTGTGTTCTTTGCTATTTGTTCTTCAATCCTGAAAGTTTTTTCGTAATTTTGCAGCAAAACATTTTTTTTTATGCGTATTGATATTATTTCTGCCGTACCCGAACTGCTGGATAGTCCGTTGAATCATTCTATCCTGAAGCGGGCCAAAGAAAAGGGACTGGTGGAGATTTTTGTTCACAGCCTGCGTGATTATACGGATGACAAGCATCGCCGGGTAGATGATTATGCATTTGGATTTGGCGCCGGCATGGTGCTTCAGATTGAGCCGGTGGATAATGCAATTTCGGCACTGAAATCGGCACGAAGCTACGATGAAATCATTTATACCTCGCCCGACGGCGAAAAATTTACCCAGAAGCTGGCTAACCGGTATTCGCTGGCCGAAAACCTGATTATTCTCTGCGGTCATTACAAAGGAATCGATCACCGAATTCGTGAGCACTTGATTACCAGGGAGATAAGCGTCGGCGATTTTGTGCTCACCGGAGGCGAACTGCCTGCTGCCATCATGGCCGATGCCATAGTCAGGCTTATTCCGGGTGTGATCGGCGATGAAACTTCAGCACTTTCGGATAGTTTCCAGGATAACCTGCTTGCACCGCCCGTTTACACGCGCCCCGCTGATTACAAAGGCTGGAAAGTGCCCGAAATTCTCCTTTCGGGGCATCAGGCGAGGGTGGAGGAGTGGATGCATCAGCAGTCGGTGGAGCGTACCAGGCTCTTACGGCCTGATTTACTGGAGGAATGACACAGTGAATGCGTTTTTTACATATCTGGTGGTTGTAAATATTGTATCTGCAGTTCTCTTCACTTACGATAAAGTGGCAGCAATCAGACGAAAACGGAGAATTCCGGAACTTGTTCTTCACTTTTCAGAGGTAACAGGAGGTGTGTTTTTCGTGGTAATGCTGATGTATCTTATCAATCACAAAAACCGAAAACCGGATTATTACCGCATTACTTACGTTGTTCTGATAGTCTGGACGGTAATTGCAGGGTGGTTTTTTACATAAAAAATTAAGAAATAATAAAGAATTTGATGTCGGGAAAAAAGCAAAGCATTGAATCCAGGTTATTTCACGGAGTGAAAGAATTTCGTGAAAACGATTTCGAGCAAAACCGGGAAGTGTTCAAAAATCTGGAAAGTAGTCAGCATCCGCATACGCTTTTTATCGGATGCTCCGATTCGCGAGTGGTACCCAATCTGATAACAAGTACCCTGCCGGGCGAATTGTTTATTATACGGAATATCGCCAATCTGGTGCCTTATTACAAGGAAAACCACGACACCTACGTAGCTACTTCATCGGCCATAGAATATGCATTGCATGTACTGAAGGTTGAAAATATTATCGTTTGCGGTCACTCCAACTGCGGAGGCTGCAGAGCTTTGTATTCAGACAGGTTGCAGAATCAGCTTCCGCTTACGCGAAAATGGCTTGAACTTGCTGCGCCAGTCAAAAAACTGGTGAAGGCAAAAATTCTGAATGAAAAGTTGAAACCATGCCGGCGCGATATGCTAACCGAGCAACTCAATGTGGTGGAGCAGATCAATCATTTGCTTACATTTCCGTATATCAAAGAGAGATACGACAAGGGAGAACTCAACATCATGGGGTGGTATTATGTGATTGAAAAAGGCGAAGTATATAACTATTCGCATGATAATCAGGTGTTTGAAAGAATCGAGTAGGTGAAGTTTAGCCTGTTCTGATTTAAATTTATACTTAGTTGCAATAAAATAATAACTACAAATGGCCTGGATTTTTTTAATTATCGGAGGCGTTTTCGAATCACTGTTTTCCTTCAGTCTGGGAAAAATATCTTTAACTTCCGGCAGGGAAATGTTTCTCTGGATACTGGTTTTTGTTTTTTCGGTGAGCCTGTCCATGTATTTTCTTTACAAAGCAATAGATTCGGGCCTGGGTGTCGGCGTTTCTTATGCCGTCTGGGCAGCCATCGGTGCAGCCGGAAGTGTGTTGATGGGGATTTTTCTGCTTGCTGAACCAGTTTCTTTCTGGCGGATATTTTTCCTCACTTTGCTCGTTGTTTCGGTTGTAGGTTTGAATTTAAGCTCTCATCCGGCATCGTAGCAGAATATTTACAAAACAATTAATTTAGGGTACTTCTAAAAACTAATAAATTTCAACATACTATTTCATATGTCGCTGATAATCATTATCTTTACATAGTTAAATCAATAAAAAATGAAACGATA
>SAAL01000147.1 GCA_009929445.1 Bacteroidia bacterium
ATTAACGGGTAATAGTATTTTCTCTAATATATGCTCAACGGATGTTTTCATGAAACAAAGATAAAAAACTTATTTCTTCACAGGAAATACAGTAGAACCTAATTTATTAAATAGCTTTATTATTGCTTCAAAAATGATATTTGTCTTTGACTATCAAATGGAATGAAAACAAAAAAATATATCTAAATTACTAACCAACAATCTATTTATTAACAATTAAAAACAAGGAGAATGAAAAAATCAAAAATTTTATTTCATTTTAGAAGTGTACTTGCCATTTTGATGTGTGCAATTACTTTTACTGGTTATGCTCAAACTAAAACAGTGACAGGAACTGTGTTGGACAAGCAAAACGAGCCGCTCATTGGGGTTACAGTCAAAGTACAAGGTACAACAAATGGTACTGTGACTAATTTCAATGGAGTTTACTCTTTAAGCAATGTTTCTGCAGATGCTAATTTAGAATTTAGCTACGTAGGAATGAAATTACAAGTACAAAAAGTTTCAGGACAATCTGTTGTCAATGTAACCATGGACGAAGATACAGAAATGCTTGAAGAAGTGGTAGTAGTGGGTTACGGCACACAAAAGAAAGTAAATGTGACAGGTGCCGTTTCAACTGTATCATCTAAAGATCTGGAATCGAGACCGGTACAGAATGTATCACAAGCTCTGCAAGGTGTTGTACCCGGGTTAAATTTATCACAAACGAATGCAGGTGGCGCACTGAACAGTTCGATGTCGGTAAACATACGTGGTACAGGTTCCATCGGTGATGGATCTGCAGCTTCTCCACTTATTTTGATTGATGGAGTTGAAGGCAATATGAACGCCCTTAATCCCAACGACATTGAAAGCATATCTGTATTAAAAGATGCAGCCTCTTCATCCATCTACGGTGCAAGAGCCTCTTTCGGAGTTATTTTAATTACAACCAAATCGGGTAAAACCGGTAAAACCAGAGTTTCATACGGCGGTAATCTCAGGTATTCCAACGCTGTTCAGGTACCTGAAATGCTTGATTCGTACCGGTTTGCACAATATTTTAATACAGCTGCAATCAACGATGGTCAGGGAGCTGTTTTCTCTGACAAAGCGCTGCAAAATATTCTTGATTATCAGGCTTATCAAAATGGAACTTTCAAAGGAACCTTAACAGATGAGAACAAAAATCAAATTATGTATGGAACAGTAGCTGATAACAACAATCGCTGGTTGATGTATGGTGGAGCTAATGCAAGTACCAACTGGTTTGCGGAAATGTATTCCGATTGGGCACCAGCTCAAGAACATAATGTAAATGTAAGTGGAGGTACCGAAAAAGTTACATTCCTTGTAAGCGGAAATCTATTGGACCAAAAAGGGTTAATACGTCAAGGAGAAGATAAATTTAACCGTTATTCATTAAACGGAAAAATGTCGATTAAGATGGCACCCTGGGCAACATTGGATTACAACAACCGATGGATCAGGGAAAATTACAGTCGTCCGGCCTATATGACCGGCTTGTTTTTCCACAATATTGCACGTCGCTGGCCCACAAATCCTGTTTTAGATCCGAACGGACACTACATGGAAGGAAATGAAATCCTCCAGATGGAAGGCGGCGGAATTGATAAGAATGAGAAAGATTATCTGAATCAACAGTTGAAATTATCTCTGGAGCCACTTGCTGACTGGTTTGTAAGGTTGGAAGGAAGTTATAATACTACAATAAATTTCAATCACTGGGATAAATTACCTATATATGGTTATGATGCCAAAAATCAGCCTTTTGCAGCTCCCTGGGAAGGTGGTGATGCCGGTCAGTCTGCAGTTGGAGAAAGCACTTACAAATATAATTTCTGGAGTGTCAATCTTTACACGGATTACACCAAAAGTATCAACGACCATAATTTCAAAGTGATGGCCGGTACCAACATCGAATTGATGAAAACCAGAACACTGGGTGGATCAAAGAAAGATTTGATTACTCCGTTGATTCCGACTATTAACACAGCTACCAACAGTACTCCAAGTTTATCCGGGTCGTATGATCAATGGTCAACAGTCGGATTTTTTGGTCGCTTAAATTACAACTTCAAAGAAAAATACTTGTTTGAAGCAAATTTGCGTCATGATGGTTCTTCCAGATTTATCAATGATAAAATGTGGGGAACATTCCCATCGTTCTCAGCCGGCTGGAATATAGCCAACGAAGATTTTTTCAAAAATCTCAACACTCCTATCTCTACCCTGAAACTTAGAGCATCCTGGGGTCAGCTGGGTAATATGAATACTTCTGCTTGGCATCCATGGTTCCTCAGTATGCCTTTCTCTACCGGCGGAGGTTCCTGGCTGGTTGGTAACGTAAAACCGAATATTTCGTCAGCACCCGGTATAGTAAGTTCATTGATGACATGGGAGACTATTCAATCGTCGAATATCGGGTTGGACTGGAATGCACTTAACGGACGTTTTATTGGTTCTTTCGAATTATTTAACCGGAGAACATTGAATATGATTGGTCAGGCAGTTGAATTGTCATCTATTCTGGGCACTTCAGTCCCAAAGTTGAACAATGCCGACATGGAATCAAAAGGATGGGAACTCGAACTAAACTGGCGAGACAGAATCAGCGATTTCAGCTATGGATTGAAGTTTGTATTATCTGACGACAAACAAACAATTCTTCGCTTCCCCAACCCAACCAAAGCATTGAGCAACTGGTATGAAGGCCAGGTTGTTGGAGATATCTGGGGATATACTACAGTTGGCATAGCAAAATCAAATCAGGAAATGACAGACCATTTAGCTAACAACAAACCATCCTGGGGAAGTAACTGGGCTGCCGGTGATGTTATGTTCAAAGACCTGAACGGTGACAAGGCTGTTAATAGTGGAAAATCTACCCTGGATGATCACGGAGATTTATCGGTAATCGGAAATAGTAATCCAAGATTCAAATATGGTTTTACGGTGGATGCTGCATTCAAAGGATTTGATTTCAGAGCATTCATTCAGGGAGTTGCCAAACGTGATTATATGTTGTCAGGACCCTATTTCTGGGGTGCAAGTGGTGGAATGTGGCAATCAGCTGCTTTTGTTGAACATTGGGACTTTTTCCGTCCGGAAGGCGATCCATTGGGAGCCAATCTCGATGCTTATTTCCCCAGACCTCAGTTTACTCAAAGTTCAAAAAACCAGCAGACTCAAACCAGATATTTGCAGGATGCTTCTTATATGCGTTTGAAAAACATTCAGCTAGGTTATACATTACCTCAAAACGTAGTTAAATATGCCGGTATGCAAACAGCCCGATTGTATGTATCTGTGGATAATTTACTTACCGTATCTCAAATTACAGGTATCTTTGATCCCGAATTGCTTGGTGGTGATTGGGGACCAGGTAAACTTTATCCTTTGAGCAGAACAGTATCTTTTGGCGTAAACTTAAACTTTTAAAAAACAGAAACAATGAAAATAATAAAATTAAATAAAAAACTCATGTCGGCAATAGGTTTGCTGGCGTTGCTTGTCACATTTAATTCATGTAACGATTTTCTGGACAGACCACCGCTTAGTCAGGTAGGTCCCGGAGTGTTCCTAAATTCTGAAGCCGACCTGGCTTCCTATCCTATCAACTACTATAATTCTGTATTCCCATCACACGGAGGCTGGGGTGTAGGAATTGGTAATTATGATAACGGTACCGATAATCAGGCAACAGCCAATCCGAATCTGAATTTATATACAAAAGGAACCTGGCTTGTTCCCAATACGGGTAGTTTGGGCTTCGAAACCATTCGTGGATGCAACTATTTCCTCGAACAGGTTTTACCAAAATGGAAAGCAGGTAAAATATCCGGAAATACTCAGAACATCAACCATTACATAGGTGAAATGTACATGATCCGTGCTATGGCCTATTTTGACAAACTGGATACTTATGGAGATTTTCCTATTGTTCTGAATACATTACCCGACCAGGAAGAAGTACTGATTGCTGCTGCAAAACGTGCCCCGAGAAATAAGGTAGCCCGTCAGATTTTATCCGATTTGGATTCAGCTATTCTTCTGTTGTCAAGTTCTTCATTCAACAAAGTGAGAATTACAAAAGAAGCCGCACAAATTGCTAAATCAAGAGTTGCTCTGTACGAAGGTAGTTTTTTGAATTATCATAAAGGAACTCCCCGCGTACCTGGTGGACCAGGTTGGCCGGGCGCTTCAATGGATTACAACAAAGGTTTCAGTATTGATATTGATGCTGAAATAAATTTCTTCCTGGATCAGGCAATGGCTGCTGCAAAAGAAGTGGCTGACAAAATTGCTTTAACAGCAAATTCTGGAGTTACCAATCCACCGGCAAGAGATAAGTTTTCTGGCTGGAATCAATATTTTGAAATGTTTGGATCAAAAGATTTAGCCAAGTTCCCCGAAGTAGCAATGTGGCGTCAATATAATGTAAGCCTTGGGGTAACACACGGTGTAACAATTTATGTTGAGCGTGGCGGAAATACCGGATATACTAAAAGTTTGGTTGACAGCTATTTGATGAAAAACGGATTACCCTGGTATGCACCCGGTTCGGGTTATCAGGGAGATTTGAAAATTATGGATGTCAAAAAAGACCGTGACCTCCGTCTTCAACTTTTTCTGGCTGGAGAAGAAGATGTTCGGACTGTGAAAAAAGATGCAGATGTGTTCGGAAGACCTTCAATTATCAATATTGCTGAAACAAGAGACGTAACCGGATACAGAAGCAGAAAGTATCTGAATTACGATCCGACGGAAGCTCCGGGTTCTGACTTAACCTGTATTTCCGGAAGTATCGTTTTCAGAGCTGCAGAGGCTTATTTGAACTATATTGAAGCTTGCTATATGCGGAAAAAAACGCTTGATGGTAATGCAGATAAATACTGGAAAGACTTAAGAACGAGAGCCGGTGTTGATCCTGATTATACCAAAACAATAGCCGCAACAGATATGAATAAGGAAAAAAGCGACTGGGGAGCTTATTCGGGAAATGTGCTGGTTGATGCAACTTTATACAATATCCGAAGAGAAAGAAGAAACGAATTAGCCAGCGAAGGTTTCCGGTTTAATGACGTGGTAAGATGGCGTGCTATGGATCAGGTAAGCAATTACATTGTTGAAGGTTTCAACCTTTGGGACGAAGCATATAACGATAAGTTCTACACAGATCCAAAGCCGGGTGAAGTTACTTCAACAGGGTTAATAGCTGATGGTTCTTCAAAAGCTAACGTATCCAATAAAAGTTTAAGTAAATATTTGCGCCCTTATCAAATCGTTAACTTATCAACCAATCTTGTATTTAACGGTTATAACTGGAGCAAAGCAAATTATTTGTCACCAATTCCGTACAGACAAATGCAGTTAGCATCACCCACCGGAGATGCTGCCACCTCCAATCTGTATCAAAATCCATACTGGCCTTCAGAAGCAAATGCTGCAGCTTTGGAATAATTTAGAAGAAATAAGTGAATATGTGTCTGTTTAATTGTTTGTCAGGCAAATACATTTTTTTATTGATGACTTATCAATAACCACATATTCAAAAATACATAAAGGCGTGAGAATAATTTCACGCCTTTATTATTTTACAGATTGGTATTTTTTTACCTGTATCTCCTTTTTCTTATCCAATGATATACAACTCCACCGAGGAGCAGTAGGAGAAGCGGAAGAACAACATTGATCAGCTGCAATCGGGTAAGCT
>SAAL01000050.1 GCA_009929445.1 Bacteroidia bacterium
AAACTGGCAGATTACAAGGAAAATCTGAAAAAAAAGATCGTAAAAGCCAATGAAGAACTGAAAGAGGTGAAGTTTAAGTATAAAACTAATTAGTTGCCCCCCCAACCTCCTAAAGGGGAAGTATGGCGTGCAGATAACGTATTTTTGAACATTCAAACATCAAAACATTCAAACATTCAAAACATTCAAACATTCAAACTATAAAATGATATGCAAACATTAGACAACTTTAATTTTGCCGGTAAAAAAGCTTTTGTTCGTGTGGACTTCAATGTTCCGGTGGACGAAAATTTCAACATTACCGACGATACACGTATCCGTGCTGCCATGCCGACGTTGAAAAAGATCATTGCCGATGGTGGCCGACTGATCATTGCTTCACACATGGGCCGTCCGAAAAAAAATCCGGATCCTAAATACTCTTTGAAAGTAATTGTAGCCCGTGTTTCAGAACTGCTGGGTGTTGACGTAAAGTTTGCTCCCGACGCTTTGGGTGAAGAAACTGAAAAAATGGTAGCCGGATTGCAGGATGGTGAAGCGTTGTTGCTCGAAAACCTCCGCTTCTATGCCGAAGAAGAAGGAAAGCCACGCCTGCCCGAAACAGCTACCGAAGAAGAAAAAGCAGCTGCTAAGAAAGAAGTAAAAGCTTCGCAGAAAGAATTTACCAAAAAACTGGCTTCGTATGCCGATGCTTATGTGAACGATGCTTTCGGCACGGCTCACCGGGCTCACGCTTCCACTGCACTCATTGCCGATTATTTTGATGCAGACCACAAAATGTTCGGTTACCTGATGAATAAGGAAGTGGACGCCGTGGATGCCCTGATGGAAAATCCGGCTCGTCCGTTTACTGCCATTATGGGAGGCTCGAAGGTTTCAACCAAAATTGAAATTATCGAAAATCTCCTTACCAAGGTGGATAACCTGATTATTGCCGGCGGAATGACTTACACATTTACCAAAGCGCTGGGTGGAAAAGTAGGTATCTCCATCTGCGAAGATGATAAGCTGGATTTGGCACTCGAACTGCTCGAAAAAGCAAAAAAGAACGGTGTCAACATGGTGCTGGCAGTGGATGCAAAAATAGCCGATGCTTTCAGCAACGATGCCAATACCGCTTTTGTTCCTGTTGGTGAAATTCCTGATGGATGGGAAGGGCTGGATATAGGTCCTGAAACCGAAAAAATATTTGCCGATGTAATCAAAACTTCCAAAACCATTCTCTGGAATGGTCCTACCGGTGTTTTCGAGTTCGAAAACTTTACGCACGGATCACGCGCTGTAGGCGAGGCTATTGCTGAAGCTACCCGCAACGGAGCATTCTCGCTGGTAGGTGGTGGCGATTCGGTGGCTTGTGTGAATAAATTCGGACTGGTTGACGATATGTCGTATGTATCAACCGGTGGCGGAGCATTGCTCGAAGCCATTCAGGGGTTGGTGCTGCCCGGAATTGCAGCTATCAAGGGATAAAATAAAAATCTCCACAAAAAAAGAATATTTCAAAAAAAATGCTCTGAAGAAAGTCGAAGGCGAATGCTTTTCGGCTTTCTTTTTAGTTGAAATTAAATCTCAATCCTGCAAAAAAGTGTCTGGGCAACCCCGGGTAGTAATATCTTGGCTCATTTCCGCCAACTGAAAGGGCATTGACCGAAATCATCGAAGCATACCGGGCATCGGTCAGATTGTTCACTCCTCCATAAATTTCAATATTTCCAATTTTTTTCAACGAAAACCGGTAAGCAGTTTTCAGTTGAATGGTGAAATATCCATCCGATTTTTCGGTGTTAGCATCATCCATATACTGTGACCCGACGTACTGAAAGGTGGTTTGAACGTGCAGCGATTTTGCCGGATTCCAGCTGAAAGTAGTCTGAACGAGGTGCGAAGGAATTCCCGGAAGTGAATTGTCGTTGTATGAGATTCCGCCATCAGTGAAATCGATGAACCTGTTATCGGAATATGTATAACTGGTTGTCAGATTCAGATTTCCCGGAAAGGATTGAAGTTGCAGCAGGTTCTGTTTCAGCATTAATTCAAAGCCCCGATGACGCGTTTTACCTGCATTGATGCCTGTAAAAATATCTTCAGTGAGCCGCTTTGTCACCAGTAAATTTGTCAGGTCAATCTGATAAACCGCCAGATCCAGCTGTGTATTGCTGTCATATAGATTGAGTCTCATACCAACCTCTGCCTGAATGCCCTGTTCGGGTTGAATTGCCTGATTGATTTTCCCTTCGGGAAGGAGTGTTTCTTCGGGTGAAGGCATGGAGAATCCGCTTCCTACCGATGAATAAAGTGCTATTTGCGGTGTTGGAGTGTAGTTTACACCCAGACGTGGCGAAAATATAAACGGGAAATTACGTGTCCCGCTTTGGTCACTGTTTTCTGCAAACTGGTCTGTAAGCGAGTAATTCACTTTATTTAATGCGCTTCCAGCCGAAATATTCCATTTTTCAGAGGGTCTGAAATAGGCTATTCCAAAGATATTCAGCTGATTGCGGTTTTCGGAGTTTTTATTTATCAACGCATTGTTTTTGTCGAGTTGCCAGTTGTAGGTATCGTTTACAAATTCGGCTCCTGCTGCAAAATCCCATTTTTCCGAGTGGAAAGACAATTTTTCCCTCCATCCGATACTGAACGTGCCGTCATCCAGATTGTTGAAAGGACGTTTCTCGTAGCTATCAATCCATCGCGTAAAAACAGTAAACCGATTGCTCACATTGGGGGTTATTTTTTTAGCCAGCGTAATTCCGCCAATCGCTTTGCTGAGTTTTTTATAGCCTTTGATTAAATTCCATTGAACAGCTGCCGCCTGCGGATGGGTGTTGTACAGCGTTTTCCCGATGGAACTTGGTAATCCGGCGTTTACATTCATCAGCAGCAGGGTGTATTCCAGCGAGTAGTGAGGCAGAGTCCATCGTCCCGACGAAATGGCCGAAGTCCGGATGAAATGATTGTTTTCCCGATAACCATCCGACGTCAGGTGGTTTAAGCTGCCGAACAGATTGAAATTTCTGCTGTTCACAATTCCACTTGCACCTACTTTCATCGTATTGAAACTGCCGTACTGAATGCTTCCGTTTGCACTTTTCTCTTTTTCGGAAGGTGTGTACAGGTTGATATTGCCTCCCATGCCGGAACCATAGAGTGCAGATGCAGGCCCTTTTACTATCTCAATTCGTTGAATGCTTAGTAAATCAATATCTTCGGGAGTCGAAATTCCATCAGAGGTCGTTATCGGAATATCATTCAGGTATGATTTTATCCGGTTGGTGTTGTAGGGCGTACGGCTTCCCACACCACGTATTACAATCCGACTGGTACCGTAAGTGCCGCTGTGCATATAAATGCCGGGTGTGGAATGGAGTGCTGGGGTAAAATTGTTCCCATCCGAAAGGCTGGTTTCATTAGCTGTCAGCACAGCAATATTTCCGGGTATTTTTTGTAATCGGGTATTGATCCGGTATGCATCTACTACGATTTCATTCAGCTGTATGGTGGAGTCCTGGTGCTCAGTGAGTGTATCACTTGCATATAAAGTGCTGTTTAACAGCAATATAATAAGTATGCAGGTGATTGGATATTTCATTTATTTAAAATGACTGTTTTTATTTGAAATTGATTTTCCTTACTTTGAATCCCATGTTTTGAAGTATCTCAGCTACTTTTACACGGAAATCGCCCTGAATAAGAATTTCGCCATCGCGCTGTGAACCTCCTGCAGCACATTTGTTTTTCAGTACTTTAGCCAGCTCTTTCAATTCATCGTCAGTACCCTGAAATTCAGTAACAAGCGTTGCCGGTTTGCCCTTTCTCTTGTCGAGTTCGATGCGCAGTAGCTGGTTTTCGTATCGGATTTTTGTTTCAGTAGCTTCAGGTGCAGGCTCAGGTTTGAAATCTTCCGGCAATAATGTGCCTAATTTGTCTTTCCAATCGTTGGTTTTCATAAGAGCTAAGTGATTATATGCCTGAAAATCATTTTTTTTTGTATTGTAAAACCCTGGTTTTCACTGATACGGATTGTTTGAAAGTTCATGCAATCAGTTTCCGTATTTTTTTCAAAAAATCAGGGTAATATTTATCGCGTACAAGTTTAAAGTTTGGCTCCGTTTTAAGTGCTTTTTCGTACCCTTTCCGCGCCAGATCCGTATTCCCCAATAATTCATTGCAGTGAGCCTCGAGAAACAACAACTGAAGATACATCCAGTTTTGGTGTGTATTTTTTTGTTTTTCGATGAGTGATATTGCTTTTTGGAAGTAATTCAATGCTTCCTTTTTGTTGCCTCCGAGTACTTTTGGAGGGTAATAAAACGAGTTTCCACGGTCAAAAAAGTATCTGTACGCTGTTCGGATCGAGGCTGTATGCCTTGTTGAGGTTGCCCAGAATTTGCTTTCCCATGGTGGCGGCTTTCATTTTGTTCAACGATACCTGATAACTCTGAAAAATACCTTTGTAGTTGATTCCAAGCGCATTATTCGGTTCTGATTTCAATACCTTGCTGATGTAAACTTCAGCTTTCCTGATGTTTTCATCTGCCTGTTTGTCCATTTGCTTGTCTATGAGTACCGATACGTAGCAGTAATAATAATTAATTAGTTGCAGCAGGTCAGCTGACTCGTTTAAGTCGGCACTTTTCTCAAATTTTGTAGTCACATTTCTCCACCTGGTTTCATCGTTGTTCAGAAATGCCTGATATGTTTCTTTCTGAACACCACTTTGACTGTAAATAAAGTGCGAAACCACAAGCGTTGCAGTCAGTATGAAGTTTCTAATTCTCATTATTTTTTATTTTTTGTTACTTGAAAAAAAATACTTTTCATTGAACAGGCCTGCCGAACTCAATCCGAGTTTGTTTACAAATTCCCAGATTACTATCCCTGCTGTAACGCTTACGTTCAAAGAATGTTTTGTTCCGAATTGCGGAATTTCAAGGCATGCGTGACATTCATCTATCACCGCTTGCTGCACACCTTTCACTTCGTTGCCCAGCACCACGGCGTATTTCTGATCCCTGTGAGGATTTATTTTCTCCAGCGAAGTGCTTCCTTCGGCCTGCTCAATGGCAAATATGGTGTATCCTTTTGTCTTCAGTTCGCGTACTGCGCCGAGAGCATCTTCACAGTACTTCCAGTTCACCGTATTTTCGGCTCCCAGGGCTGTTTTGTGTATCTCGGCATGTGGAGGAGTGGATGTAATGCCACAAAGATATACGCATTCCACCAGAAATGCATCGGAAGTTCTGAAAACAGATCCTACGTTGTGCAGGCTTCGTACATTGTCGAGTATCACTGTGAGTGGTGTCTTTTCTGTATGTTTGAATTCCTCGGTTGTCAGCCGGTTTAATTCAGTAATCTTCAGCTTGCGCATAATTAAGTATAAATCCTTTTTTAATCTAAAATGAGTGAAACTGCTTTTTCTATTATGGTGTCGTATCCGTTGGCTTCGTCCTGTTTGCTTAAATTCACTTTCACGTCCGGATCAATTCCCCATTCGGTATTAATCATTCCGGCATCATACATGGGGCTGGCCGAAAACCGTACCATCCAGCCATTCGGAAGTTCGCTTGATAAGGGGAGTCCGCCTCCTCCGCCCGTTTTGTCGCCTGCAATTGTAGCTTTCGGAGCGTATTTCATCCTGCATACGAATTCGTTGGTGGCACTGTAAGACATACGGTTGGTGAGAATTACCACCGGACGTTCCCATTTAATTTTTTTGTGTGGTTCGGTATATACTGCTGTGGGTTCCGAAAAGTCGGAATGGCCGTTTCCTGTTTTATGGCTGATATAGCTTGTGAGTTTTTTTTCATCGAAAAAGTAAGAAGCCAGCAGTGCAGCATTCGACACCAGGCCGCCACCATTGCCCCTTACATCAATAATCAGACCCTTGCACCCGGCAAAGACTTCAAAAACTGACCGGATATTTGCATCGCTGAAACTGTTCGAGAAACTGCTGTAATACATATATCCAATCCTGTCGCCTGCTATTTTGCGGTATCGGATGCCACCCGCAATCCGGTAATTGTTTCCCAAATAGCGGTTTGTATAGATAAGACTGGAGTTGAAATTTTCGGGATAATCGGTGTACCATTTCCAGTAACGGCTGCGGTCAAATTCCGAATACAGGTTTACGTGGCCATCTTTGAGATTGAGCAGCATTTCACCCAGCAGGTCGAAAAGTCCGTATTTGTTTGTAACCGTATCCAGGCGAACAACGTATTCGGTGTAGATGGAGTCCCAGTTGATGTTTTTGTAATCGAGATAACAGTATCGCCTGTCAATGATCTGCCACAGGGCATCCAAATTCCCTTTATTGGTATTCGGTTGAATATCAGGTTCTTTCATGCAGGCTTGAAGCACACTGATCAATGCAGGCAGAAGGAGAATATATCTGAACAATTTACTCATACGAATGGATGAAATGCGTAGGAATTCTATCTTTATTGCCTCTGAATGTGTATAAATGCATTACCGCTCCCACAGATAAACTGATTGCATTTTTTCGGTAAATTACTTCATTGGCAGAATATTTTTGGTAATCATGCTGCAAACTTAGTCGCAATGTGTTGGATTTGAAAGGAATATCTAGATTGAGATATTGATACCATGCACGTTTGTTGTGGACAGAACTGAAATGAAATGCATTTTTGGTGTTGTCAAGCACAAACAATTCGTAATAACTTACATTTTGCATCGGTACAAACATAAATCCCGCTACCGGACATACAGCACCGTACTGAATGCGGATTGACCGGTTTTTCAAATCAAATTCGTACTGTATTTCGGCAGTAGCGTTCAAATCCGAAAAAAAGTCGAGCGAAAACGGATTATTCACATTCCTTCCCAGATATTTACCTCCCAAATCAATGTCCCAGCTCCCTCCGGCCAGTATCATCAGATTTTCCACCGGACGCATGTGATAATTTAATCCGTACATGTAATTTGTATTGAAAAACAACATGCTGTTTTTACCACTCGGATGATTTCCTTTACCCAGCTCAAGATACATGCGGTGTGAATAGGAAAGATTGTCGTTGTCCGGATTGAAAAAACGGCGGGATTTGTTTTCGATTCTCATCTCAAAACCTTTATATTCAAAAGGTGAAAGATAGGGATCCAGCAGTGTGATAAATCCGGCTCCGACGGAGGTGGCGGTGGTGGTAAGTGCGTATTTCTCATCGGTAAACTGCTGTGCCCGAATTAAAACGAATATGAACAGGAAGATGACAAGTATCGTTGATTTTTTCATCAGAAAGTCCGTTTTGCTGTTGTGTGCAAAAGTAAGAAATAATTTTTTAATAACCTCGTTGCTGTTTTCGGAAAAAGATGAGTGATTTTTTTAGAAAATCCGGTTTTGTCGGGACGGAAATTTAATTTAACATTGAACCCTTTTTCTGAAAAAATAAACAGAGAATCCTTTCGTATGGCAGAAAAATAGTATTTTTGTGAACATTTCAAAACCTGAAAAACGACTTGAGTCATGAACAGAAAAAAGGAATTGGTGGTGCTTACCGGAGCAGGCATGAGTGTGGAAAGTGGATTATCTACTTTCAGAGGTGGAGGAGGCCTCTGGGATAACCATAAAGTGGAAGATGTAGCCACTCCCGAAGCCTGGAAGCGAAATCCGGAGTTGGTTCTCAACTTTTACAATCTTCGCAGGAAGGAACTACTGGCGGTAAAGCCCAACGCCGGACATCTGGCCTTGGCCGAACTTGAAAAAGAATATGATGTCAAGATCATCACGCAGAATGTGGATAATCTGCACGAAAAAGCCGGAAGCACCAATGTACTGCACCTGCACGGCGAACTGATGAAAGTCCGCTCAACCGGTCCGGGAGAAGAAATTTTTACGCTGAGCGATGATAACTACGAAACTCACCCAGGCGATGTATGTCCGGAAGGATTTCAACTGCGACCGCATATAGTTTGGTTTGGCGAAGCCGTACCTGCTATGGATCAGGCAATAAGGACTGTGGAAGAAGCTGATATCATGCTCATAATAGGTACTTCCATGCAGGTATATCCTGCCGCCGGACTCATTCACTACGTACGTTCCGGCGTACCTGTCTATTTGATTGATCCCAACGAAGTGGGAGTTTACGGACGCGATATTTCAGTAATAAAAAAAGGAGCCGGCGAAGGCATGAAAGAATTTATGAACCGGCTGAAAAACAAATGAAAGTAAAAAGCGCAACACTTAAGCTAATGTTGATAATTACACTCGTAGTTGTCAATATCAGTATTGTATGGCCTCAATCCGATAAATTGTCAGCAGGCGATAATTCGCATGAATTAACAGTGTACGTTTTTCCCACATTAAAGCCACTCGCCTGGACCAGTCCGGCAAGCTTATACAAATCGACCATCGATTTGTATTTGAAAACAATGTTTCTGACTGATCATTATTTACTCGGACACATGGCTGTAAAACTTCAAACACCACTGCTGGACAAACCTCTGCTTACGGCGCAGACTTCATGCGGGATGGAAGAAAAGCGAAAACTGCTGTTCAATGAAAAAATTGGTCTCGGAATACTTGGGGCGGCACTGAAAGGACGCATGGAGCCGGCAGATGAACTGATGCATAATTTAAAAGTATATGCCCGGCGGGATAAACTTGCCTTCATTAAATACAAACTGAATGAAAAAAGCACCCGGAGAATTATTGATTTTATTAAAATGTATTCGTCGAACATGATGGGAAGACAATCGCAGTCAGGATTCTACGGTGGATCCTTTTGGCCAAGGTACAAATACGAAGGAGCCGGTTGCTCGGCTTTTGCAATAGCCATACTCGAACTCGCCGGAATACAACCTCCCGATAGCTGCGGATGGAAAATAAATGTGAATATACCGATGAAACTCATTGGCGGCAAGTTTAATCAGGGTAAAAAAATAAAATCGGGTGAAATAAAACGCACGCTGCTATGGCATAGCGGAGAGGGAGAAAAAAATGTGGACTTTGTCAGTTACAATATCTACGATCCTACTTATATCTATGATTGGATAAATAATAAAATACAACAACTCAACTCAGGCTATCAGGTAGTGTCTGAAAACGGTATTTCGGGCTTGCTGACCGATGCTACGACTGTAGAATGCAACGAAGATGAACCTGTTTTTCTCCACAACGATTCTCCCGATTTGTTTGTCGCTACTCATTTCCGGGAAAACAAAGAATTTCGATTTGCTGAGATTTCACCTGACTCGCTCCTGCGTATGCAGATTCCCGAAATTCTTAAACTGGATCCAACCTCTTTGACACGAAAATAATAAACAAGCAACCAAACAGCATAAACAACAACTAAAACATCCTGAATAAAATCCTGATTTGATATAAAATAAAATATTTGTTTAAGTTTTGGAATTTGAAAATGATTCTGTATCTTTGCAGACCAAAAAAATAAGCAACCCAAAAACAATTAAAATAAGATTTAATTATGATTGTAGTACCTGTAAAAGAAGGCGAAAACATTGAAAAAGCACTTAAAAAATTCAAACGGAAATTTGAAAAAACCGGAGTTGTAAAAGAATTGCGTCGTCGTCAGTGCTTTGATAAGCCTTCTATCATTAAACGTGAACAAAAGAATCACGCTGTTTACGTGCAACAAATGCAGAGAAGCGAAGATTAACTGAAATTTTTTTTTCGAAAAGTTGGTATATTGATAAAATTATTCTATTTTCGTTTGTTGTTAGCACAACGGAAATTTTATCGGTATGATCAGCCTGTTTTTACAATATTTACAGTATGAGAAGAATTATTCATCTCATACTGTTTTGTCATATCGCACCGATTTGTATCAGTTCTGCGATTTTCTCCGAACTGATCCATCAGAATTCAATCCCACCCTTGTTTCACAGAGCACCATTCAGCAATGGATACTATCTTTCATGGAACGCGGTGTTTCACCCCGGTCCATATCAAGAAAAATATCTTCTCTCAAGTCATTCTGGCGTTTTTTGATGAAAAGAGGGCTGGTCGACAAAAATCCGGCATTAAAACTCGTATTGCCAAAAACAAATAAGCCACTTCCTGCGTTTTACAAACAACAGGAGATGGATAACGTGCTTTCAGAAAACAACCGTACAGGAGGATTTGAAGCCGTCAGAAACCGTATGATTATCGATCTTTTTTACGAAACCGGAATGCGTGTATCAGAACTTGTTTCACTTACCGATTCAAGTGTTGATTTTGACGCCCGACAGTTGCGGGTAATCGGAAAAAGAAACAAAGAACGGATCATTCCGCTCGGAGAAACAATCTGTCAAGACCTGAGAGTATATAAGGAAATAAGAAACAGGGTGACTGATATAAAATGCGATGCACTTTTTGTACGAAAAAACGGAATGAAAATGTACAGTAAAGCTATCTATAATATTGTACACAACGAAATGGCGCAGTTCAGCACCTTGAAAAAACAAAGTCCTCACGTTTTGCGTCATACTTTTGCTACCATCCTGCTTAACAACGGAGCTGATATAAATGCGGTAAAAGACCTGCTCGGGCATAGCAGTCTGGCTGCTACCCAGGTTTATACCCATGTAAGTTTCAGCGAATTAAATAAAATTTATAAACAGGCTCATCCACGAGCTATTAAAAAAGGAGGTCAGATATGAAATTTAGAATTCAATCCATCAACTTTGATGCTACAGAAAAGTTGGAAGCTTACATCAACAAAAAAGCTATGAAACTCAGTAAGGTGTTTGATGAAATTATGACTATGGATGTGTACCTGAAGGTGGTTAAGCCGGAAACGGCCACAAACAAGGAAGCAGAAATAAAGGTGACAGCTCCTAACGTGGAATTCTTTGCCTCGAAAACCTGCGATACTTTTGAAGAAGCAGTTGATCTGGGGTTGGAAGCAATCGAAAAGCAAGTGATTAAATACAAGGAAAAATTAGCTAAAAAATAAAAAATTGAACAATTAGTTTTGTATATCAAAATAATTTTGTATTTTTGCAAGCCGTTTGAATAGCGATATTCGAACGGCTTTTTATCCCTGCAAAGGCTTAGATAATAAGTATTTGCCTCTTTAGCTCAGCTGGCCAGAGCACGTGATTTGTAATCTCGGGGTCGTTGGTTCGAATCCGACAAGAGGCTCACTTTTAGTAAAATAGTATATTAGTATAAAAGTTGAGTTGTGAAATAGTTAATTTTTTTTGCCAAAATGTGGCAAATATCCGAATTTACTAATTAACCAATAAACCAAAAAAAAAAGGGCAGTTACCAAAGTGGCCAACTGGGGCTGACTGTAACTCAGCTGTCTTTCGACTTCGGAGGTTCGAATCCTTCACTGCCCACAAATAAATATGCTAATGAATTAATATGACAATGTGCCAATATTAATTCCGTCAATTTCTAAAGTTGGCAAATTAGCACATTGAAAAATTGGCACATTGGCACATTTGAAAATTGGCACATTAAAATTGCGGAAGTAGCTCAGTCGATAGAGCATTAGCCTTCCAAGCTGAGGGTCGCGGGTTTGAGCCCCGTCTTCCGCTCTGAAAAGAGTGAATATCATTGACGAATGATATTTAAACACAAGAGTAAAGAACGATGAGCGAAGGAGCAGTGTATAAGTTAAACTGAATCTGAACTCTGAACTCAGCACTCAAAATCTTCTTTACGCTGTTGTAGCTCAGTGGTAGAGCACTTCCTTGGTAAGGAAGAGGTCATGGGTTCAACTCCCATCAACAGCTCAAAAAAAGTATAAAGCTATTATAAACATATTAAATTACTAATTTATTAAAAAAAATAATCTTTGAGTTATGGCAAAAGAAAAATTTGACAGGTCGAAACCGCACGTTAACGTGGGTACAATCGGACACGTTGACCACGGAAAAACTACTTTGACCGCAGCAATCACAACTGTATTAGCAAAAAGAGGTCTATCAGAAGTTCGTTCATTCGACTCCATTGACAATGCCCCTGAAGAAAAAGAACGTGGTATCACTATCAATACCGCGCACGTTGAATACCAAACTGCCAACCGTCACTACGCACATGTTGACTGCCCGGGTCACGCTGACTACGTAAAGAACATGGTAACAGGTGCAGCTCAAATGGATGGTGCTATCATTGTAGTAGCCGCTACCGATGGTCCTATGCCTCAAACACGTGAGCACATTCTGTTGGCTCGTCAGGTGAACGTACCCCGTCTGGTTGTATTTATGAACAAATGCGACATGGTTGACGACGAAGAAATGCTCGAACTGGTAGAAATGGAAATGCGCGAACTGCTTTCATTCTATGATTTCGACGGTGACAACACACCTGTAATCCGCGGTTCTGCTCTTGGTGGATTGAACGGAGTTGCTGAGTGGGAAGATAAAATCATGGAACTGATGGATGCTGTTGATAGCTGGATCCAGTTGCCTCCTCGTGCTATTGACAAACCATTCCTTATGCCGGTTGAAGACGTATTCTCAATCACAGGACGTGGTACAGTAGCTACCGGTCGTATCGAAACAGGTGTTATCAATACAGGTGAAGAAATTCAAATCATTGGTTTGGGTGCTGAAGGAAGAAAATCTGTTGTAACCGGAGTTGAAATGTTCCGTAAAATTCTTGACAGAGGTGAAGCCGGTGATAACGTAGGACTTTTGCTTCGCGGTATCGACAAAGATGAAATCAAACGTGGTATGGTAATCGCTAAGCCAAACTCTGTGAAACCTCACGATCATTTCAAAGCTTCTGTGTATATCCTGAAAAAAGAAGAAGGTGGACGTCACACTCCATTCCACAACAAATATCGTCCTCAGTTCTACATCCGTACATTGGACGTAACTGGTGAAATCACTCTTCCGGAAGGAACAGAAATGGTAATGCCCGGCGATAACCTGGAAATCGATGTAAAATTGATTTATCCGGTAGCTTGCTCAGAAGGTCTTCGCTTTGCTATCCGCGAAGGTGGACGTACAGTAGGTTCTGGTCAGATCACAGCATTGCTTGACTAATAAGCCCCCTGAATCCCCCCGCAGGGGGGACTTTAATAAAAGGCTTTCAAATAATCATGCCTCTTAAGCCTCCCTTATGGGGAGGTTTGGAGGGGCTAATACGGGCGTAGCTCAGTTGGTAGAGCACTGGTCTCCAAAACCAGGTGTCGGGAGTTCGAGCCTCTCTGCCCGTGCAAATTCTATTAGTGTATGAAGAATAATTTTTTTGCAAAAGTTGGAAACAGCTTTAAAGAATCGTATACCGAACTGGTTCATAAGGTATCCTGGCCTTCGCGCTCGGAATTGACCAACAGTGCTGTGGTAGTATTGGTAGCTTCCATCATTATTGCCCTGGTAGTCTGGTTAATGGACTTTTCGTTTGAGAAAATTATGACATTTGTTTACGGATTATTTTAATTAAACTTTGGAGGTAGAAAAAGTGACTGAGTCAACTGGTAATTTCAAATGGTACGTACTTCGTGCTATTAGCGGAAAAGAGAACAAGGTAAAGGAATACATTGATGCAGAAATCAAAAATTCCAATCTTGGTCAGTATGTAGCTCAGGTTCTTATTCCTACTGAAAAGGTTTTTCAAATCCGTAACGGTAAGAAAATTACAAAAGAACGTAGTTATCTTCCGGGTTATGTCCTGATTGAAGCAAACTTAAGCGGCGAAATTCAACATCATTTACGCAACGTTCCAAACGTACTCGGTTTTTTGGGTGAAAAGGACAATACTCCCACACCTATACGCCAGTCTGAGGTAAACCGGATTCTGGGTACAGTAGACGAGCTACAGGAAATTGGAGAAGAAATGTTAACACCTTTCTATATCGGTGAGAACGTGAAGGTAATCAGTGGGCCATTCAGTGGTTTCAGTGGTTCTATCGAAGAGGTAAATAATGAAAAGAAAAAGCTGAAAGTTATGGTTATGATTTTCGGGCGCAAAAATCCGCTCGAATTAAGCTTCACACAAGTAGAAAAGGAGTAAGGGAGAAATTTGTTACGTAAATCCCCTGCTTCTTAAATTAACATCAAAAAATATAAATTATGGCAAAAGAGATTGCTGGACTTATTAAATTGCAGATAAAAGGAGGTGCGGCAAACCCATCTCCACCTGTTGGCCCTGCATTGGGATCAAAAGGTATCAACATTATGGAGTTTTGCAAACAATTTAATGCCAGAACCCAGGAAAAAGCGGGAAAAATACTTCCCGTTGTCATCACCTATTATTCCGACAAATCATTCGACTTTATTGTAAAAACCCCACCAGTAGCTATTCAACTTCTTGAAGCAGCCAAAGTTAAGGGTGGATCTGCAGAGCCTAACCGTAAAAAAGTGGCCGAAATTACCTGGGATCAGGTAACTCAGATTGCAACAGATAAAATGGTCGATTTGAATTGTTTCGAACTGGAATCTGCCATGAAAATGGTAGCAGGAACAGCCCGGAGTATGGGTATTGTCGTTAAAGGCGAATTTCCGAATAATAATTAATTAAACTTCAATTAGAATGAGTAAACTGACAAAAAATCAAAGGTTAGCTTTAGAAAAAATTGAAGCAGGAAAAACCTATTCATTGGCAGAAGCTGCCGAGCTGGTAAAGGAAATCACCAATACCAAATTCGATGCTTCTGTAGATGTTGACGTGCGATTAGGTGTTGACCCCCGTAAAGCTAACCAGATGGTACGTGGCGTAGTGTCACTTCCACATGGTACAGGTAAACAAGTAAGGGTTCTTGCATTATGTACTCCCGACCAGGAAGCTGCTGCCAAAGAAGCAGGAGCCGATCATGTTGGTCTGGATGAATATATTGAAAAAATCAAAGGCGGTTGGACAGATGTGGATGTAATCATTACACAACCTGCCATCATGGGTAAAATTGGTGCTTTAGGACGAATTTTGGGTCCACGCGGACTCATGCCAAATCCGAAAAGTGGCACTGTAACTCAGGATGTGGCAAGCGCAGTAAAAGAAGTAAAACAAGGAAAAATCGACTTCAAGGTTGATAAATTCGGAATTGTACATACTTCTGTCGGTAAAGTTTCCTTCACAGCTCAGCAAATTACTGAAAATGCTAAGGAATTTATTGACACAATCATCAAACTGAAGCCCACAACAGCCAAAGGTACTTATGTAAAGAGCATTTATCTTTCGAGCACAATGAGTGCCGGTATAAAGGTCGATCCTAAAACAGTAGGCGCTTAATAAAATCAAAGAAAGAGTATGAAAAAGGAAGATAAAAGCACAGTCATCAAAGAATTAGAGTCAACAATAGGTCAATATGCACATTTCTATCTGGCTGATATAGGCGGTTTGAACGCTGCCCAGACCAGCGAGCTCAGAAGAACATGCTACAGCCAGGAAATCAAACTGCTGGTTGTCAAAAACACCCTGCTCAAAAAGGCTCTTGAGAATGCTCCCGTTGATTTCAGCGAGCTATACGATACACTGAAAGGTGAAACTTCATTAATGCTCAGCAATACAGGCAATGCTCCTGCTAAAGTGATTCAAAGCTTCAGCAGTAAAAACAAAGCTAAAAAACCGGTATTAAAAGCTGCGTATGTAGAAGAATGTTTCTATGTAGGTGCTGATCTGTTGGAAAATCTGATCAACGTAAAGAGCAAGAACGAACTTATCGGCGAACTTATCGGATTATTGCAGTCGCCTGCTAAGAACGTTATATCCGCACTCCAGTCAGGAGGAAATACTATTCACGGCGTGTTGAAAACACTCGGTGAAAGACAATAAATAAATTATTAACAAAAAAATATTAAAATAAAATAAAATGGCAGATTTAAAAGCTTTTGCAGAACAATTGGTTAACTTAACAGTAAAAGAAGTGAATGAGTTAGCTCAAATTTTGAAAGACGAATATGGTATCGAACCAGCAGCTGCAGCAGTTGCAGTAGCAGGTCCAGCAGCAGGCGCTGCAGCACCGGTGGTTGAAGAAAAAACATCTTTCGATGTAATTCTGAAAGCTGCAGGTCCTAACAAATTAGCTGTAGTTAAATTAGTAAAAGAATTAACAGGTCTTGGCTTGAAAGAAGCTAAAGATTTAGTTGACGCTGCTCCTTCTGCAATCAAAGAAGGTGTAACTAAAGACGAAGCTGATGCTCTTCAAAAATCACTTACTGAAGGCGGAGCTGAAGTTGAACTTAAATAAAAAAACCTGATTATCAGGTGTTTGGTTTAGATTCCCCCGATTCGGGGGATTCTAAACCTTTTTCTGTCTATACTAAATATTGAGTTCTCCGCACTAAAAAACCATCTTTGACAATGTCTTCAACTACTAATAATCAAAGAATAAATTTTGCTTCGATTAAAAATCAAATGGATTATCCGGATTTTCTCGAAGTACAATTAAAATCTTTCCACGACTTTTTTCAAATGGACACGGCGCCTGAAAGAAGGAAAACTGAGGGACTTTACAAAGTTTTCAACGAAAACTTCCCGATTGCCGACACCCGCAACAATTTTGTACTTGAATTTCTCGATTACTTCATAGATCCACCCCGATATACCATTGAGGAATGTTTCGAACGTGGATTAACCTATAGTGTTCCATTAAAAGCCAAATTAAAACTTTATTGTACCGATCCCGAACACGAAGATTTTGATACCGTGATTCAGGATGTATATCTGGGTCCAATTCCATATATGACACCCAAAGGCACATTCGTTATCAACGGAGCCGAACGGGTGATCGTATCACAATTACACCGTTCGCCCGGTGTGTTCTTCGGACAAAGTCTGCACGCGAATGGTACAAAACTATATTCTGCACGTATTATTCCTTTCCGTGGTTCATGGATTGAGTTTGCTACAGACATCAACAATGTGATGTATGCATACATCGACCGTAAAAAGAAATTACCCGTAACAACACTGTTGCGTGCTATCGGCTTTGAAAGTGACAAAGACATTTTGGAAATATTCAACCTGGCTGAAGAAATCAAAGTCAATAAAACCAATCTGAAAAAAGTAGTCGGACGTAAACTTGCAGCACGTGTGCTGAAATCGTGGGTAGAGGATTTTGTAGATGAAGATACCGGCGAAGTGGTTACTATCGAACGTAATGAAGTAACCATTGACCGTGAAACAGTAATTGACAGTGATCATATCGATATGATTATTGATTCGGGAGCTCAGAATGTACTCATACACAAGGACGATGCCAACCAGAGCGACTATGCAATCATTTACAATACATTGCAGAAAGACCCGAGCAACTCTGAGAAAGAGGCCGTACTTTATATTTATCGTCAGTTACGTAATGCCGAACCAGCAGATGATTCTTCGGCGCGTGAAGTAATCAACAACCTCTTCTTCTCTGAAAAAAGATATGACCTGGGCGATGTAGGCCGGTTCCGTATCAATAGAAAACTGAATCTTTCGATTGATGATGAGATTAAGGTACTGACCAAAGAAGATATTATCGAAATTATCAAATACCTCGTTGAACTGATAAATTCCAAAGCCGAAGTAGACGATATCGACCACCTTAGCAACCGTAGGGTACGTACAGTGGGCGAACAACTCTATAATCAGTTCGGAGTAGGACTCGCGCGTATGGCCCGCACTATCCGCGAGAGAATGAATGTGCGTGATAATGAGGTATTTACTCCGGTTGACTTGATAAATTCAAAAAGCATTACCTCGGTAATCAATTCATTTTTCGGAACGAATGCACTTTCGCAGTTTATGGATCAGCAGAATCCACTGGCAGAAATTACTCACAAACGTCGTTTGTCGGCTTTAGGCCCAGGCGGGTTATCGCGTGAAAGAGCCGGCTTTGAAGTGCGCGACGTTCACTACACGCATTACGGACGTCTCTGCCCGATTGAAACTCCGGAAGGCCCTAACATCGGACTTATTTCTTCGTTGTGTATCTATGCCAAAATCAATGATTTAGGATTTATTTCCACACCCTACCGTAAAGTAACTGATGCAAAAGTAGATATTTCAAACGAAGGAATAGCTTATTTTACAGCCGAAGAAGAAGAAGATTTAGTGGTAGCACAGGGTAATGCACCGCTCAACGACGATGGCAGTTTTATCCGTAAAACTGTAAAAACCCGTTTAGGAGCAGATTTCCCCGTTGTAACACCATCTGACGTTCATTTAATGGACGTTTCGCCCTCACAAATTGCTTCCATTGCAGCTGCATTAATTCCATTCCTGGAACACGATGATGCTAACCGTGCACTGATGGGCTCAAACATGATGCGCCAGGCAGTTCCGCTGCTCCGATGCGAAGCTCCGATTGTAGGAACCGGAATAGAAGGACAACTCATCCGCGACTCCCGTACACAGATTATTGCAGAAGGCGAAGGAATTGTTGAATTTGTTGATGCCACTACAATAAAAGTGAAATACGAACGCACTGAAGAAGAGGAATTTGTAAGTTTTGACACCGCTGTCAAAACATATGAATTACCTAAATTCATGAAAACCAATCAGAATACAACCATTGACCTTCGTCCGATAGTAAAAAAAGGCGACAAGGTAAAAGCAGGTCAGATTCTGACAGAAGGTTATGCTACCGAAAAAGGTGAACTGGCAATCGGGAAAAACCTGAAAGTGGCATTCATGCCCTGGAAAGGGTATAATTTTGAAGATGCCATTGTTATTAACGAGAAAGTGGTACGCGAAGATGTGTTTACTTCCATTCATGTAGTTGAACAATTGCTGGAGGTACGTGAAACCAAACGGGGTATCGAAGAGTTTACGGCTGATATTCCCAACGTAAGCGAAGAAGCTACACGGGATCTGGACGAAAACGGTATTATCCGCATCGGTGCACGCATTGAACCCGGCGATATTATCATCGGTAAAATTACACCGAAAGGGGAATCAGATCCTTCACCGGAAGAAAAACTCCTTCGGGCTATCTTTGGTGATAAAGCAGGTGATGTGAAAGATGCCTCGTTGAAAGCCACACCTTCTTTGTCGGGAGTTGTTATTGCTAAACGACTCTTCTCGAAAGCACAGAAAAACCGAAAAACAAAACTGGCCGACAAAGCCGAACTTCCGAAACTGGAAGAACAATTCGAAAAACAGGCAGCCAAACTCAAAGATACCCTGATTGAAAAACTTCTGTTGATTATTGAAGATAAAGCTTCTGCGGGTGTAAAAGATTTTCTGGGTACCGATATTATTTCACGAAACAGCAAATTCACGGCTGAGCGACTAAGCGAAATTGATTTTACTACTATTCAGCTTTCCAAATGGACTACTGATAGTCATAAAAACGAGCTGATCCGCCAGTTGATTCTGAATTACCTGCAGAAATTCAAAGAACTCGACGCTCAGATAAAACGCCAGAAATTCAATATAACAATAGGTGATGAACTTCCTAACGGAATTGTACAGATGGCAAAAGTTTATATTGCCAAAAAACGCAAAATTCGCGTTGGGGACAAAATGGCCGGTCGCCACGGTAACAAAGGTATAGTGTCGCGTATTGTGCGTCAGGAAGATATGCCATTCCTCGAAGACGGAACTCCGGTTGATATAGTACTGAATCCGCTCGGTGTACCATCACGTATGAACCTCGGACAGATTTTCGAAACCGTACTGGGATGGGCAGGAAAAGAAATGGGAGTAAGATTTGCAACTCCTATATTTGACGGGGCCGAATTAAGCGACCTTGATGAATGGTGCGACAAGGCAGGAATTCCACGCTATGGTAAAACTTATCTTTACGACGGAGGAACCGGCGAACGTTTCGACCAGACAGCCACCGTGGGTGTGATTTATATGCTCAAACTCGGTCACATGGTTGACGATAAAATGCATGCACGCTCCATCGGACCATACTCACTCATTACACAGCAGCCACTTGGAGGTAAAGCTCAGTTTGGTGGTCAGCGTTTCGGGGAGATGGAAGTCTGGGCACTCGAAGCTTTCGGTGCATCGCATATTTTGCAGGAAATCCTTACCGTGAAGTCCGACGACGTGATGGGAAGAGCCCGTACATACGAAGCAATCGTAAAAGGCGATCCGATGCCGGCTGCCGGAATTCCGGAATCTCTCAATGTGTTGTTACACGAACTGAGAGGTTTGGCACTAAGTGTCAATCTGGAGTAAAAGATCCGCCCCATGACCTCCTGAAGGGAGAATAATTGGTGGGGAAATCAATATTTCCTAACGTAATGACGTTGAAATAAAGCTTCATATATTTTTAAAAATTTAATTAACGCTCTAAATTCTCCTTTCAGGGGGTAGGGGCATATTATACGAACATGGCTTTTAAATTAGATAATAAATCAAAAAGTAGTTTTAGTAAAATCTCCATCGGATTAGCTTCGCCCGAAGAAGTGTTGAAACTTTCAAGCGGAGAGGTTTTGAAACCTGAAACTATCAATTATCGTACTTACAAACCCGAACGCGACGGATTATTTTGCGAAAGGATTTTCGGTCCGACAAAAGACTTTGAATGTCATTGCGGCAAATATAAACGAATCCGTTATCGTGGTATCGTTTGCGACCGGTGCGGTGTGGAAGTCACCGAAAAGAAAGTACGCCGTGAGAGAATGGGACATATTCAACTGGTTGTGCCTGTAGCACATATCTGGTATTTCCGCTCGTTGCCAAACAAAATCGGTTATCTCCTCGGAATGCCAACTAAAAAACTGGATGCAATCATTTATTACGAAAAATATGTGATAATCCAGGCCGGTATACTTGAAAATAACGAAAATATCACTTACGGTGAACTCCTTACTGAAGAAGAATACCTGAATCTGCTGGAAACACTTCCGCGTGAAAATCAGATGCTTGAGGATACCGATCCGAACAAATTCATTGCAAAAATGGGTGGCGATGCCATTTACGATTTGCTCAATCGCCTCGATCTGGATGTGCTTTCATACGATCTGCGTAACAAAGCAAACACCGATACCTCACAGCAACGCAAAACAGAAGCTTTGAAACGTCTTCAGATTGTAGAGTCCTTCCGTGCATCCAAAAACCGAAACAAACCGGAATGGATGGTCATCAAAGTAGTACCGGTAATTCCACCGGAATTACGTCCGCTGGTTCCGCTGGATGGAGGCCGCTTTGCTACTTCTGACCTGAATGACCTGTACCGTAGGGTGATTATACGCAATAACCGATTAAAAAGATTGATTGAAATTAAGGCTCCTGAAGTTATTCTGAGAAATGAAAAGCGTATGCTTCAGGAATCGGTGGATTCACTGTTTGACAATTCACGCAAATCAAGTGCGGTTAAAACCGATGCAAACCGTCCGCTGAAATCACTTTCCGACAGTTTGAAAGGAAAACAGGGCCGGTTCCGCCAGAACCTGCTTGGTAAACGTGTGGATTATTCTGCCCGTTCGGTTATTGTGGTAGGTCCGGAACTGAAAATGCATGAATGCGGATTGCCAAAAGATATGGCTGCCGAGCTTTACAAGCCGTTTGTTATTCGAAAACTTATCGAGAGAGGAATAGTAAAAACGGTAAAATCGGCCAAAAAAGTAATTGACCGAAAAGATCCGGTGATTTGGGATATTTTAGAATACGTGATGAAAGGACATCCCGTACTGCTAAACCGTGCCCCTACACTTCACCGGTTGGGTATCCAGGCATTCCAGCCGAAAATGATTGAAGGAAAAGCCATACAATTGCACCCGCTGTCATGTACTGCGTTCAATGCCGACTTCGATGGCGACCAGATGGCTGTACACCTTCCACTCGGAAACGAAGCAATACTCGAAGCACAAATGTTGATGCTTGCATCTCACAATATCCTTAATCCTGCCAATGGAGCTCCTATCACTGTACCTTCGCAGGACATGGTGCTTGGACTGTACTACATCACCAAGCCACGTCCGGGAGCCAGAGGTGAAGGATTGATATTCTATTCGCCCGAAGAAGCTGAAATTGCTTATAACGAAGGTAGAGTAGATTTACATGCTATCATTAAGGTGAGAACCAAAGACCTGGATGAAAATAATCAGCTAACCACACAACTGATTGAAACAACCATCGGAAGAATTTTATTCAATAAAAACGTTCCGGCTGAAATGGGTTATATCAATGAATTGCTTTCCAAAAAGTCATTGCGCGATATAATCGGACGTGTAATCGAAACCTGCGGTGTAGCCCGTACAGCTCAATTCCTCGACGATATCAAAGATATGGGTTACTACATGGCCTTCAGGGGTGGTTTGTCATTCAACCTGAGTGACGTTATCATTCCGGTAGAAAAAGAGAAACTCGTTAAAGAAGGTAACGACGAAGTGGAAGAAATCATGAACAATTATAACATGGGATTCATCACTCCGCGCGAACGTTATAATCAGATTATTGATACATGGACTCACGTAAATACAAAATTGTCTAATGTATTAATTAAACAACTTGCTGATGACCGTCAGGGATTTAACTCCATGTACATGATGCTTGACTCAGGTGCCCGTGGATCAAAAGAACAGATACGTCAGCTCGCAGGTATGCGTGGTTTGATGGCAAAACCTCAAAAATCGGGCGCTGAAGGCGGACAGATTATTGAAAATCCGATTTTGTCGAACTTTAAGGAGGGACTTTCGGTACTGGAGTATTTTATTTCTACTCACGGTGCCCGTAAAGGTTTGGCCGATACTGCCCTCAAAACTGCTGATGCCGGTTATTTGACCCGTCGTTTGGTCGATGTTTCGCAAGACGTGATTATCAACGAAGAAGACTGCGGAACATTACGAGGACTGATTGCAACTGAAGTGAAAAACAACGAGGATGTGATTTCATCTCTTTATGAGCGTATTCTGGGACGTGTATCAGTTAACGATATTTATCATCCGCTGACCGGAGAACTTATAGTGGAATCCGGTGAACAAATTACAGAACAAAAAGCCAAAATAATTGAAAGTTCTCCGATTGAACGTGTTGAGATTCGTTCGGTACTGACCTGTGAATCGAAAAAAGGAGTATGTGCCAAATGTTACGGACGAAACCTGGCTACCGGTCGACTGGTACAAATGGGTGAGGCGGTTGGTGTCATAGCTGCTCAATCAATCGGCGAACCTGGAACTCAGTTGACACTTCGTACATTCCACGTCGGTGGTATTGCTTCCAACATTGCAGCCGAATCAAAAATTGCTTTGAAATATGATGGTCGTCTTGAATTCGATGAACTTCGTACAGTAGATGCCAAAGATGAAGAAGGAAAAGAATACAGCGTAGTGGTAAGCCGTCTGACCGAAATGCGTGTCATTGACACCAATACCGGAATCGTACTCACAACTCAGAACGTTCCTTACGGATCGAAACTTTATGCGAAAAACGGTGAAATTGGCAAGAAAGGTCAGTTGATCTGTACGTGGGACCCTTTTAATGCTGTAATTATTGCAGAAAATGAAGGTAAGATTGAATTTGAAGATGTAATAGAAAATGTTACATTCAAAAATGAGGTAGATGACACCACCGGTCTGCGTGAAAAGATTATTATTGAATCCAAGGATAAGACTAAAGTTCCAAGTGCCAATATTCTCGATCCGAATGGAAACATTATACGTACATACAACCTGCCGGTGGGAGCTCACCTTATTCTGGATGAAAAGGATGAAATCAAAGCAGGACAGATGCTTGTTAAGATACCTCGTGCGGTGGGTAAAGCCGGCGATATCACGGGAGGTCTGCCACGTGTAACTGAATTGTTCGAAGCACGTAATCCATCCAATCCGGCGGTAGTGGCCGAAATTGATGGTGAAATAAACTTCGGAAAAATCAAACGTGGAAATCGTGAAGTTTCTGTAACTTCTAAAACAGGTGAAGTGAAGAAGTATTTGATCCCACTTTCGAAGCAGATTCTGGTTCAGGAAAATGATTTTGTTCGTGCAGGCACTCCGCTTTCCGACGGTGCAACTACACCGGCTGATATTCTGGCCATCAAAGGTCCTACCGCAGTTCAGGATTACATTGTCAACGAAGTGCAGGATGTGTACCGTCTGCAAGGTGTGAAAATTAACGATAAACACTTTGAAGTGATAGTTCGTCAGATGATGCGTAAGGTGGAGATTATTGATCAGGGCGATACCCGCTTCCTGGAAAAACAAATTGTTGACAAACATGAGTTTATGGAAGAGAACGACAGAATCTGGGGTAAAAAGGTAATCATCGACGCCGGTGATTCGGATAGCCTCAGACCCGGACAGATAATCACAGCCCGCAAGCTCAGGGATGAAAACAGTGTACTGAAACGAAAAGACTTAAAAGTGGTTCAAACACGCGATGCTGTTGCTGCTACTTCAAGCCAGGTGCTTCAGGGAATTACCCGTGCAGCGTTGCAAACCAACAGTTTCATGTCTGCAGCTTCATTCCAGGAAACTACTAAAGTACTGAATGATGCAGCCATCAACGGAAAAGTTGATAAACTGGATGGATTGAAAGAGAACGTAATTTGCGGTCATTTGATTCCTGCCGGAACCGGGTTGCGCGAGTATGAAAAAATCATTGTGGGCTCACGGGATGAGTACGAAAAAATGATGGATGCACGACGTAACGTAACCGATATCGCTCAGGAACACGATATGGATGATGCACTAGATTAATTTACTTACTCAACTCTTATATAAAAGAATGACAAAATCTGCAAATGATTATGTCATTCTTTTTTTTACTTTCTTGTGCCATTTTGAGTGTTATATCAATTTAAAATATTATTTTCGCACAACCTTAAATTAGATTGTTTGATTAAGTAGAAAAACTGATTTTTTTTCATTGGATGATTTTTTTTTATGAATAATTTTATTACAATCAGGTAAATATTTTCTTCATAAAAATGTATTCAATAATCAAAAAAAGGATTTGTAAATAATCGACTTTCATAAATAATAATACAAATGAAAATAAAAATCTCACTTTTTATATCCTTGTTTTTTTCAATCTGCCTGAATGCTCAGGAAAGTTCTCTTTGGAGAATGATTTTCGAAGATGAATTTTCAGCATCTACTTTCGATACCAGATACTGGTCATACTGTACACGCGCCAATCCGGACTGGGCCAAATACCTCACTTCGTCGTCAGAAACGGTGAATACCGCTGATGGTTTGCTGAAAGTAAAACTCATCAAGAATACCAATACCGGTACCGATAATGTGCCGTATCTAAGCGGTGGAATACAATCGCGGAAAAAATTTAACTTTACGTACGGCAAAGTGGAAGTGCGGGCTAAATTTTCCAACGGTCAGGGCTCATGGCCCGCTATATGGATGATGCCCGAAGATGGCAGTGCCGGTTGGCCAGCTTGCGGCGAAATAGACATCATGGAGCATGTCAACTCTGAAGACCGCATTTATCAGACCATCCATTCCGATTTCGTCAACACACAGGGCAACCGTAATCCTTCGCCCACACAAACAACTTCAATCGACAAAAATGCATTCAATGTGTATGGTGTGGAATGGCATCCCGATCGTCTCGACTTTACACTGAATGGTAATGTAACATTTTCCTATCCAAGAATAAATACAACGAAAACAGGTCAGTGGCCATTCGACAAACCGTTTTATATAATTTTGAATATGGCAGGTGGCGGAAGCTGGACAGGTGCTATCAACGAAGCAGCATTGCCGTTCGAAATGCAGGTGGACTGGGTGAAGGTGTATGAGAGAAATCCGGAAGGACCATATATTATTCCGGCCTGGAAATCGGCAAAAACTCAAAATGACCCATATTGGGCGAACACCTTTGTTCAACAGATTACAACCTCGGGTGCACAGAATGATATCAATTTTCAGGCACAAAAAAGACATGAATCTTACTATTATCAACATCCCGATACACTACTGGTAACAGAAGGCAGCAATCTGGATTTCAATCTGAAGGCTTTTTCGTTGGGAAATTACACAGAAAGCAAAGTCCTTCAGGATTTAAGATATACATGCAACTATGTTTTTGCTGATTTTGACGGAGATAAACGTTTCGAAATGTCGTTACCACGAATTGGAAAAGTACCTCCTTCTAATGGTGTTGGTGGGAATATGGATGTAATGAATATTACACGTTCTGTCGGGATTCCATATAATAAAGATAAAAACGGAAGGATAAGAATTGTTTATGATAATGCATGGAACGAAAGATATTCACCGGAGATATATGTTTATGAAGGAGTGGTATACGATTTTCCAATACGGATTACAGCACAAAATACCGGAATTAAGGACAAAATTGTTCAACCAACTGTTAAAAGGGTAGGAGATGTTTTAATCTCAGATTATATTGAGGGTAACTTCAAAGTTGAAGTTTTCAATCCCATAGGACAACAGCTGATAAATAAAAGATTCACTGACTCCAGCTTAAATGAACAATTACCTAAGGGTTTGATGATAATCAGAATTACCGATTCGTCCGGTCGAAATTTCAGATACAAGATGTAATTTTAATTGTTTTTCAATCCTATTCGTAAACCAATCCGGATTTTGAAAGGTTATAATTTTTTTGATTCCGAAATTCTTCGGAATCATTTTTTTTTGTACAACCAGTAAATCTGAGTTTTTAAAAAGAGGTTTTACTTCACTTTTTTGATAACAAAAAACAAGGGTAATACGAAAAGAAAACACAACAAAAAATACATAGCAGCCAGTCCGTGCAGCAAAACATATCCTGCGATAAGAATAATGATAGCAAGTGATTCCTTGTTCATCAATGATTTTCTTAGACCGTAAACTATCATTAACCAGCCTGTCCAGTAAAGTGTGAAGGCAATTTCATCCCCCTGATTGTTTTTAATCAATGTGAAGGTCTTTGTTTCAAGATACTTCGAATAAACGGTAAATACATCCAGTTGTAGAAATTCGGGTTTGATTCCTTTGACGATAAAAAAATAAATAGCTATTAGTCCAGCCACAATTAAAACAACGCCGGCAACAATGAAGTAGTTGTGTATGCAGTACGCTTTTCTTTTCATACTGTAAAAATGTTTCGGTTAAGATAAAAAATTGAAGAAATAATCGCTGATTGCAAAGTAAAGAAATTTTTTTGAATGATAATGAATATTACATTCGGTTATTCACGCGTAATGCTGATAATATATGTGTGTGACAAATAATATTTTACAGATTTATAAATTGTATTCAGATAAATAAATCAGGATAATTTTGAAAAAGATATGACAATAAAAAATATCTCTGAAACCTACTCATAAAAAGCATTTTAATAAATATTTTTCAGCTTCATAGTGAAATTTATGCGATATTTCGGACATTTTATTTGTTCATTCTAAAAATAAAACGTAATTTAGTGCAACGTTTTTGTGTTAAATTAAAAAGCTGAAATTCAAAACAGCAACATTCAAGTTGAAAATGCAACTTTTTGATTAAACATAAACATTGGCGATTCGTATTTGAATCTTTTTCTGGGTCGATTATTGAGTTGATATTCC
>SAAL01000285.1 GCA_009929445.1 Bacteroidia bacterium
CTCCGCCATCGTTGTGTTGGCTTCTGTTATTTTTTCATCGTGCAGTTCGGTAAGGGTAACCGTACGGTTTTGAAAATACGATTTCAGCAGTTCCAGATTTTTACCGTAGTTCGGTATTATCCATTGCCGGTTATTATTATCCCAATGTACATACCGAAAGGAGGTAAGAAACTGCGTGTCAGTTTCGTTTTTTGGCAATTGTACAAATATGCGTTTCGTTGTGAAACTTATTTTTATATCTTCCCGTTTTGTTGATATGATAGGTGTTATAATATCGTTTATCTGCTTGTTCCTTACGTCAGGTCTTTTTAGAACAAGTTTTGATTTCCGAATGTCAGCTTCCGAAGATGCATCGTTCGGTGTTGCCCTGTCATTACTCTGGTCTGTATCAAGTTCGGTTGATGTGTTCTGATATTCCATATCAGGGAATAACACCTTCAACCATTCAAATGCTTCTTTCGTATAAGGTATATGCCATGCACCCAATGTCTTACTCCATCGGACATCAGGTATTTGTCGTAATATCGCAACTATTTCTGCATTGTAAGGAAAGTCCACACGAATGCGGTTTTCGCTATGATGATTAATTTTAGAGACTATTATTTTCAAAAACAGGGATATTGAATAACTTAAATATGTTAAAATACTGCCGTAAAGTTATTAAAGTTTTTTGACTTAACAATGTGTAACGATCTTTTTTCCCTTTGCTTTGTTGAATCCGTATTTGCATACGGTCACTGTCGATGTCTTTAACTTTTAAATTTATGAGTTCACTTATGCGTAATCCACCGGAATATATAGTCATTATCAGAGCTTTGTGTTTTGTGTTGCTGATTGATTTTATTATTTTAATTACTTCTTCTTCGCTTAAAACTTCCGGCAAAAATTTCTCTTTCTGAGGCCGTTCTATATAATAAACTTTGCGTGGCCTGACCAAACACACGTTCATAATAGAATTTGATAGCGTTTATCGACTGATTTTGATAGGAAGTGGATATTTTTCGCTTATTGACCAGGTAGCGCAGAAAGGCAATAATTTCTTCTTCGGATATATTTTCGGGC
>SAAL01000286.1 GCA_009929445.1 Bacteroidia bacterium
TAATCTACGACAGTCAGCATGGAGGCGAGTTTCAGCTGGTGCTGGGCCCGGACTTCAAATCCGGTGGGGGTCGGTAACGCCGGTCCCGGTGTGTTCGATCCGCACACGCCTCCGCCAAGTGATAGCAAGGGTTTACAGGTTTTAGCCTGTAGGCCCTTTTTTATTTCTTAATTTTAGGGTACGCATAGGGAACGTTCTGAAGTAAATTCAACCTGCCTCAATTATCTTAATAATTTTACTATTGCGAATATTATACGCACTTTAACGCGTTTTCCCTCGAATCCAGTCTATGACTGGGTTTATTGTATTTTTATGTTTTTTGTTTTTCTGGTTTAACACTATTTCGCTTAATAAATTACCTCAACAGATATGAAATTTAATCTGTTGGAGGTTTTATTATGAAGAAAGAAACGCAGAAAACACAGTCTGAATCAGTAAAGATGATCGAAGCACAGGATTTTTACATGTCATCGAAAGAAGCTGCGGCATACCTCGGGCTCGATTACTGTAATTTTCGAAAACAGCGCAACAAAGGCTATTTTGGCAGGGACCGATACCCGGCACCTGACTTTTGTTTTATCGGAATTGGAGAACAGGGTATTAGATATTTAAAGTCGGACCTGGACCGCTGGCGGGAAAATTTCCCGCGCCACAACAACGTCGCCCTTGCATTTAAAAAAACAGCTGAGGCAGCTGTGAAGTTTAAAGCGTCGGAGGAATTTTCTGATGAGCGATGAAACGGTCTCTTTTGAAGAAAATTTCGAAGAGCCTGAAAATGATGTTTTTCATATCAGCCGTCCGATGACTGAAAAAGAAGCCTTCTTCTTTAATAAAGGAATAAAGGACGTTACACAGGAGGAGCGCCGATTAAAGTACTTGAGTGACAAAAACTCCGACTTAATCGACTGTGCGATTCCGATTGATCGTTATAATCCTATCCCAGAATATATGCCTGAGCGGGAATTCCTGCCGGGGCTGAGAAAGGGTCGTGTCGGGATCATTTCGGCCAGCGGCAGTACAGGAAAGAGTTTTTTTTGTCTGCAATTGGCAATGGCGGCAGCC
>SAAL01000148.1 GCA_009929445.1 Bacteroidia bacterium
CCGCCCGTACCATCATGCGATTGCTCAAAAAAAGTTTACGAAAGCCGATTCCTCATACCCCCTAAAAACAGGGCGTGACGAGATATCGGGAACTGCTGATTTAATTGTTAAATTGTTTTTTGAGAAAAGTCCTTGGTTTTCATTGTGGTACAGTCAATGCGGTGGATGTTTGTGCTTTGCTTTATTGATATCAGTTTTTTCTTGGGAGAATGGTGCTGTCTCCAAGTTTATATCAAACAAATTTTTGGTTCTTCTTGGAGAGATAAGTTTTTCTACTTATATGGTGCATCATATTGTTATTCGTTTTTTTGTTAAATACAAGATAGACTTGGATTGGTATTTACAATTATTTTTAATTCTTTTTGCATCGTACTTTGGTTCTTATTTATTATGGAGGTTTGTAGAAATTCCGTCTAAAAGAGTAATTGTTAAAAATTTTTCATATAGATAGTATTTTCTAGTTGTATTTTGGCAAATTTAATTATGATTTTTTTATTGGAGTATTTCGTAATAAAAAATGAAAGAGAGTTTTGTTCTAAATCCAGTTTCACCGAACGTATTCATTAGTCGTGGTTCTATAGATCGTCGAGTTCGCGAAAGTTTGAACAAACATGTTTCCAAAGTTTTTTGGTTTACAGGTCTTTCGGGGTCCGGTAAATCAACTTTGGCGCACCTCGTTGAAGAAGAGTTATATCAACTAAATATCCACACCTACACGTTTGACGGAGACAACGTCCGGCATGGTTTGTGTGGAGATTTAAGTTTTTCACCGGAAGGCAGGGCTGAAAATCTTCGCCGCATTGGTGAGATGGTCAAGTTGTTTCTCGATGCTGGCACGGTGTGCCTCACCGCATTTATCTCCCCTCTGGAAAGGGACCGGCAGAGAGTTAAAGAAATTATTGGTCCGCAGGATTTTTATGAAATCTATGTCAAGTGCCCTCTGGAGGTTTGTGAATCCAGGGATGTCAAAGGATTGTACGCGTTGGCCCGGGCCGGAAAGATAAAAAACTACACTGGTATTTCTGCTCCTTATGAAGAACCTGAGAAGCCGGATCTCGTGATTGAAACACATGCGCTCAGTGTCAATGAAAGTGTGAAAATCATTGTTCAGTTTATTCTTGGCATCCTGCATCCGGACGTCCGTTAGCAGATGCTGAGCTTTCGAAGGTCTGAAAGGAAAAATCATATGAAATCAAATGTTAACCTCATTTGGCATATTGGTGCGGGAAAGACAGGGACTACTTCCATTCAGAGTACGCTTTCTCAAAACAAACAGGTCCTTGAGTCGCGGGGTGTTCGGTACATCGGTTACATGCTCGAAGGCGCAAAAGTTCGCCTTTATCCTTGGCAGAAACCTTCACAGACCGAAGTATTTCATACCTTGAATGAGAGTGATAGCGAAGAAGCGCTGGAGGCTATTTTAAGGGCGGAGGTCGAGGATGCAAAAAAAACAGGAGTACACACCCTAATCTGGAGCAATGAATCATTTCCGGGGAGATGTGAAAAAGTCTTCAATGTCCTTGAGAAATTAGAACAAAAATATTTTCAACTGCGCATAATCGCGTATGTACGTTCTTATGAAAAATGGGCCAAATCCGCCTATCTGCAGTGGGGGATCAAGCATAAAACCTATACTGGAGAACTGATTCCTTTCAAAAAGTGGTTTCTCACAAGAACTCACGGATTTTATGAGAGCTTCAGGCCTATCATAGAACGTTCGCCTGACAAAATTACCATCAGGAATATGGAGTCTGTGGATGATGTTGTGAGCGACTTTCTTTCTTTCTGTAACGTACAACCTGATGGCATAATGATATCCCGTGTCTATGAATCTCCTAAAAATATCGAGGTGTACCTGCGGTCTATTTTTAACAACAGTTTTGAGGAAACTGTTACTCCTGATGTGTATGACACCACGGTGGCCTGCAGGATGAAAATTGGTTCTGCGCCAGAGAACTTTCTGCAGTACCTCCTTCCAAGTAAAGATGATCTGATTTCAGTAACTGAATTTTACGAAAAAGATAAGCAGCTTTTGAATAATTTTCTCGAGTCCAAGGATGAACATGTTTTACCTGCATACATCCACTCCGATACCGATTTGACTATTGATTCTGGTGTATTGATCGGATGTTTATCCGAGATAATACTCTCCCAAAACAAGCAACTGGAATTGATAGCCAACCAGCTGGAAACGGTTCAAAAAGATATAAAGGAACTGGAGGGCGGCTTTTTTTCGATAAGGAAAAAATTAGAAAGTGAAATTACTGACTCGGTTTCTCCAGGAAAAAAAGTTTGTCGCTTTTTTGCTAAAGTTATCGGGCGCTGACACCCTTGTTGCATAACCCTCTGGGCATACTTCTTGCAAGGCGCCGAAAAAAGGCCGTTGTCCCAAAATATCGTTTTTCTGGTTCTGACGTCCAGTTTTCTTGCCGTTTTATTTGTTTTCTTGAGCTTTTCCTGGCAGGGAAACCACGGGTTCAGTCTTGCCGACGAAGGGTACCTCTGGTACGGCGTACAGCGGGTACTGGCCGGGGAGGTGCCCATCCGGGATTTCATGGCCTATGATCCCGGGCGGTATTACTGGGCGGCCGCCCTGACCCGTGTGCTGGGTGACAACGGTATTCTCGGGCTGCGCGCCGCGGTGGCCGTGTTCCAGGCGATGGGCCTGGCCGCGGCCCTGCTGCTGGTTGCGGGCGAACAGCGCTCCTCCAGTGTGCCCGGCCTTTTGTTTCTTGTTCTCTGCGCGTTTGTCCTGATGGCTTGGATGTTTCCACGCCACAAGCTCTTTGATATTTCCCTGTCCATCTTTCTTGTTGCCGCCCTGACCTGGCTCGTAAAGGGACCAGCCGTGGGGCGGTATCTGTTCGCCGGAATCTGCCTCGGCCTGGTGGCCGTGTTCGGCCGCAATCACGGTGTCTACGGTCTTGTCGGCAGCCTCGGGGTGCTGCTCTGGCTCAACATCAGGCGGACGGACGGCCCTTCGTTCCTCTCAGGTTTCTTCTCCTGGGCCGTCGGCGTGGTCCTGGGCTATGCGCCCCTTCTCCTCATGGCGCTCTTTGTGCCTGGATTCGCCACAGCCTTTTGGGAGAGCGTGACCAATATCTTTGTCCAGAAGACAACCAACCTGCCTCTGCCTGTGCCCTGGCCCTGGACCGTCCCTTTCGGGGATGTGTCCTTGGGCGATGCGATTCACGGTATGCTCGCCGGACTGTTTTTTAGTTAGCTTCTCCCCCCCCCTCCCGTCGCGCCCGGAGGGATCGTCTTTTCTGACGCCAAGGTCCTGCTGGTCATGGAATGGAGGAATCAGATGCTCATTCCGATGCGCTTGGTCGGCTACACAGTCAAAGGCAAATCCTACTGATGTTTTCGTAACACGGTTAATGTTTAATGAAAATGAATCCAAAAATTGCAGTCATTATACCTTGTTACAAGGTTTCAAATTATATTTCAGATGTCCTGTCTTTGATTGGTCCAGAGGTTGATAGAATTTACATCGTTGATGATTCCTGCCCTGAAAAAACTGCCAATATTGTCGAGAAATATTTTCAAGAAGATCGAATCACAGTAATTCGCCACGAAAGAAATCAAGGCGTTGGGGGTGCTGTAATATCCGGTTATAAGGCGGCGATAGATGATGAAATGGAAATTTTAGTCAAAATCGACGGTGACGGCCAGATGGACCCCCGCCTAGTTCTTAATTTCATAATCCCAATTGCAAATGGTGAGGCTGATTATACCAAAGGGAATAGATTTTTTGACCTGGAAGAACTCCGTTCAATGCCAAAAATGCGCCTTTTTGGCAATGCAGTTCTCTCGCTCATGTCCAAACTGTCCTCGGGTTACTGGAATCTTTTTGATCCAACAAACGGATACACAGCCATTCATGTCGATGTGGCGCGTCATTTGTCTTTCGATAAAATAAGTCGGGGCTATTTTTTTGAGACAGACATGCTATTTCGCCTGAACCTGCTGCGTGCCGTGGTTGTCGATGTACCAATGGTGGCTCTGTACGGGGAAGAAGTGAGCAATTTGAAAATCTCGAAAATCGTCGGGGAGTTCTTTGTGAAACATCTACGGAATTTTTCCAAGCGGATATTTTACAATTACTATCTCCGTGACATGTCTCTTGCGTCTATCGAATTGCCGCTTGGAATCGCATTTCTAGTCTTTGGCGTTGCCCATGGAGGCTATCACTGGGTCTATTCCGCGCAGGCAGGCGTACCAACTCCGGCCGGTACGGTTATGCTTTCAGCATTGCCTATAATTACCGGCATCCAATTCCTTCTTGGCTTTATTGGGCATGATATAGTTTCTGTGCCAGACCGTCCCATTCACGCGAAAATTGGCGCCCGGACATCAAAAGCGAGGAAGGGTCTAACGTAAATTGTCTTCCCTGGTTTTCAGGGATCCAGATACAACCATGATTCATCCAGCGGTAAGCCTTGGTGTCCGCAACCGTTGCTCGTAATTTTGCCATCAATCGGGGGAATTGTAGGGGGATCAATCCACGTTGAGTCGTGCTTGTGGTGCCGGTGCTATATCAGAGGTAGAGAGAAGGAGGCGTTATGGCTAGGTTTCAGGGGGGGGGGCTTGTGCAAATTGGTGCATGATGAATGAATTGTGTCCGATTTGTGGACATTCTATGGGCAAGGGACTGAAGGTATGGCATTGGGAGTGCATGGTCTGTGCATACGAAAAAGCTGATTTAGTGCCCGCGATCAATGAAACTCTTGTCCATCAAGGAATTGACGAGCGAATCCGAGAGGTAGGCCTAAGGTCCCTACGGAAAAGTAATTTTAAGAAGTTACTTTCTGTGATTATAGAAAATGGCATTAGTTCGGGGCGCCTCTTAGACGTTGGGTGCGCCCATGGATTGTTCATGCAGGTTGCCGCTACCAAGTTCTCGGTGTTTGGTATCGAACCAGACCTTCAAGTCTATGAGAGAACCGCGAGGAGTGGTCTACCTGTTCGTTGGGGGTTTTTCCCGCAGATTCTTGAGAAAAACGAACAGTTTGATGGAATTATATTTAACGATGTATTCGAGCATATTCCCGACGTTCATGGCGCCTTGGATGGTTGCAGATCGCACCTGCGAGACGGTGGACTGTTACTATTGAATTTGCCGAGCAGTTCTGGGATTTTTTACAAAACATCTCGGTTGCTATGCCGGGTAAGTTTTTGCCAAATTTTTAAAAGGCTATGGCAAGAAGGACTTCCTTCCCCACATATACATTACTTCAACGCGAAAAATATTTCACTTTTATTAAAGAGAAATAGTTTTGAAGTTATAAAAATTGGGCGTCTTCCTTCTATTCAATTAAAAGGATTATATTCGCGTGTTTCGTATACAGGAAACCAAAAGTTACATGTTCGCCTATTCTTTTGTTTTTTGATCACCTGCGCGATCCCGTTTCTACGAATGATGCCGAATGATATTATGTACATTGTATCAAGAAAAGTAAATAAGTGAGGTCATGTTTAAAAAAACAGCAGCAATTCCCGCTATGCCCTGTAGCCCGGCAATAGCGTAGAAGACGGCATCGGGATTCGCAAACTTTTCCGGTCTTTATGCCGGGAGCTTTTTGGTAA
>SAAL01000051.1 GCA_009929445.1 Bacteroidia bacterium
ATTAACGGGTAATAGTATTTTCTCTAATATATTCTCAACGGATGTTTTCATGAAACAAAGATAAAAAACTTATTTCTTCACAGGAAATCCAGTAGAACCCATTATTTTGATTTTTAAGGTATGTAACTCAGTTAATTTGTTGTTTATCATTGTTTTGTCTTTCATAAACTCTGTTTGCCGGATGATACATTAAAATTGTTTCTCTCAGATATTGAACGTCAATATGTGTATAAAGCTCGGTGGTTGTGATAGATTCATGACCGAGCAACTGCTGAATAGCACGCAAATTGGCGCCATTTTCGAGCAGATGTGTGGCGAATGAATGACGAAATGTATGTGGACTTACGTTTTTCTTTATTCCTGCTATAACGCAGAGGTCTTTCACTATCGTAAAAATCATAGCCCGGGTGAGTCTGCTCCCAAGCCGGTTCAGAAAAAGAAAATCTTCATTTCCCTTTTTGATGTCGAGTTTGTTGCGGTCCAGCCGCCAAAAACCGATTTGTTTCACTGACTCTTCCGAAAGTGGAACAAGTCGCTGCTTACTCCCCTTGCCTTCAACAAGCATATAGTTTTCATCAAAATAGATATTAGAAAGTTTCAGATTAATCAGTTCTGAAACCCGCAAACCCGAACCATAAAGCACCTCAATGATTGCGCGGTTTCTTTGTCCTTCGGGTTTTGAAAGATCAACAGCTGCAAATATCCGGTCAATCTCATTCACCGTAAGTACCTCAGGCAAGCGTAAACCAATTTTGGGTGCTTCGAGCAATTCGGTAGGATCCTGCGAAATCTTATCTTTGTAAATAAGGAAACGGTAGAACGACCTGATACCCGAAATAAGCCTCGCTTGTGATCGTTTGTCAATTCCAGTTTCGCCGATTTCAACGATGAAATCCAGTAGATGCTCCAGTTTGGCTTCCTCGGGTTTGATGTGCGCTTCATTCAGATATGAAATCAATTTTTTAATATCACGTTCATAAGCGTCGACCGAATTTTTCGACAACGATTTTTCCATTTTCAGGTAAACATGATATTCTTGAAGGAGCGAAAGCATGGATGACTAAATTAACCAATTCTACAAAGGTATGAAAAATATTTTCTATCTTTGTTTTCATTTAAAATAACACTTATGAAACAAAGAATTCTCTATCTTTCCGTATTAATCAGTTTTACACTGCAAACTTATGCCTTTGATGCAGTCGGACACCGCATTATTGCGGATATAGCTTACGAAAATCTGAAATGCAGTACCCGAAAAAAATTAGACAAAATGCTTGGAAAACACGGAATGATATATGCTTCCGTGTGGAGCGACGATATCAGAAGTGATTCTGCTTATGCATTCAGCTACAACTGGCATTTTCAGAATCTGAAAGACGGGATGACCAAACCGGAACTGCAGTTTCTGCTCGACAATCCATCCTCAGAAGGAAAACACCTGTTTTTTGCACTTGATAGCCTTTCGAAAAATCTGAAGCAAAATAAGAATGATGTGGAAGCACTCAAATTTATCGTTCATTTTTCTGCCGATTTATTTCAGCCGATGCACCTTGGGCGTTTATCCGACCGGGGCGGCAACGATGTGATGATCAAGTGGTTCGGCCGTGATATAAGGCTTCATCAGCTTTGGGATACGCAGATGCTTGAAGGTCAGAAGTTTTCTTATTCCGAATACAGCAGGTATCTGAAAGATAAATTTGCAAAGCAGAAAAAAGAACTCAAGAAACAATCGAAACCCGATGCAATCTGGGAAACGTACCTGCTCCGAAACAAGATTTATGGGTATGATTACGGAAATCTGAGGGCTTACAACTATTTATACGAATTCAATGAAGATATGGACCGGCAGCTTTTCAGAGCCGGAATCCAACTGGCAAATCTTTTAAATCAAATTTTCTGACCACTTAACCATTTTTTAAATGTCCTTTATCCTGAATGGATTGTAGGACACATTTTCATCAAAAACATCTTCCTCTTCTTTCTTTTTTACCCACGTCACAATACGGTTGGTAAACGGAAGAATGATGATTTCGTAAGCAGTCTTCATACCGGTTTGAGTGAGCATCAATATCCATAAGTCGTCGTTTGGAATGACACCCATGAATGCGATGCTAAAAAATACGATGGAATCGGCCCCTTCTCCGATAAGAGTTGAAACTACAGCCCTTAACGAAAAATTACGCCCCTTTTGCATGATTTTCATTTTGCTCATCACGAAAGCATTGAGAAATGAGCCAATCAGAAATGCAATGAAACTTGCAACAGTTATCCTGAGTGTGTTGCCCATTACAAGCGAAAACGCTTCCTGATGGGTAAAATTCTCAGAACCCGGCACCAGTATACTCAGTCTGAAAACTGCTACAGCCAGAAAATTCATCAAAAAACCGTACCAGATTATCAGTCGTGCTTTTCTGTAGCCCCATACTTCGGCGATAATATCGTTGACAATGTAGGAAATAGGAAAAATTAGTAATCCGGCAGTGGCTTCAATCGGACCGATTTGGATTAACTTTTGCTCAACAATGTTGGCTACAATAAGGCAGGTGGAAAATAGCAGCCCACTTATCAGATAGGCTACTGAAACTTGTTTTTTCATACTTCTTGTTTTTTTTACGTGGTGTTCAAGCACACGGTTTGGAATTATCTATTAATTGTTTTTTGCAAATATGAATAAATTAATCACTTTTGTGCGTAAACCGATTGCTGCCATAATAAGAGTTTTGGGTGTTATGGTACGGGGTCATAACCACTGCCGCCCCATGGATTACAACTGAGAATTCGTTTCAATGCCAGCCAGCCGCCTTTCAGAATTCCGTGTTTTTTTACTGCTTCTATCGCATAAGCCGAGCAGGTTGGTGTGTACCTGCATGAAGGCGGAGTCATGGGAGAGATGAAAATACGATAGAAATACACCGGTAGTAAAAAAATAAATTCTATGACTTTTTTAGCCGTTTTCATCGGTTTTTTTCAGATTTTCGAGTAAATATCTTTTCAGTTTATCAGTTACCTTAATCATTTTATTATTCATCTCATCGAAGCTTAAAATCTCGTCGGCAACATACTGAAAAGCCACGTGTATTTTAATTTTTTCATCCGATGCAAAGTTTACCAGTTCTGTTTTGTTGAGTCTGTAAACTTCACGCATCAATCTTTTAATCCGGTTGCGGGTTACTGCTTTTTTGAATTTCTTTTTCGAAACACTCATCATCACCCTCAGCGGAAGCTCTTCGGAGGAATAACTGACATCCAGATAAACCACCCGATATGGATATGTAATGAAGCTTTGCCCATTCTTGAACAGGTTTTCTATCGCTTTTTCACCAAAGAGATGTTCCGTTTTCGGAAATGTATTCATTTTTTTATGAAAAAGAATATCCCAAAAGTACGAAATTTTCAGTACTGTCGGGATATCCGAATGTTAATTATTTCGATAAGTTGATGTCTTATTTTTTACCGTTCTTTTTTTGCTCTTTAAGAAAATTTTCCAGAGCCATTGTCATGGAAGGTACACCGGGCGATGGAGCTTCCAGGTCAAGTCTCAAACCTGCTTCGTGTACTGCCTGAGCTGTAGTAGAGCCGTAGCTGGCAATGACTCTGTCTCCCTGTTGCATATTTGGGGCATTTTCAAGCAGTGATTTGATACCTGCAGGGCTGAAAAACACCAGCATATCATAATCTTGAAGTTCTTCTTCCGAAATTTTGGTGCTCACCGTTCTGTACATGATTGCCTGATTGAAATTGATTTTGGCATTCTCCAAAACAGACATTGTTTCTTCATTACGGATATCGGAAGTGATGTATAAATATTTTTCGTCGGTATGCTTGTTGAGAATAGCAGCTAAATCGGCAAATTTTCCGGTCTGAGTGAAAAAAATCTTCCTTTTACGGTACTGAATGTATTTTTGCAGGTACAGTGCAACTGTTTCAGATACACAAAAATACTTCATGGATTCGGGAATGGTAACCCTGAGTTCTTCACACAGATGAAAGAAATGATCAATACCGTGACGCGCATTGAATATTATAGCTGTGTGCTCTAAGATATTGATACGCTGAGTCCGGAATTCTTTTGCTGGAATGGGTTCGACCTTAATAAAAGGGCGAAAATCGATTTTAACATTATATTTTTCAATAATATCAAAATACGGTGATTTTTCGGTTACAGGCTTCGGTTGTGAAACCAGAATCTTTTTGATTTTCAAGACTTTATGGTTTTTTAGTTAAAACATTAAACAGCTAGATTATATGCCCAGAATAACAACAATAAGGGTATAATTTCGAGCGTGCAAAGGTACAAAAAAATATAGAATAAATCTAATATTCTTGAATAAAATACTTGAAATAACTTCACTATTAAGAATATATAAAATATGCCTGTCAAACCTGCCATTGATATTAAAAGTGGCTGATGCCAGCTTCCGGGCTGATAGGTGAAAAGAACCAAAACAGGAAAAAGTACTACTGCCAATACATTCATCAGATTAAAATACATTTTGTTATAGATATTTGTAATTTTCTTTTTGAAGAATGTATAGCCTATCATATTTATCAATATGCGCTTTAACAGGTAGTATCCAGCCGTTATTCCGGAAAGCAAACCAAATGTTTTGAGATGAAATCCGGAAGATGATATGAAAAACACTTCGTATACAGTAAGTGTAAAAACGCTGATGGTAAAAATGGTGATGATAATCTGAAATTGTGCAAAATTAACAGTCTCCGTCTGAATGATGTTTACCGGTTCCTTTTTTGAGAAAAATATTTTGATGTTTTGAAAAAACTCTCCCGCCGACCGGATAATACCAATAACCAGAAGCAGAAAAAGTAAAACAAGTATAATAAAAACCCAGCTTTCGGAGGATGGAGAGGAAGGGTGAAGTATACCTTCAAATCCCGAAAAAACAGGGGCATCCATTTTTACAGAATCAATGAGCGACAGGGAGTCAGCCCGGTGAATACTGTCTGACAGGAAAGCCGAATCAACTCTCGTGTGATTTACACTGTCTATAGTATGATATATGCTGTCTTGCATATCTCTCTGTTTATCACTTTTTGGGATTATATTTTTGCATACTGTCTCAGGTCTTCGTGTACAGGTTTGCTGTTTCTGATTGCCTCTATCACCTGATCGGCTGTTTCAACCACAGTCCACATGTCTAAATGTTGCGGACGCATAAAAAGCTCATCGGCTGCCTGACGAAATTGCGCCAGCAAATGGTTGTAATAACCATCAACATTGACGATGATAATCGGATTTTTATATATACCAAGTTGTTTCCAGGTGATCACTTCCAGCAATTCTTCCAGTGTACCGCATCCACCGGGCAAAGCTACAGCAGCATCACTCATGGAAGCCATTTTTTCCTTACGCTCATGCATGGTTTCTGTCAGAACAAGTTCGGTGAGTCCTTCGTGATGCCATTCGGCTTCTACCATGAATTGTGGAATAATGCCGGTGACTTTGCCTCCTTTTTCCAATACACTATCAGCCAGTATTCCCATCAAACCTACAGAACCTCCTCCGTATACAAGCTGCATACTGTTTTCAGCCAGTAAGTGACCAAGTTTTTTAGCTGAATCGACGTATTTTGAATCTATTTTACTACTTGAGGCACAGTATACACAAATATTCTTCATAACCTTGAAATTTTGTGCAAAATTACGGTTTTCTTTCCGTATTTTTGAGACTTCAATCAATTTTACGATAATGATTTTAGTAACAGGTGCAACCGGAATGCTTGGTGGACATTTAATCCGCGAATTGCTCCGTGAAAACAGCGAAGTGGCTGCTATAAAGCGTAAATCCTCTGAAACGCAATCTCTGAAAAGTATTTTCGGATTTTACGGTGATGATGTGGAAGATCTCTACAATCGAATCACATGGATTGAGGCTGATGTTGAAGATTATTACGCCTTGTGCAAAGCCTTTGAAGGAATTAAATATGTGTATCACTGTGCAGCAAGGGTGAATTTGGGCAAGAATGACAATAAAATGTTCGAAGTCAACGTAGGCGGGACAAAAAACGTTGTAGATGCAGCGTTGATTAACAAAGTCAGAAAACTTTGTTTTGTGAGTTCCATAGCAGCTTTGTCCGATGGAAACGGACAAAATGAAATAGATGAAGAAACTCCCGCTGTGCATAACAATACAAATACAATTTATGGCGAAAGTAAGCGTCTTGCGGAATTAGAGATAAAAAAAGGAATTGATAAAGGTTTAGATTCAGTAATTGTTAACCCCGGTGTTATTTTGGGATATTCGAAAGAAATGAAAGGAAGCGGTGTGCTTTTCGAACGGGTGAAAAAGGGAATGCCTTTTTACACAAATGGACTTACGGGATACGTAGCCGTGCAGGATGTGGCAAAAGCGATGATACTTTTGATGAAGAGTGATATCAGTGACGAGCGGTATGTATTGACAGCTGAGAACTGTTTGCACAAGGATGTGCTTAGGTGGATGGCCGAGGGTTATGATGTGATGCGTCCGTTTATAGGAATGAACCGGTCTTTGCCGGTAATTGCCTGCATGTTAGAGTTTTTAGGTAAGCTGTTTGGTTTTACGCCGATTATCGACAGGTCATCTGCACGGGTAGCTATCAGTAAAAAATCATATTCTTCACAGAAATTTTTGTCGGTTTTTCCAGATTTCAAATTTTCGGACATTCGGTATACAATCATTCAGATAGGTGATTTTGACAAAAATGCAACCTGATTTTTTCTAAAAAGAAACGACTTTACAAAAAAGTGTTGTAAAGTCGTTCAGGTATTAAAACAAAACAAAATATTTTTTTACTCAGCAGAGAATTTATAAATACACCATTCGTCGTATTTCTCGCCTGCACGCAGCACGGTAGATGGGAAATGTGAAAAATTGGGTGATGCGGGGAATCCTTGAGTCTCGAGGCAGATGGCTCCCTGCGCGTTGTATTCTTTTCCGTACTTAGCGGTTTGCTTGTCCACCCAGTTGGCAGTATAAACCTGTACTCCGGGTTGTGTGGTTATCACTTCCATTTTTCGTCCGCTTTCCGGTTCGTAAATATAGCCGGCTAAAGCCAGTTCACCGGGTTGATTTTTGCGTATTACCCAGTTGTCGTCCAATCCACGGTTTGAAGCATATACAGGATCATTTATTCTTTCGCCGAGAAGCACCGGATGCCGAAAATCATAAGGTGAATTGTCAACTTTCAAAATTTCACCGGTAGGGCAGGTGAACTCATCCAGCGCAGTGTGAAAATCGGCATTTAACTGTAGAAAATGGTCGTGAATGAGCCCTTCGCCCGCTCCTTTGAGATTGAAATAGGAGTGGTTGGTCAGTCCGATTACTGTGGTTTTATCGCAGATTGCTTCGTAGTGAATTTTCAGTTCGTTTTCATCTGTGAGTTGATAGGTAAGGGTAATATCCAGATTGCCGGGATAGCCTTCTTCGCCATCGGGCGAAAGGTAATGAAGTATAATTTCACTTTCAGTGACCGATTTCACATCCCATACTTTCATGTTGAATCCCTCTGCACCACCGTGTAATGAATTTGGTCCGTTGTTTACGGCCAGTTTATATTCTTTACCTTCGAGTGTGAATTTTGCATCTTTTATGCGGTTGGCGAATCGTCCGCAGGTAGAGTTGAAATAGGTTTCTTTAGTAGTGATTTCTTCGAGCGTATCGAAACTCAACACAACATCTGCAGTCATTCCGTTTTTATCCGGAACGTTCAGTTTTGTCACCCGGGCACCGTAGTTGCATATTTCGGCTGACATGCCTTTGCCGTTTTTTAAAGTATAAAGTGCTGTCATTTTTTGTTGAAAACCACTCTTATCCCCTGATGAGGCAATAAGAGTGGGTTGATTGAAAAGTTAATTTTTTTCTTAATGTAAAAAAAATACGGAGTTGAGATTTAATCTTTCTTCGTGTTTAATCCAGTTTTTTTGCTCCGTCGCCTATTTCAGCAATGTAGAAGTCCGGTTTGATACCAATTTTCTTTTCATAGGCAGCGCCAACTTTTTCGATAAATTCATCGATGGCTTCGTCTTTAACCAATGAAACAGTACATCCGCCAAAACCGCCACCGGTCATGCGTGAGCCTATTACGCCGTCTATTTTCCATGCTTCTTCTGCCATTGTGTCCAGTTCGGGCCCGGTAACTTCATAGTCATCGCGCAGCGAAACGTGTGAAGCATTCATCAGTTCACCAAACAGCTTCAGATTGCCTTCTTTCAGTGCTTTCACAGCATCGGTAGTGCGCTGAACTTCACCTACCACGTGGCGGGCGCGTTTGTGAGCCACTTCGTCGGTGATGGCACTTTCTATTTTTTTGAATTCTTCTTCGGTCAGTTCTGCCAGGTATTTTATCGGACGAACCTCGTTGATTTGTTTTACGGCCAGCTGACATTGGGCTACGCGTGAATTGTAAGCTCCTGAATCTAATTTGTGTGGGCTGTGTGTGTTGGAAATGACCACTTTCACACCTTCCAGTTTTACGGGAACAAGTTCAAAATCAAGGGTATCGCAATTGAGGAAAATAGCGTGATCTTTTTTGCCCTGTGCACTTGCAAACTGATCCATGATGCCGCAGTTAACCAGCGCAAATTCATGTTCGGCTTTCTGCCCTATTTTTGCCAGTTCAGTACGGCCCAGTTGAGTTCCGAGCTGATCATTCAGTGCAAAAGCGGTAACAGTTTCGAGTGCTGCAGATGATGAAAGTCCGGCTCCATTGGGTACATTACCCCAAATCATAATATCAAAACCCTGGTCGATATTGTAGCCGCGTTTTACAAATTGAGCAAAAACGCCAAGCGGATAATTAGCCCATGAATTGTTCTCAAGTCGTTCGGTGAGTTTATCCAACGGGATTTTAACCACTTCAGGCAAATTGAGTGAGCGGAATTGCACAAATTTTTCGCCGTTTTTTCTTAGCAGCAGGTATGTACCGAAACTTAAAGCACACGGGAATACAAATCCACCGTTGTAATCAGTGTGTTCTCCAATCAGGTTAACCCGACCGGGTGAAAAATAAACGGCATCGGCATCTACTCCGTAAGCCTCTTTAAAAGCGTTTTTTAATTCAGAAATTTCCATATTGTATTAAATTTTATAATGAATAATTCAAGATAAAGGCGATAAAATCATACATTTTACCTTATGCAAATGTATGATAAAATAGTAGAAATTTTTGTTAACAGTTTATGCGTATTTGTTAATTTTCAATTACCCGGAGAAATTTGTGTTTTCGGATATCTGCTTTCATCTATGGAGATGATTTTATCTACCACATATCTGCTGAAACCTCTCCAGGGCAGGGTTCCTTTATATTCTTTGTAGTGTAGCTCCATATCCCGGCCACTGCAAAGCATCAGCGAGTCAGCTATGGCCTTATCTACTACCGAAAATTCAAATTCGTAAGACTGGATGCCCGTTCCGGCAGTTTTTCCCGAAGATGATCGAAATCCCGACTGTATAAGTTTTCCTTCGTAAGTTTTGAAAACAACTCCTTTTCTTACCATGTAATTAAGCTCGCCGGCTTTTACACCTTCTCCAAATACAAAAAAATACTTGTAATAAATTAGCCCCGAGAGTCCTGCCAGAACTACCAGAATGAATATCCAAATCGCTTTTTTCATGTTTTAAAAAATTTTTAATAGTGTAATGCTGAGATATTAAATGCAAATATAATGTTTTTAATGAAAATTTAAATCCAACTTTCAGTTATAATTGTTATTTTTACACACAAGAATTACATTTGTCAAACATTAATCTGAAAAATCATGAGTGAAAAATGGGTTACACTGGCTATAAGAACCTATCAGCGGGCACAGATGATAAAGGCCGTACTTGAGCAAAACGGTATCGAAACGGTGATTCACAATCTTAATCTGGAAAATCCGGAAATGGCTGTGGGTGTTCGTGTGAGGATAAAGGAAGATGATTTGCCTCAGGCACTCAGCATTGTGGAAGATAAGGAAAAAGCCTGGGAAGAGGAAACAAGAAAAAACGAACCTCCAAAAGGCAGAAATATCCTGATTCCGATTGAGCTAACCGATCAGATAAACGAAGTGTGCAAATATGGTTTTTATTTTGCTAAAAAAATAAATGCCGATGTGGTTTTTCTGCACACCTATCTGTCTCCGGCATATACCATCTCTTCGTCGTACAGCACCGAAATAAACACCTACAGCCTGGCCGATACCGAAATGCTCCGCAGAATTGTCAGGTCTAACAGTGCCGATGTTGAAAATCTTACAAATCTCGTCAACCGGTGGATCGAAACGGGCGAAATACCCAAGGTGAAATTCAGTTTTGAGCTTCGGGAAGGAGTGCCCGAAGAAGAGATTTTGTCTTATTGCAAAAAAGAGTCACCCTCGCTGGTGGTGATGGGTACCCGCAGCAGATTTCAAAAAGACGAGAATCTGATAGGAAGTGTTACGGCCGAAGTACTTGAAGCCTGTAAATCACCGGTGATGGCTATTTCTTTGGGATTAAAGTTGTTACCTGAAAAGATCAGGCGTATAGCATTCCTTACAAATTTTGATCAGAAAGATCTTATTGCTATCGATACTGCCATTTCCTTCCTGAATAAAGATCATCTCGAGTTGGTGTTTATCCATGCCACACAAAAGAAAGAATCATGGGATGAGGTGATGCTTGCAGGGATAAAAGAGTATTTTGCCAACCATTATCCCAACCTGAAAACAGAATATGCGTTGCTGGATAAAGAGAAAAATCTGGAGCAAATTCAGCCTTTCCTGGAAGCCTCTAAAATTGACCTGGTAGCTCTTAATACACGTAAAAGAAGTCTTTTTTCACGTTTTTTCAATCTGGGAATTGCTACTCGGTTGCTTTTTAATACCGATACACCTCTGTTGGTTATGCATCTGTAGATCACGATAATCTAATGTTGATGTACTTGCATTATTGCCTCAGAAATTTTCTGTTTATATCTGCAGAATGCCTGTTGGTTTGATGTGGTTGCAACGGATTATAATTGAGCACCGATCCGGATTATTCCGGCGAGGCTGTTTGGCAGGTTCCGATCAATTCCTGATGGATTTATAATGTATTGGATATCAGGTTGAATGTATAAGTAATCATTCAGAGGAAAATGGCAGGTGAATTCAATGGCTGTTTCATTTTGCTTGTTTTCCTCTAATTTTGCATATGCTATTGCCAATCCAATTAGATCGCTTCCGTCTTTTTTTATCAACCCGGATAAGTTAAATCCTCCCCCAAGATACATTTTACAATTACTTTTTGCCGAAAATTCATATCCTGCCTGAGCAAAAAGACCAAACGATTGGTTGTTTTTTTTCCATGCATTTTTATCAGCATAGGCAAATGCTCCCCAGGAATTGTGTGTGATGGTTGGTGGGTTTTTGTAAATAAGTTTTGACAGTGAGTGCCCGTGATTGTACAAACCAATTTTATAGGTGGCCGGAAGAGGTTTGTTGTCATTGACCTGTACTTCAGAAATAGCTAATAATCCATCATTCGCGTGCAGTTGCCAGTTTGTATTGAATGGATTTTCCGCAAAATCTGTCGGTTCACCATCGTAAATTGCATTCAGCCACGATAACTTCTCGTTTATCTCCCATTTTAATGTAACTCCTACGGACGTTAATGGAAAAATAGGAGCATTCAGGTTGCATGAGATAGTGGGGATTATTCCGAATGAACTGTTTATAAACGAACTTCCGTATTTAGTTACAGCAAATTCTTTATTCAAATCCTGCAATCCGAAAATAATATTCAGATTTGATACAGATTGACTGAACCAGGCTTCCTGAAGAAATGTGTGATTTCCGGCTTCGATATTTGATACAGTCTGTAAATCACCGATAATATTGGCCGAGGGACTTTCACCGTGAGTATTGGTAGCTTTTACGTAGAAATTACCTCCTTTCCACCAGTTGGCGTAAGTGGTGTTCAGATTTATTTCCAGATTTAACATTCCCAGATATGCAGTTTTTTGCTGTATTCCGCCAACCACATTTGTTAAAATATCGCCGGTATATGAGGCGTGAATTTCTAATGATTTGTTTTTTTCGGGAATCGTGTCATTATTTGCCAGCGTAGATACTGAAAATGTAAATATGAGGACAAATGGGAGAAATAAGTTGATTTTTTGCATGGGTTGACATTGAATTAAATACCCTGCAAAATTACACATCAGGTAAAAAGGCTGAAATAATCAAATATTATGATTTTACCTGCTTGTATCTAACCGGAAATGAGGAATAATTATCAGAAATTATCCAGCGAAATCAGATTTTGGACTACTGCGTAAATAGTAAGTCCGGAAACGGATTTGATTCCAGTTTTCTGAGATATGTTTTTTCGGTGAGTGATTACAGTATTGATACTGATGTTCAGTTTATCGGCTATCTCTTTGTTTGATTTGCCATCTGCAAGGTGTTTGAGCACGTCAGTTTCTCTTTCGGTGAGTATTTCTTTGCTTTGCAATGAATTTTCTGTGCTTCCGGATTCAATCCATTTCAGCAGTTTGGCGGCGATTGCTTCACCGGTATCAAATATGTCAATCGTGCCATCCAGTTTTGCAAGCATTCCGGATGTAAAGTGAGAATAAAGCATTCCTATCCATTTTATACATTCATTTTTGTTTTTCAATTGCAGGAATTGACTTTGGTTGGATTGAATAACATATGGATTGATGATAACTATCTGAATAGTAGTTCGTTGCAACAATTTTTCAAGAGCATCGAGTGTAGGGGCATGTGATATCCGGTGTATAAACTGATAACGCGAAAAAACCGACTGAAGACCTTCACGAATGACCAGCGATTCGTCTGAAATTGCTATGTGTATTTGTCTCATTGTTCAGTCTGTTTAACTTTTTTCTCCATTCGAAGAGTGAACGGTATGAGGATAAGTTCTTCAATATCAGAATGAATTTTGAGATCAAATTCCAGTTCGGAGAGCAAAAATAGCAATTTACGCCGTACAGTCTGATCCTGATTTACGGGTAGATATTTGATGAGCAGATTTCTCAGATCGTTCAGTTTCTCTTCGATATCATCGTGACGGGCTTTGTATTGCTTGACTGAGTATTCATCTCTTATATTGGAAGGTTCATTATTATTTATTTGACTGGCTAACTGGATTACGTATGGATGAAACACCTCATTTTCATAATCGAGATGATCGGTGACTTCCCTGAAATAATCCTTAAAAAAAACTGAAACAAGTTTCATCTCTTTGTGATCGTTGAGTTGATTCATCCGGTTAATTAACTCTGTGATTTCGGGGTAGATTTGCTCGGAATAATATATGTGTGATACTCTAAGAAAATGAACTATAGTCAGTGCGTCGTGCTCATTCAGTTTCAGCTCAGGAATGGACGTGTTGCCGTTGTACATGCTCACGAACGCTTCGAATAGCGTTTCGTTGATTCCGTAAGATTTGCATAAATCGCTGATATTCAAATCCTGAACAGGCAATGAAATGTTAAATCGTTCGAGCAGCAGCACGAGGAATGGATTGTCAATGATGGCTTCGGCAATTTTGATATCCGGAAGTATCTTGTTGGTTTTTTTCATATTTCAGTAATAAAAAAAATCCTTAATGTTTAGTACCACAAATCCAGCATAACGGGCAAATGATCTGCAAATCCACCCTGATAGGCCATTCCGTTGTATGTTCGTTTCGGTTTTTTACCGAGAAATGTTTCATCGGGTTCGAGCAAAAAGTCGGGTTCGAAAACATGCATATCACTCGTAGTGGTCGATATTTTATTCTGTGGGTTGAGTAAATTGCCGGAAACGATCATCTGATCGAGCATTCCCCATTCTCCCTGAAATTTATGTGAACCTTTACCTCTCGATTGCAGAACGGAGGCAAGGTTGTACAAACTCTCCGGCTGGAAATTATCAGTTGGCGGGATGGCTTTGAGTATTTCGGTAATGCTGCTGTTTGAAGGATAATCGTTGAAATCGCCCATAATGACAATATTTGCATTTCCCGAGTTTATAAAAACACTATCCACTTTTTGACGGAGTTTTTCGGCCACAGTTACCCGCCTGTCTTCCGACTCCAGTTCGCCTCCCAAACGTGAAGGGAAATGACACACAAAAATATGCAGGGTATCTTCGTTGGTTGTCTTACCCGAAACGTAGAGTAAGTCACGTGTTTTGAACGAGGGGATTCGAATGATTTCGTCGTGTATCGGTTTGAACTGGTGCGGCTGATACATCAGTACGACATCAACACCCCTGGCGTCGGGCGACTCATGATGTATGTATTTGTATCCCAGTCCTTTCAGGGGTGAATAAAGTGTCAAATCGCGCATGGCTTTTTCGCTCTCAATTTCGCAAAGTCCAACAATGGCAGGTGCTTCCCAACCGCCGATGGCAGCCAGCACCTTGGCTATGTTGTTTTGTTTGGTTGTGTATTTTGAGTAGTTCCAGGCGCGTATTCCGGTTGGCAGGTATTCCTCATCGGAGGTAAGCGAGTCATCCACCACATCAAAATAGTTCTCCACATTGTAGCTCACTATTTTGAAATTCTTCATTTCCCTGTTTTGACCCAAAACTGAAATTGAAAAAAATAGCAATAAAATATACAAGTAACGGGTTTTCATATTTTTCAGTTTTTAGAAAAAAATATCTGACTAACTCTTAAGATGCTCTAATCTGCAATATTTTCCCTTTTCGGGAGATTTATCGGGACTTTTTTGTCGGTATCCATTCGTATGCACCGGCATCGGGCATATTGTCGGTAAGCCTGCTGTTGCCGTTCAGATCCACCGGATATAGCTTGGCAACATCCGGATTGCCTATGTTGCGTGCCGGTGAAACGGAGTCGGGTATAAAGTTGTAATACTCCAGCTTATTCAAATCGTAAAACGTATTTTTGAAAATAGTGTCTTTCGGATTGTACCAAATGATATTGGTGAACATGGCTGGTACCGGATCAGGTTTTTCCTTTCGTATGTAACTGTTGCTGAACGAACCATGATACTGACTTTCAAAACGGGTTAAAATTTCAAACTCACGGGAATTTGAGCCGGCAACAATACAGTTCTTAAACACCGTTTCCATTGGGATAATCCGGTTCAAATCCATGATCATAACTGCAGCATTACCTTCTTTACCCGAAGGCTGAATCCGAACGTTGGTACTGTTGAAATAGTTGGCAATGGTGCTGTGAATAAAGGTATGTTTACCTCCGTTGAGATAAACTGAATGAGCGCCTGTATTTGAAATTTCGGAATTTACAACCAATACATCTCCGTTTTGAACCACCAGACCGTATTTCAGAAAGTTATGAATACGGGAGTTGCTGATGGTAAGTTTTGGCCGGAAATTTCTGTCGTCGTTTGAAAAATAAATGCCGACATACCCGCTGTTCATTTTAACGAAATTGAAAACGTGGTTGCCTTCTTTTGAGAGCAGTAAAACGCCGCCCCACTGATTGGAGACCAGGTTGTAAGGGACATCTTCAAAAATCTGATCGGTACGGTCACCGCGCATAAGAATTGGCTTTTCGCGTGTACCATCGGCAATCAGATTGCCATACACCATCAGGCTTGACTGGTCATGAAAGAACAACCGGCATCCCGGTAGCAGGTTAAGCGTTTTTGCTGTATCCACCACCAGATTGCCGTAAATCAGGTAAGGCTTTTCGGCTGTTAATGTTGTGTCGGTACTGAAAGTAAAGTTGCGGAGCACTTCCATGTTTTGTCCGTAGGCAATCAGTTTAACATCCTGCTGATTGTTGTTTGTCAGAAATACAATTGAATCTTTTATAAAAACAGGAGAGTTAACATCCAGAGGATTAACGGTTACTTCCACGAAAATATACAGGCTGTCTTTAGCACGGAGTTCGATGTTCGTAAAACGATTGTCCTTGTTCAACGCTCCGTCCACGTTGATTCGGAAAGGCGATGCGGCTCCACCCGCCAGGCCGATAGCCGAAATCTCGACGTTTTTGTTGTTCGGATTATATACTTTAATTTGCGATGTGGAACTTCCGATGGTGGTGAAAATGGTATCAAACCGCAATGTGTCTTTCGAAAATGTCAGTTTAAGTGCCGGATCGGCAGAAATCTGCTCATCAATGCATGAATGGGCTGTGAGCATGAAAAAAAGTCCGCCTGCAACAATGATTATTATTTTTTGAAATATTTTCGTCGACATTTTTCCGGTTTATTCGGTATTAAAATTAACGTAGGATCTGCATTTTTATTTCCAGCCACAAATTTATTCAAAAAAGATGACAAAACGATTTTTATCCATTATATTTGTGCTAAATAGCAAATGAAGAATTACAATGAAATCGCAATGCTGACAGAAGACAGATTGCTGCATTTCAGATTTTATTTTCTTCAATTATCTTTTATGATTTAAACATCTGATTTCTAACGTTTAATAAAAATATGACATGGCAAGCAAACGAAAACTTAAAAAAATCATGCAGTTTATTTCATCGGAACTTATCACCGATGTGTTTTTTAAAACGCTGATGTCCGGCAAAGAAGCAACTGAAAAAGCCGATCTGTTGGTTGTGGAAATATCACAGTTTACCCGGGAGCATATCAACCGGATAGGCCGAAATGGCGGTAAGGAGAATCCGAAAGAAGTGAAGGAGTATTACAGAAAACTTTATACCGACTGGAACAATGGAATAGAGAAATATATCGATGAAATCGGAAAATTGTAAAAACACAAAAGGACCTCTCCAATGAAGTCCTTTTTGTTTGTAAGGAGCTATAATATTGATTTTAATCCCCTTGTGACGGTTGCTATCGTGTATTCCCCATCGACAGGAACCGCTACAACGCTATAAAAAAGCAAATCACGTTTTTACGGGGTTAATTATTTGTCTGATAAAGTTTCCACCAGGGAGTTTGCGGCGATGCATGATGCTCGTAATGATAACCAAAAAAGTAGCACTAAAGCATTGCCCACAAGTGATTTTTCTTTAATGTACGGGATTTGTAGATTCTCATTTCGGTAATATGCGGCAATCGGTCAGGTAAATAAGTGCCAAAATAAAAGAGCTGGAAAGTAGCCAAAATGGAAGGAATAATCCAGAGAACAATCAGTTGAATTTCTGAAAAAAACAACAATCCAAGGTTAAATAATCCAGCCATTATTAATATTTGTCAAATTGTAACATACGATTTCATAAAAGAAAACCACTAGATAAAGAAATTCTGTTTACCGGTGTAATAATCGGGATCGAGAGCGGTGCCCGGATTTACGTGGTGCATTTTGTGCTTTTTGATAAGCATCGGATACCACATTCCGGCAAAAAGCAAAGTGGCTGAAAAACCGATGACATTATTGAGCTTTCGGTTTGCTGAAATGGTTCCGTGCATAGAATCATGAGCAGTAATAAACAGACCTGTAAAAAGCCATGTTTGAATAAGCATGTGGACCCAAAACCAGACATCCAGCAAGTTTACAGGTTGCAAAAGGAGCATATATGCCAAATGCGATGCCCAGCTGATTATGACTAAAAGTGCAATAAAAACTCCCATTTTTGTTTTTTTAGATTTGTTCAATTTCGAAATGAGTTCTTTTTTGTAAAAAAACCTAAAAAAGTCTTCACTGAGTTAGTGACTTTGTGTGATTTTATCTTATCTTTTCCCTGTCAATTCCATTGTATCGGCAGCTATCATGTATTCTTCGTCGGTAGGTATGACCACCACTTTCACTTTGGAATTTTTTGTACTGATTAGAATTTCTTCACCCCGTATTTTATTGACTTCGGAGTCCACCTCAATACCCATAAAGGTCAATCCTTTGCATATTTTTTCGCGGGTTGCGGTTTGATTTTCGCCCACTCCGCCTGTAAACACAAGCACGTCAAATCCGTTGAGTGCGGCGGCATATGCGCCAATGTATTTTTTAATCCGGTATTCGTACATATCCAGAGCCAGTTTTGCCCGTTGATTGCCTTCGCTGATTGCTTTTTCGATATCGCGCATATCCGACGAAAGACCCGACACACCCAAAACTCCGCTGTGTTTGTTGAATAATGTGGTTGCTGCTGAAGTGCCAATCATTTCTTTCTCCATCAGATAAGTTACCACTCCCAGATCGATATCGCCGGAACGAGTTCCCATCATTAATCCTTCTACCGGTGTAAATCCCATGGTAGTATCTACCGATTTTCCGTTTTCAATGGCAGTTATGGAAGCACCGTTTCCGATGTGGGCGGTGACGATTTTTGTCTTTTGATAGTCCAGTCCTAAAAATTCACATGCTCTCTGCGACACATACCGGTGGCTGGTACCGTGAAATCCGTATCGTCTGATAGCGTATTTTTTATAAAGCGAATAGGGTATTCCGTACATGTAGGCATATTCGGGCATGGTTTGATGAAAGGCTGTATCAAAAACTGCCACCTGCGGAATCAGGGGAAGCATTTCGCTGATGGCATATATTCCGGCCAGGTTGGGTGGATTGTGCAGAGGAGCTATTTCGATGCACGATTCTACTTTTCTAATCACTTCTTCGGTGATTATTACACTTGAGTTAAATTGTTCGCCTCCGTGAACCACCCTGTGTCCTACGGCACTGATTTCATCCAGGTCATTCAGGCAGCCGTGTTTTTTGCTGGTTAATACTCCCAGAATGTATTCAATAGCCACCTGATGTTCAAGTACTTCTCCTTCAAGGATCACTTTTTCGCCGTCTTCGCGCGTGTGTTTGAGGAAAGAGCCTTTCATCCCGATTTTTTCTACACCTCCGGATCCAACTACTTTCCGTACGTTCATATCGAACAATTTGTACTTAACAGACGAGCTGCCGCAATTTAATACTAATATCTTCATTTGCTGTCGTTTTATTTTATTACATTACCCGATTCATCATAAGTATAAAATCCTCTTCCGGTGCTAACTCCGAGGTGTTTTGCCCTGTACATTCGGAGTAATATAGGTGATGGCTTGTATTTTACATGGCCGTATTCATCATACAGGTTTTCCATCAGTTTTACAATTTTTTCAATGCCCAGTTTGTCAGCTATTCTGAATAAGCCCTGACGGTGTCCGAATCCTACGTTCATTATCCGGTCGATGTCTTCGGTGCTGGCTATGCCCTCCATCAGCATCGAGCAGGCTTCATTCAGCTGAATAAGAAAGAGGCGGATGCTTACCAAACCCGACGATTCAACCACCGGAACGTACTGATAATTGATTAACCGGGCAAATTTACACACGATATTATACGTTTCATCAGAGGTTTCGATCCCTCTCACTATTTCGATAATCTGAGATTCGACCACATTTGAAAGGAAATGCAGCCCAATGCAACGGCTTTTGTACTCCAGCTCGGAGGCTAAATCCGAAACAATGACAGTGGTTACGTTGGAAGCTATGATAGCATCGGTGGCAAGCACGCTTTCGAGTTTTCTGAAAACCTCTTTTCGTTCGGCAATTCTTCGTTCGCCGGTGAGTGCGTTGTATCGGATAGCTTCGATCACAAAATCACATCCTTCAAAATCGGAGTAATCCATCGTGCCTTTGATGCGGCTCATGATTACTTTTTTCTCGTTCTCGGTGAGTCCCCATCCTTTGATGCGGCGATCCAGTTTCTCTTCTATGCGCCGAAATGCATTGGTAATCTGTTCTTCGGTAGGTTCGAGAAAAACTACTTCCATTCCGTGAGTAGCAGCGGCTGTAGCAATTATACTGCCATCTTTGCCGCAACCTACCACACCTATTTTAGAGAATAGTGTTTTTTTTCGGCTTCTTTTGCTTAATCCGTACCGTTCAATCGGTTCTTTTGTAGGTGATGCCATTATATATTCAAGATTTTAAAATTTTGGAATTCACTGTTTATCAGGCTTTCATTGCCTGATTAGCGGTAATTGTAATCATTCGGATGATGTCTTCTACGGAGCATCCGCGCGAAAGGTCGTTGATGGGTGCTGCGATGCCCTGCAATACAGGACCGATGGCTTGTGCTCCCGACAATCTTTCCACTAATTTGTAACTGATATTTCCGGATTGCAGATCGGGGAATACAAGTACATTGGCATGTCCGGCCACTGTACTTCCGGGTGCTTTGCTCTGCCCGATAGCCGGAACGAGTGCTGCGTCGGCCTGCAATTCGCCGTCGAGCTGCAGGTGGGGAGCCATTTCACGGGCAATGCGGGTGGCTTCAGTCACCTTATCTACCAGTTCGTGCTGTGCACTCCCTTTCGAGGAGAAACTCAGCATGGCCACTCGCGGTTCGAATCCGGCAATGACTCTGGCTGTATCGGCCGTGCTTACAGCTATCTGAGCCAGCTCATCGGCTGTCGGATTGGGATTTACTGCACAGTCGGCAAATACGAAGAGCCCGTCTTCGCCGTACTGACTTGCCGGAGTGAACATCAGCAGCGCTCCCGAAACGATTTTTATTCCCGGTTTGGTTTTCACAATCTGAAAAGCGGGGCGAAGCACGTTTCCGGTTGTGTTACGTGCGCCGGCCAGTTCACCGTCGGCATCGCCGTTTTTTATCATCAGGCAGGCCAGGTATAATGGATCTTTAGCTAGTTGCACGGCTTCTTCGGGTGTCATGCCTTTAGATTTCCGGAGTTCGTAGAGCAGGTCGGAATATTGCTGCATTTCACCGTAGGTATCAGGATCGATAATTAACGCTTCGCTGATGTGATTGAGGTTATTTTCGGCTGCGAGTTGCTGAATTTCTCCGGTATTGCCAATCAGAATAAGTTTAGCAGCTTTTTCTTTCAAAATAAAATCGGCAGCTTTCAGGGTGCGAATTTCTGTGCCTTCGGGTAAAACAATCCGCTGTAAATTGTTTTTTGCACGCTGCATAATTTCTTCAAGAAGTTTCATAGGAGCTTATTTGAATTTAGATTTTTTGTAAATAGCTGATTTTATGAAATTAAATCCATTTGGTTGGATTCTTACAAAGTTAAGTCATTTTTGTTAAAAACCAATGTTGAAATATCAATTTTGTAGAAAAATATTATGCTCGTAATTTTTCTGTTTATTATCACAACTCAGTTTTGAAATTTTACATATCTTATTCATGTTATTATCGTTGTGAAAATTATACTTTGGTCTTTTTTATTCATCAGATTGATTAACTTTGTAAAAAAATAAAAAACAACCGGTAACAATGAAAACAACAAAATGTATATTGGGAGCCATGCTGCTCACCACATTTTTTTCATGTAATAATCAACTTAAAAATGCCAGTATTTTGAAACAATCTGATTTTTCCCAACCGCCTGTAGCTGAGATCAAAGCTGATACATTTACCCGTTTTGGAGTACAGCGAATCGATCATTATTTCTGGATGAAAGACAAAACCAATCCGAAAGTGATAGAGTATCTGAAAGCCGAAAATGCTTACACAGACAGCGTAATGGCTTCTACCAAAGATTTTCAACAGAAAATTTACGATGAAATAATAGGGCGTATTAAGGAAGATGACCAAACATATCCTACGCTTTCCAACGGGTATTACTACTACACCCGAACCGAAAAAGGAAAGCAATATCGCACATATTGCCGCAAAAAAGGTTCTTTAAGTGCTGCGGAAGAAATTACATTTGATGTGAATAAAATGGCCGAAGGGAAACCGGCTTATATGTTTGGCGGTAATACAATAAGCCCCGATAACAGCAAGGCCGCCTATTTCTACAACGAGACAGGCTCATTTGCCGATTATATGCTGAAAATCAAAGACCTGACTACCGGAAATGATTTGGATTTCGAAGTAAAGGGAGCCTCATCATTTGCCTGGGCCAATGATAATAAAACTATTTTTTACAGTGTGATTGATCCTGTAACATTGCGCTCATACCGCGTTTATCGTCAGACACTTGGTGCCGGTAAACCTGAACTGGTTTTCGAAGAAAAAGATTCGAAATTCAGTATCGGGGTTTCTGCTTCGAAAACACGTGAGTGGATCATTGTTTCAAGCGGAAGTGCCACCACCTCTGAAGACAGAATACTCCCGGCCGACAATCCGATGGGTGAATTCAACATTTTCTTACCACGGGTAAAGGATGTGGAATACGATGTTTATCCCCACAGGGAGTATTTCTTTATCCGCTATAAAGACAAGGAAAATCTGAATGGGAAAATTTATCAGGTAGCCAAAGCTGACTATGCAAACCGTTCGGCCTGGAAAGAAATAATGGCTCATAACAAAGATGTCCGCATCGAAAGTCTGAATGTGCAGAAAGATTATCTTGTGATTGAAACACGTAAAAACGGACTCACGGAACTTGAGATACGCCATCTGACTACCGGTAAAAAACGTTTTGTTTCATTCCCGGAGCCTGTTTACAACGCCTATTCAAATGGAAATCCGGAATACGACGCTTCGACCTTCCGCTATTCGTACACTTCGCTCAACAGACCTACCACCCTCTACGAATACGATTGCACCAACGGTAACACCACGCTGCTCAAACAGCAGGAAATTCCTTCGGGTTTCAAACCGGATAATTACGTAGTGGAAAGACTATGGGCGGTAGCGGCCGATGGTGCAAAAGTACCGTTATCAATTGTTTACAAAAAAGGACTGAAAAAAAACAGCCTGAATCCGGCGCTCCTCTACGCTTACGGAAGCTATGGAATGAGTACAGATGTTTTTTTCAGCTCAGCTTATTATAGTTTGATTGATCGTGGATTTGTATTCGGAATAGCACACATACGCGGAGGAAGTGATCTGGGAGAGCAGTGGTATGAAGATGGAAAATTGCTGAAAAAGAAGAATACATTTACAGATTTTATTGCATGTTCTGAAAAACTTATTGCTGATAAGTACACTTCGGCCGATAAGCTGGCTGCTGCCGGTGGAAGCGCAGGCGGCCTGCTGATGGGTGCTGTTGCCAATATGCGTCCTGATTTGTATCACACCATTGTGGCTCAGGTGCCTTTTGTGGATGTGGTGACTACCATGCTGGATGATACGCTGCCGCTTACTACCGGCGAATACGAAGAGTGGGGAAATCCGAATGAGGAAGAATATTTCAAATACATGCTGTCGTACTCACCGTATGACAATATTAAGGCGCAAAACTACCCGAACATGCTGATTACGGGCGGTATCAACGATTCGCAGGTGCTATTCCACGAACCGACGAAGTATGCGGCTAAACTGCGTGCCATGAAAACGGATGACAATATCCTTTTGCTGAAAATGAATATGGACAGCGGACACGGCGGTGCTACCGGTCGGTATGACGGGATAAAGGAAACAGCATTTGAACTGGCATTTATCCTGAACAGAGTGGGGATTGAAAAATAAAAACAAACAATAAGGGCATCGATTCGGTCGATGCCCTTATTTCATATTGTTAACCGGTTATAATTTGCCTTTTACAATTTCAAGAATGGCTTTTTCCATCTCATCAGCTTTTTGTTCCAGTTCGTCTGCTTTAGCCAACAATTCTGCTACGTAAATTTTGTCATCAAGTCCGGAGGCATTTATTTTTACATTTAATCCTGCTCCCATTACAGCAGCACGCAGCGCCAATGCACCCACTCCGGCATCGGAAACAGAATTTGGATTACCGATTTCAGCCATTGCTTTTATCATTTCCATGGCTCCGTAAGCCGTTTGCATCACCTGAAACGGAATTTCCATAGCATTTTTTGTGGCTGACTGAATGGCTGCGTGGCGGATTTGTTTTTCTTCTTCCGTATTTTTGGGTAGTCCGAATGCAGTCATTATTCCGTTGAATGCCTGCGTATCTTCATCTATCAGTGCCAGTAATCTGTTATGGTACTGTTTTCCTTTTTCAGCCCAATCTGAAAATTCTTCCCAGCGGTCATCCCATCCTTTTTTGTGTGCCGACAGATTGGCAACCATCGTTCCGAGTGCAGCACCCAATGCTCCCATACAGGCCGAAACCGAGCCACCGCCCGGTGCGGGACTTTCTGATGCAGTTTCGTTGGCAAATTCAGTAATGGTCATATCTGCCAAACGTTTTTCGGTGTGATTTTCGAGCTGATATTCAATGATTTTCTTTTTCGGATCAAAAGGGGTAAGGTCGTCCAGACCGAGTGATTTTACGGCAATTTTAATAATCTCTTCGTCCGAAATTCCGGTAGAGCGATGTTGTTTTTTCAGGAAATAACGGCCTGTATCGAGCATGATTTGCAGTGGTATCATACCCACCAATTCCGAACCGGTAACCCGAATTCCACGAACAGCCGCCCGTTCGCAAGCCAGTTCAAAGACCTGATGCAGCGGTACTGTTGTTGTATCGGTAATGTTGAAGGAAAGTTGCGCGATGCCGTATTCCTCAATATACCAGCCAATGCCTTTCACTCCTTTGAGCAATCCGGGCGTGTAAACCGAATTACCATCGGCATCTTTTACTATTTTTCCGGTGAGCGGGTTTCCTTCACGTTTGATGCGACCTTTTTCACGTATATCGAAGGCAATACTATTGGCCCAACGGGTGGAGGTGGTGTTGAGGTTTACATTGTAGGCTATCAACAAATTTCGTGCACTCACAGCCACAGCACCTGCTTTTCGGACAATCTCGGTAAATTCTACCGGTCCAAAATCGGGTTTCCATTCCGGATTTGTAAGTTTCTTTGGCAATCCCTCGTATTCACCGGCACGACAAGCTGCCAGATTACGGCGTTTTTCCTCGGTACAGGCAAATTCGTAGAAATACCCCGGGATGCCAAGTTCATCGCCGATACGTTTTCCGAGTTTTCGGGCGTATTCTACTGTTTCATCCATTGTGATATTTTTTATCGGAATAAGAGGCAGCACATCCGTTGCCCCAAAACGGGGATGTTCACCGTGATGTTTGCTCATGTCAATCAGTTCCGCTGCTTTTTTCACCGCCCGGAATGCCGCTTCGCACACCGCATTTGGTTCGCCAACAAAAGTTACCACGGTGCGGTTCGTAGCCTTTCCGGGATCAACATCAATTAGTTTCACACCATCAACTGATTTTATTTCGTCGGTTATCTGATTGATAATCTGCATGTTGTTCCCTTCGCTGAAATTGGGAACGCATTCTATGAGTGAAGCCCCCCGCCCCCCTGAAGGGGGAGTTTTGGTTGGTTGAATTTTATTCATATTATTTGTTGATTTATTTTGTCAATATCTGATTGTTTTGATAATTGTACCACTATTCCCCCTTCAGGGGGTTAGGGGGCATATACAACACTTCCCTATAATCACCCGTTTCAAACACGATAAAATCGGCTTTATTTCCTTTTTTCAAAACACCTATATCATTTCTTTTCAAAGCTCTTGCAGCCCGGCATGTCAGGGCAGCCCAGGTTTCTGCCATCGAGAGTTTCTCATAGGCTCCGAGAATAGCTGCCTGAACCAGTAAATTCCCCATCGGTGCGCTGCCCGGGTTCCAGTCGGACGCAATGACCAGCGAACAACCCGCATCGAGCAGTTTTCGGGCCGGAGCAAACCGTTCTCCCAATCCCAATGAAGCTCCCGGAAGTACCACAGGAATAACATTGCTTTTTGCCAAAATAGCTATTTCCTCATCATCTGCATATTCGAGATGGTCGATGGAAACTGCGTCAAATTCAGCTGCCAGCGCTGCACAATCATTTGAAAATTGGTCGCCGTGAATGACAACATCAAAGCCCATCTTCTTCGCTTCCGAAAGATAATACTTTGCATCGGAAACAGAAAATGCTCCCTTTTCTACAAAAATATCCACACGATTAGCCAGATTTTGTTTTTTCACCTCTGGCAGAAGATTTTCAATGATGTACTGCAAATATTCACGTTCGTTTCCCGGGAAATCTTTCGGTTTCATGTGAGCGCCCAGACAAGTCGTTATCAGTTCAGCGTTTGTTTTTTCATTGGCTAATTGAATGGCTTTCAGCATTTTTATCTCATCGTCCACCGAAAGTCCGTAGCCGCTTTTCACTTCAATGGTTGAAATACCTTGTCGATAGAGCTTTTCAGCCCGTTCGACCGTCAGTGCTGTGAGTTCTTCCACGCTTGCTTCACGTGTTTTCATCACCGTACTCCAAATTCCGCCTCCTGCTTCTGCAATTTCCAGGTAGGTTTTCCCGGCTAATCGCATAGCATAATCATTCGCGCGCGAACCGGCCCAGCAAATGTGGGTATGCACATCAATCATTCCCGGCAAACAAACAAAATCACCCTCAAAAAACTCAATTTTCGCATCCGGATTTTCCCTGTGTAGCTGTTCAAAATTCCCCACTGCTAAAATCCTGCCTTCCTGATGCAAAATCCCGGCATCCGGAATAATTTCCAATTGTTCATCGGACAATTTTCCCCGTTCAGGTAGTTTGTCCATGGTCAGGAGTTGGATGAAAGGACCGGAGAGTGTAGCCCCCCAACCCCCTAAAGGGGGAGTTTTGATGGGATTGAGTATTGGTTGATTTATTGTTTTGGTCATCTGTAATTAAGAAAATCGGTGTAAAATTGTTAAATCTGTGCAATCCGTGTCCCTAAATTCCCACTTTAGGGGGTTAGGGGGTAGTGTTTTTTCGCTTCTTCATATCCGGCATCTGCATGCCGGTAAATTCCCATTGCAGGGTCATTAAACAATACGCGGCGCAGACATTCGTCAGCCCGTTCGGTTCCATCGGCTACAACCACCATTCCGGCATGCTGCGAATATCCAATTCCTACGCCGCCACCGTGATGAAACGAAACCCACGTGGCCCCACCTGCTGTGTTCGACATTAAATTCAACAACGGCCAGTCCGAAACTGCATCCGAGCCATCAAGCATTCCTTCAGTTTCACGGTTGGGCGATGCTACTGAACCGCAATCGAGGTGATCGCGGCCAATCACAATCGGCGCTTTCACTTTTCCTTCACGAACAAGTTTGTTAAACATCAATCCCGCTTTTTCGCG
>SAAL01000287.1 GCA_009929445.1 Bacteroidia bacterium
GACATTATCCGCATCTCTGAATCGGCACCCCCCCACTGGCCCGCTGCGAGGGCACCACTACCCCAGAGGTAAATGGCCACGAGGCTGATTATCTTACACTTATAAGCTTTTCTTATTTTCATATATATACCTGAATTTCAATTGTTTGGCCATTTACCTCTGAGGTCACATCCGGCTGGTGCAAATACCTCCTCGTCCTCGCTTCGCCACGCCGGATTCACAATACACAAAAAGACCAGATCACCCTCACCCCGGTTTTCAATAAACTGCCGCGAGTTTGCCGGTATAAAAACCGACTGACCCGGATAGACCATAGATGTCTCATCATCAATATGCATCATCCCCTCACCCTCCAGAATATAATAGACCTCCGTAGATTTCAGGATATGAGGATACGACACTTTTCCCGGCTTAAGCCTGGCATGAGCAAGACTATACCCTATGGGCAACGGCTCATTATCCGGATGCAAAATTACCCTAAGCAGCGTGTCATCACCAGCAGTGATTTCAGGGATGGCGGATGTGGTTTTGATTATCATGGTAGTTATTTGTATGGTTTAAAGTTATTACTTTTTGGAAAATTTTATTCATCGAAAAATATGACTTACGTTTGACGTTAGTAGTACCAACTAAAATGAATAAGCTAAAAAACATACATCCGGGAGAAGTTCTTAACGAAGAATTTATAATCCCTTTAAATATTAGTGCATATCGATTATCAAAAGACACAGAAATTCCTCAGACTCGTATTTCTCAAATTATCAGAGGTAATCGTAGCATCACAACAGATACTGCCCTTAGACTTGCCGAATACTTTGGTGTAGATCCTAAATTCTGGCTTGGATTGCAGAGTGACTATGATCTTGAAAATGAAAGAGAAAAAAAGAGAGAGGTTTTGTTAAGAATTGGCAACATAAGGACGATAGTCATCAGTTTGCATGATTATCCCCCACTCCCCCATAATAACAGATAATCGTTTTCGCAACAAGTGCTCTGATTTTTTATGGTGCTGCGCAGTTTATACGGCCTTCGGCCGAAAATGGGGA
>SAAL01000288.1 GCA_009929445.1 Bacteroidia bacterium
GGGCAGGGCCAGGGCCGCGGCGGCGAGCAGGTTCGCCTCCGGGTAGCTGTGGCTGGCCGAGGTGACCATGACCACCACCTCGCCGGTGGTGCGCGCCTCCACCGCCTGCACCGCCGCGGTAATACGCTGCTGTTCCGCTCTGGTGAAAAACCGTTCTGCCAGGGTCTGCATGCTCACCATCCTCCCGAGGCGCCGCCGCCACCGGATCCGCCACCGCCGCCGCCGAAACCACCGCCGCCGCCGAAGCCGCCGCCAAATCCTCCGCCGCCGAAGCCGCCCCGGTAACTGGTCGGGAACGAACCGGGCGGCCGGGTGCTGAGCCGGTTACCGGAAAACAGGCTGGCGAGAAAGGCCCCGAATATGCCCACCGGCACGAGCATAAGCAGCTGCTGCCAGCCGGTCAGGCCGGCGAAAAGCAGGCCGGCGACCGGCGCGTACGCCCCGCCCACGCCCGCGGCCAGCGGTTTGCGCCGCCGGAAGACACTACCGATGACCATCAGGCCGAAGAGCAGGAACACGAGGAACTCGCCCGGGTCACGCTGGGCGGTGGTCGTGTCCAACCCCTGGCCGGCGAACTCGCCCCGCACCGTGGCCACCATGGCGGCCACGCCGTCCACCACGCCCCGGTCGTAGTCGCCGCGCTTGAAGTTGGGGGCGATGACGTTGCGGATGATGCGGCCGGCGAGCGCGTCGGTGAGGGTGCCTTCAAGCCCGTAGCCCACCTCGATGCGGATCTTGCGGTCAGCGATGGCGATGAGCAGGAGCGCGCCGTTGTCCCGCCCCTTCTGCCCGGGCTTCCACACCTCCACCACCCGCAGGGCGTACTCTTCCAGGCTTGCGCCCTCCAAACCGGGCACGGTGAGCACGACGATCTGGGTGGACTCCTCCCGCTCCAGTCCCTCGAGCGACTGCTCAAGCGCCTGCACCGTACCGGGCGAAAGCACACCGGCGGTGTCATTGACCCGGCCGGTGAGCGGCGGCACCGAAAGCGCCAGCGCCGCCACCGGCCCGCCGGCCGGCAGCAGCAGGAAAACGGCAACGAGC
>SAAL01000052.1 GCA_009929445.1 Bacteroidia bacterium
CTGACGGGGATGGTCAGAATCCAGGCAACCAGCAGCTGCCGGGTTACACCCCAACGCACGGCCGACAGGCGTTTTACCGAACCAACACCAATGATAGCACCGGTAATAGTGTGGGTAGTACTTACAGGAATTTTCAGGAATTCGGTCAGATACAATGTCAGCGCTCCGGCAGTTTCTGCCACCACTCCTTCAAAGGGAGTTACTTTGGTAATGCGGGTTCCCATTGTTTTTACAATCTTCCATCCACCGGACATCGTACCGAGCGAGATAGCCGTAAAACAGGCAAATGCAACCCAGTTCGGCAAATCATTGATGGAATTAATTCCGTAGCCAATTTCAGGATGCTGTATGTGTGTGGCAATCAAAGCGGCTGCAATTATACCCATTACTTTTTGCGAGTCGTTCAATCCGTGCCCGATACTGAACAGAGCAGATGAAACCAGCTGAAAATGCTTGAACCACGAATCGGCTTTGTGAGGATTCACCCGCTTGACAGACCACTGAAGTATGACAGAAATAACCATGGCCACCATCATCCCGATCAGTGGTGCCAAAAAGATGAAGGAGGCAATTTTCAGAATTACCGCACCTTTTACAACAGTCAATGAACCCCATTTGGCAATTGCTGCGCCGGCAAAACCTCCGATAAGCGTATGAGATGATGAAGAGGGGATTCCTAACCACCAGGTTAGCAAATTCCAGATGATGGCTGCAATAAGCCCCGAAAATATAATTGGCAGTGTTACAAAATCGGCAATCACGGTTTTTGAAACCGTATCAGCTATACCAAATCCTCCTATCAGATATTTGGCAATGAAGAATGCAACGAAATTGAACATGGCAGCCCACAGAACTGCCTGAAATGGAGTAAGCACTTTTGTTGATACGATTGTAGCAATCGAATTGGCTGCATCATGAAATCCGTTGATGAAATCAAAAATAAGCGCTAAAGCAATGATAACAATTAATAGCATCATAATGTCAAATATTTTTTATTAAAAAAAGTGGTTTTCCTTGTAAAAATGAAAAAGGAAAAAACCACTCTTTTAGGCGTATTTAACAATAATCGTTTTAATAATTTTACCCACAGCCTCTGCAGCATCAGTTGCTTTTTCCAACTCATACATGATTTCTTTCTGTTTGATCAGTTCTACTCCGTCTTTCTGATTTTCGAACAGTTTAATTAAAAAATGTTCGTACACATCATCGGCTTTATTTTCAATCAAATGTAATTCAACACAATACTGAGAAACGTTTTTACGGCTTTTTTTCAAAACATCCAGTTCACCTACTGCTTTGTCAATCCATTCGCCAGTTTCCTGAATCAGCTTTACCAATTCTTTGGCTGCTGCAGGAATTTCTTTTGGATTATACAGGAAAATACGTTTGGCAGCACTGTTGATGTAATCTGTCACGTCATCCATTCGGGTTGCCAGATGATGTATATCTTCCCGATCGAAAGGAGTGATAAAGGTAGAATTTAATTCGTCAAATATTCTGTTTGACAATGCGTCTCCTTTACGTTCTTCGTCTTTAATCTTTTTGTAGTAATCAGCAGCATTTTCGTGATTTCCTTTTTCCACAAATTCGGCCATTAAGGCAGAAGCATTTTTGATTACAGCTACTATTTCTTTTAAGAGAGGAAAAAATTTGGGTTCTTTTGGGGTGAACTTGCTGAAAAATGTATTATCCATTTACGTTTTTAATTTAATAATTAACAATAAAAACAATTTATTAATTTTTAAGTATATACAAATCAATCACTTATAAAACAATATAAAGTATTATAAAATCTTGACAAAATTAGTAAAAAAAAACAACCTGTTAATGCAATTTAATAAAAAATTAACAGAAATGCAACATCATGTAATTTTCTGATTATAAGACAATTACATGAGCGTAAATCAATCATTATATTAAATTGACAGGATTAAAAAATTTAAGAATCCAAAGATATTCATTTTCTGATAAAAAAAACATTTTCTAATAAAAAATATCATTGTCAGGTAAACATTTTAGAAAATTCCTGCAAGTTTTTCTAATATGTGACTTACCATAATGTCGCCTCTACGAGGCTTTAATTTTTAGCACCAGCGGTGCGACAATCTGGTAGAAAACAGATTACACCCATCAATAAAAGCTCCATCGGAGCGACATTATTTTTTCTTTTTCTTTTATCAGACAATAAAATTAAAAAAAATCTCAAAATCTTTTTTTAGGAATAGAATTTGTTATACATTTGCACAACTAATTAGTACTAACAAAAATTTTTCAGAAAATGGCTTACGTAATTAATGAAGATTGTATTGCTTGCGGTACCTGCATCAGCGAATGTCCGGTAGAAGCAATTTCAGAAGGTGATATCTATGTTATTGATCCTGATATCTGTACAGACTGCGGTACTTGTGCTGATGTATGTCCCTCAGAAGCAATCCATCCGGCGTAAATTAAATACGCAAAAAACTAAAAAAATCCTGTAAGTGTATCACTTACAGGATTTTTGTTTTTCAAAAGGAAAATATTTCCTTTGCTGCCACTTCGGCTGCCTGTCCTTTTCCGTACAGGTTAATCGAAAAATCGGATTTTTTCTGTTTGGTTTGCTCATAAGCGGTCACTATTTTTTCGGCATCACTTCCGGTCAGGGTGTTAAACCCATTTTCGACAAGCTCCACCCATTCGGTTTGTTCGCGCATGGTTATGCAGTGTTTTCCAAAGAAAAAGGCTTCTTTCTGTACCCCGCCACTATCGGTAATCACCATTTCGCAGTTTTTGAGCAGCACAATCATATCAAAATAACCCACCGGATCGATGAGTTTAAACGCTGGAACAATATTCAGTTGCGCTAAAATATTCCGGGTTCGGGGGTGGATAGGCACTACAACAGGTGTTTGTCGGTTTATTTCATTCAAACCGACAATTATATTTTGTAAATTTTCAGGTGAATCAGTATTTTCCTGACGATGAATAGTTGCCAAAATATACCGGGACAAGTTTATTGATTTCAATACGTTTGATTTCTCTTCTGCTTTTGCAGCGTAGAAAATAGCGGCATCCTGCATTACATCACCATTCTTTACAATTTTCGTATTAAAATTATTAAAACCTTCTCTCTGGAGGTTATGGATGGCAGTATCAGTCGGACAAAGTAGCAAATCAGAAATCCTGTCGGTCAGGATGCGGTTAATTTCTTCGGGCATCTGCATGTTGAACGAGCGCAATCCGGCTTCCACATGCACCACCGGTATATGAAGCTTGGATGCTGCCAGTGCTCCGGCAAGTGTAGAATTGGTATCGCCGTACACAAGCACTCCGTCGGGTAGTTCGTTCAGCAGTATTTCTTCTATTCCTTCCAGCATCCGACCGGTCATGGCGCCGTGTCCAACTCCGTGTATATCAAGGTTGTAGGTTGGTTTTGGGATTTCCATCTCTTCAAAAAAAACGTCCGACATATTGGCATCGTAATGCTGACCGGTGTGAATTATTTTTTCATCCACCCCAAGCAGGCTGAACTGACGACTCAATGTGGCTGCTTTCACAAACTGTGGTCGTGCACCCACGATGGTGATTATTTTTTTCATACGATTAATTGCCCCCTAACCCCCTAAAGGGGGAATAAGAAGGGAGATAATTTCTTATTTAGTTGCTAATGTATTAATTATTTCGGCTAATTCTCCTGTAAGCGATTTACGAGAGAATTTATCGATTGATTTGGCAGCTACTTTGAGATTTCCCTGTTTGTAACTGTTATAATAATCCAAAACGGCTTTTCGGGTATTTTCTTCGTCCTCAAAATCAACAATCATTCCGGCCTGAGTATCTTCAAGCACCTTTGCCACTTCGCCATCCACAGGACCGACAGCCAATATGGGTCTTCCCGCCGAGAGATATTCGAAGAATTTCCCGGTCAGAATTCCTTTTGCATTTGCCGTATTGTTAATCAGCAAAAGCAAAATCTGCGATGTCTGTTGCCTGGCATTTGCTTCGCTGTGCGGCAGGTATTCTGTTTTTTCCAACCGAGGAGTTAGGCCTAACTTTTCAATGTCTTCGAGAACAGAAAAGTCCGTTTTACCAATCAGCTGAATTTTCAGATCGGAGCGGAATTTTTCGTCTGCCGAACTAATTTCTCCGAGCACCTTCCAGAGTGTTTTCGGATTTCTGGCAGCATTGAGCGTACCGATGTGCGAAATGGTAAACATGCTGTCAGGAGTGAGCGCTCTACCGCTTACATCAGCGGTATCAAATCCGTTGGTAATCATCTCTATTCTTTGATGAGGAAGGCGGGCGAATTCATCCACCATGTCATTGGAAACCACTACCACACAATCAGCTGATTGAATCACCTGTTTTTCAAGCTGATGATGTCTTTTATCGGCTAAGTAAGTCAGATTAAGCTCCTTGTAGAAGTCGATGTTGGTCCACGGATCTCTAAAATCAGCGATCCACGGAACATCCGGGTGCAGTTTTTTTAATCCAAGACCAATCATGTGCATGGAATGCGGAGGACCGGTAGTTACGATTGCTTCCACCGGATTATGCTCAAGGTATTCTTTCAGGTATTTTATGGATGGTTTTACCCAAAAAAGTCGCGGATCGGGAATCAGAAAATTTCCTCTTATCCAGATGGACAACCGTTCTTTCCATCCCGATTTTTTTGTCTCGGAGATAAAGCCGGCGTTGATTTTCTGGCCTTTTTTTCCGAACAGGTTTCGGTAAATATTATAAGGTTCCCAAATCGGTGTTTTAATCACTTCAACGCCTTCAGGAATGTCATTGTAAAGCGAGTAATCCTCCGAAGGGTATTCCGGATTTTCAGGGGTATAAACGATGGGTTCCCATCCGAAATCACGCAGGTATTTTACGAATTTCAACCACCTTTGCACTCCTGCCCCACCTGAGGGTGGCCAGTAATAAGTTACAATCAATACCTTTTTTTTCATCTGAATGTGCATTATGTTAGCGCAGGAAATCAGCCGGATTGCTAACTTACAGCTATTCCTGAGCTAAAACACTCACAGCCCGTTTTATTCTTGCAATTGTTTCCTGCTTCCCGATAATTTCGGTGATATCAAATAAATGCGGACCTTTGGCGGCTCCAACGAGTGCCAGACGAAAAGCGTTCATTACAGCTCCCATGCCATAGCCTTTTTCTTCAATCCACTGAATGACAATCTTTTCCTGATTGGCGGCAGAAAAATCATCGATCTGCTGCAATTTTTCAATCAGTTCGTTCATTTGTGCAGGCGTGTTTTCTTTCCAGCGTTTGCTTACGGTTTTTTCGTCGAAGGAAGTCGGTGCCTGGAAGAAGAAAAAGCCCTGTTCCCAAAGGTCGGTCACGAAATCAGCTCGTTCTTTTATCAATGCTACCACTTTTATCACTTTTTCCGAGTCTTCGATAATGTCTTTGTCTACCAGCACATGTTGGAAAATATCGGCAAGATCTTCGTTCGACTTCATTTGTAAGTATTTATGATTAAACCACTTACCTTTTTCATAATCAAATTTAGCACCGCTTTTGCTTACGCGGTCGAGCGAGAAAAGATTAATCAGTTCCTGCATCGAAAATATTTCCTGCTCGTTTCCGGGATTCCATCCGAGCAATGCCAGGAAATTTACCATCGCTTCGGGGAAATAGCCTGCTTCACGATAACCTGAAGAAATGACTTCGGTGTTCGGATCTTCCCAGTCGAGCGGGAAAACAGGGAAACCCAGCCGGTCACCATCACGTTTACTTAACTTACCGTTACCATCGGGTTTGAGCAGCAGCGGCAGGTGGGCAAACTGCGGCATAAAACTCTCCCAACCCAGGTAGCGGTAGAGCAACACGTGAAGCGGTGCGGATGGCAACCACTCTTCGCCGCGGATAACGTGTGTAACCTCCATCAGATAATCATCCACCACGTTTGCCAGGTGATAGGTAGGCAATTCATCCACTGATTTGTAAAGTACCTTATCGTCCAGTACCGAGGAATTGATTACCACTTCTCCCCGAATCAAATCATTGACACAAATTTCGAGATTTGGTTCAATTTTTATACGTACCACATAATTTTCACCGGCTTCAAGTCTTTTCTTAACTTCTGCATCGGATAATGTCAGTGAATTCAGCATTCCGTTGCGTGTAGTGGCATCGTATTGAAAATTAGCTGTTTTTCCACGTTTCATATCGAGTTCAGCAGGAGTATCGAAGGCAATGTAAGCCAAACCTGCTTCCAGGAGCTGATTAACGTATTTTTTGTAAATATCTTTTCGCTCACTTTGCCGGTAGGGAGCATGTTTTCCGGTATTTTTAGCACCTATTCCTTCGTCAATTTCTATTCCAAGCCACTGGAGTGCTTCTACGATATACTCTTCGGCTCCGGGCACAAAACGGGCCGAATCGGTATCTTCAATTCGCAACAACATGTCGCCGCCATGCTGGCGTGCAAACAAATAATTATACAAAGCCGTACGAACTCCGCCTATATGCAGCGGGCCGGTTGGACTCGGGGCAAATCGCACCCTCACTTTTCTGTTCATTATAAAATATGGATGATTTAACTGCAAAATTACGTAAAAGTTTAGTAAGTTCAAAAGTTTGAACCTTCTATTGATAAAAGACCCACCTGCTTACCAATAACTGACAGCAATTGTTTCCTGTTGAATGACATCAAAAAAAAACCTTTCGGATTCATCCGAAAGGTTTTTGTTCTTGTTCTCCTAAAACAATCATTCCATTGTCTTTCTCCTTTTGGAGAAAGTATCCGTCGAATGACGGAGGATAGAGGTGTGGGGTCAGGAGTGATTTTATTCCTGATTCAGGGTTACACGTTTGAAAGCCACGCAGGTTAAATGTTTTTTTGCAAGCACTTCTTTTACAGTTGTTTTTCCGGCTTCTTCGCCGCCACCTTCGTATTTTTGTTCTAAAAGGGTATATTCCTTGAAGAATTTTGCCATACGTCCTGCAGCAATGCTGTTCACTTTCTGTTCGGGAAGAGACGCTGATTTTTCAGCAACGACTGTTGACTTTATTTCGCGTGCTTTGGCTGCATCTTCTGCAGTAATCCAGCCTTTTGCCATATTCGATTCAATGTGGTCGTCACTATCAACGTGGGCGGGGTTGATGCCGGCTTTTTTCAACGCAACTTCAACTTCCTTTGCAACCAGTTCGGTTTTGGTTTTTTCGATAGCCACTGCCAGCTCGTTATCTTTTATTTTTTGAGGTACGGCAGATTCGTCAATAGCCACAGGCGACATGGCCGCAATGTGCATTGCTACACCGTGTATTGTTTCGTATTCTGCGTCATTTTCAGCAAAGGCTACGATTGTGGCCAGTTTGTTGCCCGGATGAATGTAAGTTGTTACTGTGCCGCCTTTTACAAATTCATAATAGTCCAACTCCAGTTTTTCGCCGGTAATTCCGGAACGTTCAGTTACAAGGTCTGCTATTGTACGCCCGTCAGCAGTAAAAGTCAACGCTTTAAGTGCATCTAAACTTTCAGGTTTTTCTGCTATTGCTTTATCGAGAATTGATTGTGTCAGTGCTATAAAATCAGCATTTTTTGCCACAAAGTCAGTTTCACATTTCAGTGCTAATACAGCTGCAAATCCATCTTTTTCCCCTGCAAGCACACAACCTTCAGATGCTTCACGGTCGCTGCGTTTTGCTGCTACAGCTTGTCCTTTTTTACGAATAATTTCTATTGCTTTATCAAAATCGTTTTCGGCTTCGATGAGTGCGTTCTTGCAATCCATCATTCCGGCACCTGTCATGGTACGCAATTTTGAAATTTCTGCCATTGTTACTGCCATAATAATAAGTTTTTAGATACCGACCCCTAAACCCTGATTGGAGATAAAAGTCTTGTATGTTTGTTAATTTTTTTTCTATTTAAAAAAGGTTACAAGCTACAACTAAATTATAACCCGTAACCCTGTTTTTTAGCACCCGTTTTCCCCTTCAGGGGTGGGGGCTGTTTTTTATTCTTCTTCTTTTACGAATTTTTTCACCACATTGGCTTTCATCGCATCATCGTCTTCTTTTTGAGTTCTTGGTCTCTTCGAAATGCGTGATTTCCTTTCTTTTGCTTCCGGTGCTTCGGCAGCTTCGGAGTCAGTTTTCTCAATCTTACGTTCTTCAAGTCCTTCCTGAACGGCTGCACAAATGGCATTGAGAATTACTTCAACTGATTTTGTTGCATCGTCGTTGGCCGGGATTACGAAGTCCACTTCGTTCGGATTTGAGTTGGTATCAACGATTCCGAAAACGGGAATACCGAGACGTTGAGCTTCTTTCACTGCGATTTGTTCTTTCATCACATCCACCACAAAGAGTGCTGAAGGCAAACGGGTCAAATCGGCGATCGAACCGAGGTTTTTTTCCAGTTTTTCACGCTGACGGGTAATCTGAAGCTTTTCGCGTTTGGAGATATTTTCGAAAGTTCCGTCAGTTGCCATCTTGTCTATGCTCGACATTTTTTTCACGGCTTTACGGATGGTCGGGAAGTTGGTCAACATACCGCCTGCCCAGCGTTCTGTAATGTATGGCATTCCGATTGACAGTGCTTTTTCGGCTACTACATCTTTTGCCTGCTTTTTGGTAGCTACGAAAAGGATTTTACGACCTGATTTAGCTATTTGTTTTGCAGCAGCGGCAGCTTCATCTATTTTCACAACAGTTTTGTGCAAATCAATGATATGAATACCATTGCGTTCCATAAAGATATACGGAGCCATTGCTGGGTTCCATTTACGTTTCAGGTGACCAAAGTGGCAACCGGCTTCTAATAATTCTTCGAAATTTGTTCTTGACATTCTTGAGTTTTTTAATTTTTTGTTTACTTTCTTTTTAATTCTTACTTTTAGAATCAATCTTTAAGTAGTTTGCCACCTGTATATTTTTTCCGGTGAGGATTTTTGATGAGTGCAAAATCTTAAAAATTTAGATACTAAACTTATATGAAGGTCTTTTGCTTTCACAAACTCCCTTACTATACAGCAATCCCAAAAAGTCCCCCTTTCGGGGGATTTAGGGGGCTTATTTTTCTTAACGTTTGGAGAACTGGAATCTCTTGCGGGCTTTTGGCTGACCCGGTTTTTTACGTTCCACTTCGCGTTGGTCGCGGGTCATGAAACCTTCGGATTTCAATGCTTTCTTGTCTTCCGGATTAATTTTTACCAGTGCACGTGCTATTGCCAGACGCAATGCTTCAGCCTGTCCGTTGTAACCGCCTCCGTCGAGGTTTACACGGATATCGTATTTTTCAACAACTCCGAGTTTATTCAGGGGTTGTTTTACAATATACTGCAACAATGGTGACGGAAAATAATTGGCAAGTTCGCGTTTGTTGATGGTAATCTGTCCTTTTCCTTCACTTACGAAAACGCGGGCTACAGCTGCTTTTCTTCTTCCTAATGCATTTATAACTTCCATATCGGTTATTTAAGTGAGTTTAAATCAATTTGTTTTGGTTTTTGAGCTTGCATATTATGTTCGGCACCTGCAAACACATATAAATTGTTGATAATCTTGTCGCCAAGACGATTTTTGGGCAACATGCCTCTTACCACCTTACGGATAAGACGATCCGGATCTTTAGCCATCAGGTCTGCAGGAGTATATTCTCTCTGACCGCCCGGATAACCGGTATGACGAAGATAAACGCGGCCGGTCCATTTGTCGCCGGTCAGTCGTACTTTTTCGGCATTGATAACGATCACATTATCGCCGCAATCCACATGAGGAGTAAAACTTGGTTTGTATTTTCCGCGCAAAAGTTTTGCAACTTTCGAGCCCATACGTCCCAACACCATATCGGTAGCATCTACTACCACCCATTCTTTCTGCACGGTTGCTTTATTGGCAGAAATGGTTTTATAACTTAACGTATCCACTTTATAATAGTATTTTTTTTTGTTATTAATACTGTCATTCACTCTACGGGACAAACTGCTATGAGAGAGGCTAATCGGCACATATCAGGATGTTTTTTCCGACGGTAAAAACGACCATTTTCCGGGATAATAAACGGACTGCAAAAATACTGCTTTTATTTTGATTGACAAAATAATAACTAAAGTTTTTTTTAGTGATTTTCGGTTGAAATTTGTAGGCTTGCAATTCTCTGGTTGACTTACAATGTAGGGGGGAGCTGTCGAATAATGGAGAAACGGGAAAAAATCAGTATTTCAGTTCTCCGGCTCCCTGTCGGACCAGTTCGGGTTCTTCGCCCGTACAGTCAATGACCGTAGAGTGGATGATTCCGCCGAATCCGCCGTCGATTACCAGATCAACGCGGTTGTCGTACATTTCATGGATCAATTCCGGATCGGTAAAGTACTCTTCAGTCCTGTCGTTCATGGGTATGGAGCTGGTCATGATCGGATGGCCCAGTTCACGCACTATTTCGAGCGTGATATTGTTGTCGGGGATACGTATGCCTACATTTTTCCGGTTTTTGAACAGTTTTGGCAGGCTGTTGCTGCCTTGCAGGATAAATGTGAAGGGTCCGGGCAGGTTTTTTTTCATCAGTTTGAAGGCGGTATCGTCCATTCGGGCATATTCGCTCACCTGGCTCATCTGATGACATATAAAAGAAAGGTTGGATTTGTTGTCCTTGTTTTTGAGTTTTGAGATGGTTTCGATGCCGCTTGCATTAAATATATCACAGGCAAATGCATATACTGTATCCGTAGGGATGATAATCACTCCCTTGTTGCGCAAAACCTCCACTACGTGACGGATTTTGATTGGATTCGGATTTTCTTCGTAAATTTTTACCACGTTGATTTTACTGAAAAAACAGATTTGCAAAAATACAAAAAAATCCTGCATACATGCATGTTGCAGGATTTTAATTGTTTTTTAGAACCGCTTTAAATTAAAAGGCATCAATGATGGCTTTGAAATCGGCCACTTTGAGTGATGCTCCGCCTATGAGTCCGCCATCCACATCGGGATTGGCAAACAGCTCGGCGGCATTGCCCGGATTACAGCTTCCGCCGTAAAGAATGGAGGTGTTGTCGGCCACCTCTTTGCCGTACTTATCGGCTACGAGGCTGCGGATGTAGGCATGTATTTCCTGTGCCTGTGCAGCTGTAGCTGTAAGTCCGGTGCCGATAGCCCATACCGGCTCATAAGCGAGTACGATTTTCGAGAATTCTTCTTCCGTGAGATTAAACACTGAGCCTTCGAGCTGTGCTTTTACCACCTCATTCTGTTGATTGGTTTCGCGTTCTTCTTTCAGTTCGCCGATGCAAAAAATGGGTTTCAGATCGTTTTTTAGTGCTACGAGTACTTTGTTTCTGAGTATTTCATAGGTTTCGCCGTAATAAGCTCTGCGTTCGGAGTGACCAAGTATTACGTATTCTGCACCGGTTGATTTCACCATGGATGCACTGATTTCGCCCGTGTAGGCACCCGATTCTTTTTCGGCACAATTTTGGGCTGCCAAATGTACTTTAGTTGTATCCACTTGGGCAGCTGCGCTTGCCAGATGAATAAACGGAGTTCCGATAATTACCTGGCAATTGGGTGTTGCATCCGCCAGTACGTTGTTTAACTCGGTGGCAAGCGCCAGTCCTTCCTGCAGGGTTTTGTTCATTTTCCAGTTTCCTGCTACGATGTTTTTTCTCATATAAAAAATTTTATTAGAAGTCCCTGATTCCCCTCCCGCCTTGCGGGATAAACTCCGGGGAACTTAAAAGATTTTGTTGTTGTTATTGTTATTTTTTTTAAAAATTATGTTTTTAAGCCTCCATTTCGGAGTGGTTTGGAGAGGCTAAAAATCTCTCCAGTTCCGTTTTTCTTTTATCGTTCCGTTTTCTATCACCATCAATCCCGGATTGGCGCGAATGATTGTTTTCAGGGTTATCGGATCTGTTTTGCAGAAAGGATAAGTTACACCGTGCTGTTTTGCGAATTTTTCGATTTCTTCATCGGGTGAAGCCGTAAGAGCATAGAACAGTTCGTTGTCGGCTTTTGCCTGCCGGTAAAGTTCTTCGGTTTTAGCCACTCCTTTTTCGGATGCTTTGCTGACGTCATACATGATGAGCAGGTGGACTTTTCCTTTGTGGTGAATTACTTCGTCGGTAATATCGATTTGGTTCGCATCTACGATGGTAAAATTATGAATCGGAGGTTCGTAACCTTTTTCAATCAGCGTGGATTTCTGCTCCACAAAAGTCCATGTACTGTCATTTTTAGGATAATTTTCCAGTGTAAATTCCCGGCTCACTCCGTCTTTGTTGTAGATAAACGTGGTTTCGTACTTATCGGATGGTTTTCCGGGTGGTACCTGCATGGCTGCCGGGATATTTACACCCACTTTGTACGGACGGAAATCAATCATGGGCAGATGACTGTAGCTGTATACTGATAAAGCAACGCCTGAAGCGATAAACAGCAGCAATAAAATCCACTCGATGGCAGGCAGAAATATCCGGCGGAGTTTTCCGTTGAAAATGAGCAAAATAACTATGAGAAAAGTGATTACAATATTTTTATAGAAAGTTGCCCAATTGGATATAATCAGTGCATCGCCAAAGCAACCGCAATCTGTCACCGGATTCGCGAGGGCTACGTACAGGGTTAGCGGGAGCATAAACAGCATAAACAGGAGGGCAGCTAAGGATGTTGTTTTCAGTTTTATTTTGAGCAAAAAGCACAGTCCGATTGCCAATTCGAGGGTTGAAAGAGCTATAGCTGCGGGAAAAGCCATGAAGGTGAGTTGACCGAAAAAGCCGCCAAAGGCATTCAGGTAGTCTTCAAATTTATAGGTGGAGCCGAGCGGGTCTATCGCTTTTACAAATCCGGAAAAGATGAAAACAGCAGCCAGCAAAAGGCGGATTATTTCAAGCAGGATAATGAAAGTTTTATGCAAAGGCGTTTCTGTACGGGAAGTTCCGGTTTTGTATCTGTATGGATTTTCTTTAATCATTTTCAAAAAGTTAGGTACCTTTATTCTCCAAATTCAATTTTTATGAGACCGAAAACGGCATAATTTATCATATCAAAGTAGTTGGCGTCAATGCCTTCTGAAATAAGAGTCTTACCCTGATGATCCTCTATTTGCTTGGTGCGGTTTATTTTCATCAGAATCAAATCGGTATAGGATTCAATGCGCATCAGCCTCCATGCTTCGTCGTAATCGTGGTTTTTGGCTTCCATAAGTTGTTTGGCCCTGAGGATGTACTTTTCGTAAAGCTCCAGTGCATTTTCAGGTTTCAGATCATCGCAGGTTGTCTCGCCCAGTTCCAGCTGAATGAGACCGATGACTCCGTAATTAACAATAGCTATCAGCTCACCACGGATATCTTCGCCCACTTTGTTCACTCCTTTGGTTTCGATAGAGCGTATCCGGTTCGCTTTGATAAAAATCTGGTCGGTGACCGAAGTCTGACGCAAAATACGCCAGGAGGCACCGTAGTCTTTCAGTTTTTTTTCAAATATTTCCCTGCAAATTGCCGTTACGTGGTCGTATTGCCGGTCGGTACTGGTCATAAGTGGTTGATTTGATTTTGGTTTGCAAAATTAACAATTTTTCGGGAACATCACAAAAATGTAGCTGATAATTAACACCGGACAGGTAGTCAAAAAAGTTTAAATAAATAAAAAAGCACATTTCATTTAAGTGTATTCACCCGAAAAGCGGTTTTTAATTTCTTTTTATTTCCTTTCGAAGTGTTGTTCGAGGTTTTGTTCGCGGTGAACCAAATTGACTTCTATTCCAAATTTTTCGCTGATATGCTCGGCCATTTTCTGGGCTGAATATACCGACCGGTGCTGCCCGCCGGTACATCCGAAAGATACCATCAGATTGGTGAATTTTCGTTCCATGTATCTTTTTACGGTGGTATCTACCATGTTGTAGGCATTGTCGAGCAGGCGGATTATCTCGCCGTCTTCTTCCAGAAATTGTATGACCGGAGTATCGAGTCCGTTGAGCGACTGGAAACGTTCGTATTTTCCGGGATTGTTTACCGCGCGGCAATCGAATACAAATCCGCCTCCGTTGCCCGAGTCGTCGTTAGGCATTCCTTTTTTGTAGGAGAAACTATACACGGTCACTACCAGCGGTTTATCCAGATTCACTTCCCGGAACTGCTTGAGGGCTGCCATTTCATGCAATACGTTCATCAGGTAGGGGAATGCCGAAAAATCGCAGTGCTGCATTACTTCGCGCAGATTTTCGAGTGCATACGGAATGCTTTGCAGGAAATGCGGTTTTTTCTCAAAATAGCCCCTGAAGCCATAAGCGCCAAGCACCTGCAGCAACCTGAAGAGCACAAAATGATCCAGCATTTCGCGGAATTCCGTTTCGTTTACATCCCTGTGCTCTCCGAGCGATTTTATGTACGTATCGAGCAGTTCGCCCCGAAGTTCGGCTCCGTACTGTGCCTTGGCCTGCCAGAGAAACGAAGCCACATCGTAGTAAACGGGGCCTTTTCGGCCACCCTGATAATCGATAAAGTAAGGTTCACCCTCTTTTATCATCACGTTACGGCTCTGAAAATCGCGGTACATAAAGCAATCGATGGGCGCCTGCAGTAATTTATCGGCAAAGCGGTCAAAATCATCTTCGAGCCGGTTTTCCTGAAATTCCAGCCCGGTAGCTTTCAGAAAACAGTATTTGAAGTAATTCAAATCCCAGAGCACCGATCGCTTGTTGAACTCCGGCTGCGGATAGCAAATGGAAAAATCAAAGCCTTCAGCTCCTTTTATTTGTATTTTTGCGAGCATGTGCATGGTTTTGTGCAGCAATTCTTTTTCGTCCGAGCTGAAAACCCGTGTAAGTCTCCCCTTTCGCAGATAATCAAAAAGCACTGTATCGCCCAGGTCCTCCTGAAGGTACTTGAGATTGTCGTCAGATTTGATGATAAACTCAGGTACGGGCAACGCTTTGGCTTTGAAATGTTTGGACATTTCAATGAATGCGTGGTTTTCTTCGGCAGATATCCCTACCACCCCGATGAGCGAGATGTCTTTATTCTGCAGGCGGTAATACTTCCTGTTGGAGCCTGATACAGTGAGCCTTACTTCAGTATCGGCATTGGTACCGGTGGCTTTTTTGAAAAGTTCTTTTAATGAGGGCATTATTGCAGTTAATTTGTTTTTATTGAATGTTTTGCAAATTTACAAATAAAAAGGATACCAGTTACCTTAGAAAAACGAATTTTTTAATCAAAAGTCTTTTCTTATTTAGCCCCAAAACCAAAAATCACCATTTTTTAATAAAAAAAAAATAGTACTTTTGTGCCCAAATTGACTTCTTTGCAATTTAACCTTGAATTCAGACAATTACTATGAGAAGAACTTTTTACTTGATTCTTTTTTTAACTTTAGCATGGAGTACAGGATAGGCCAGTCCGATACTTAATAAAAGCAAATACCTGATTTCAGTATTATCTGAATACGGTGATGGTGCAATTATTTCCGGTACAACCAATTATCCCCTGATATATAATACAGACCTGAATAACGAAACGGCAACCGATGCCGATTATTGGGTAATTAAAAAACAAGCAGACAACACTTACACATTTCAGAATTTTACTTCAAAAAAGTATATCAGACACGACCTTACTGCCGCTAACGATCGTTCGGCGTTGGTATTGGTTGATGCAATTCAGAGTGATAAGTCCACTTCATTTACCCTTGAGTTGCATGCAACAGGAGGTTTTAGTTACTACGTCATCCGTTCGGCAGTCAATACACAAAAAATATGGAACAAACGGACAAGCTTGTATGAATCAAATTATCCTGTGGGTGTTTATTCCGGAGGAGGTTCATCCAATGAATTATTTATTTTTTCGGGCACCGATGGTGTTGCGGTAATTGATGATTCCACCATTCCTGTCAAACCCACCGGAATACAAACTCTCGGTGCATTTGCCAACTATGCCGATTCGCTTAAATTCAACCTGAAAACACCTGCAGTGGATACTTCGAAAAAGGAATTTTACGTTACAGTTCCTGAAAGCGGATTCGAAACAACGTATCCGATGATGGTAACTTTCAAGCCCCGGAATTCATCCTACAGACTCTACATTTCAAATACTGAAGTGACAGACGGAAGTTCATACACATTCAGCAAGATGACAGCAGCAACATCCTATTCTCTTGAGATTCGTGACGGTGCATCACCTGTAGCTACCGGGACGTTGAAATTTACGTGCCTGCCGATAGTCCAGATTTATTCTGAAAACAACATAAGTACAATCTACAGTTCGGGAAATATCGTGGTAACTGAACCTGAAAAACCTGATACAGCGGAATTGCTGAACCTGAACATCCGGGTAAGAGGTGCAACTGCCAGCGGGAAACCTAAAAAATCGTACGCACTCAAGCTCAAGGACGTCGATGGACAGAGTTCTCTCGACCGTTCGTTTCTGGGATTTCGCAACGATAACAACTGGATTCTGGATGCTATGTACATCGATCCGGCACGTATGCGCAACCGCGTATCAACAGACCTCTGGAACGATTTTGCAACACTTCCCTATTTCTCAGCCTCAGAACCCAAATTAAGAAACGGTACTCGCGGAGCATTTGTAGAAGTGTTCCTCAATGACTCTTACAACGGGCTTTACTGCATGACCGAGAAAGTCGACCGCAAACAGCTGAATGTAAAAAAACTGAAGTATAACGTCGACTCGACTGTAGTAACGCAGCGTGGAGGTATGTATAAAGGAAGCAGCTGGACAATTGGTACTTTTCTGGGCAAGAGCTGGTGGGATAATACTTATAATCAGACAGTACCGGCTTATAGCAATTATTCAGACATCTGGTGCGGATTCGAAAACAAATATCCCGATCTGGGTGATGGAGAACCTATCGAATGGAAACCTCTTTACGATGCCATCAATGTTTCATCGGACTACAGCAGCGATGCAAATTTCATAGCTAAATTATACGACACCTACGATATGCCTGTTTTCCTGGATTACTACCTGTTCATCGAACTGATGCTGGCTACCGACAATCAGGGTAAAAACACTTATCTGTCGGTTTACGATCAGACCGTTTCGCCCAAACTTACCATTACTCCGTGGGACCTGGATGGAGTATGGGGAAGGCGTTGGGAAGGATCTTCAAATCTGACTTATGCCAATCAGAATTTCGAAACATTCATCAACACGTATGAACACTCACAAAACAATGTTTATATCAGGATGTTAAAACTAAACTACAACAATTTCAAAACAGGCCTTAAAAACCGGTACCTACAGCTGCGAGGCAGTTATTTCAGCTACAACAGCCTCTACTCCCGCTTTGAGCATTATTACGATTTATTCATGAAAAGTGGTGCCGGAAACCGTGAAATGAACCGCTGGGGAAGCAGCAGCATGACCAACGAAATGACTTTTCTTTCCAACTGGATAACCGCACGCTTAAATTACCTGGACATTCAGTACCTTGGTGCTCCGTATGTTAATTCGGGAGTTGAAGGTACAAGGCACATTGATTTCAGTTTCTATCCCAATCCGGTACACGATTTCCTTACTGTTTCCGGTATCAACGCGGGTGACATCGTTCAGCTTATATCGATGCAGGGCATATTAATTTACCAGCATACTGCTACAGGCAACAAAGAAACCATCGATATGTCCCGACTTAATCCCGGAGTGTATCTGATCAAGGTAAATAATCAAACTACAAAAGTAGTCCGTAATTAGTCAGTAAATCAAAATATAACGAGCTATTGAAAAAAGTCAGGCTGAAATCATCCGTGCAGCCTGACTTTTTTTATGTCAAGCGGTAAAAAGAACCTTTTTCGAGTAACCTGATTGTCAGTTACGAAAAGGTTCACCTTCCTTTATGATTTAAGTAGGGCTCTGAAAAGTTCTTATGATTCCCTCATTTGCCGGTTTCCAGCATTCCGGTATTGTATATAAGTTTGAAAAAAAAATAAGAAGCATATCGGAAAGGGTTGAATACCTAAATTAATTAAATATTTTAATAACGCACCGATAATTTGTTAAACTTTATTGTCGGTTTTATTAAAATGCTTACATTTGCAGTTGAACTGTAATCCATACATTTTACCTGTCTATCACTATTTTTTCTATGAAAAAACACGTTGTTATATTGATATTTTTTCAATTAACTATTTTTTTCTCCGCTATAACTCAGACAATTCATCACTGGGAAACTGCGGTTTTCAAAGATGACAGCTGGAAATATTTCGTTGGGAAATCCGAGCCAGATACTCAGTGGCGTCAACTGAATTTCGACGATTCATACTGGAATTCAGGCCAGGGCGGATTCGGATATGGCGACAACGATGATAATACCATTATTGAACAGGATGCACTTCCCACATATCAGTATCCTCCATCCGTGTACCTTCGCATCAAAATCAACATCCCCGACACCAGCAAGATTTCATACGGAGTACTCCAAATGGATATTGACGATGCGTTTGTAGCCTATATCAACGGCAATGAAATTGCCCGGTTGGGTATCGGGACCAAAGATGACTATCCGGCATTCAATCAACTTGGGGCAAATCATGAGGCCACCATGTATGCCGGTGGATCGCCCGAGAATTTTCTGATAACCAAAGCCACCCTTCGCAGCTGCCTGAAACCCGGCCAGAATGTATTAGCCATTCAGGTACACAACAGCTCTTACACATCATCCGATATGTCATCCAATGCTTTTCTTTCGTTTGCCATTCGGGATGCTTCCGTCATATTCAGACCCACACCCTTCTGGTTTGTTGAGCCTGATTTATCAGGAATTACACCCGATTTTTCCTCATCCAATCTTCCGGTAATTATGATCAACACCAACGGTGCTGCAATCATTGACGAACCCAAAATTCCGGCCGATATGAAAATCATTTTTCACGACGACAACTCCCGGAACTATCTTTCTGACCCGGCAAATGTGTATGATGGTAAAATAGGAATCGAAATCAGGGGTGCTTCTTCTGCCGGTTTTCCTCAAAAGCCCTACGGACTGGAAACACGCGACATGACAGGAGCCAATCTGAACGTTTCGCTGCTCGGAATGCCGGCAGACAATGACTGGGTGCTGCTTTCCAACTGGAATGACAAGGTGTATATGCGAAATACCCTTGCTTTTGAATTATTCAGAAAAATGGGACATTATGCACCCAGGATGAGACATTGTGAAGTGGTAATGAACAATGAATATCAGGGTATTTACCTTTTTGGTGAAAAGATAAAGCAGGGCAAACCCTCCCGGGTTAACATTGCCAAACTCACCATGCTTGACGACTCGGGCGATGATGTGACAGGTGGATACATTTTCAAAACAGACTACGACGACGGATACGGAACCTACTGGACAAGCAGTTACTCTCCGTTGAATCGTCCACGGGGAGTGGTGAGATTTGTATATCACGTCCCGAAAGCTACCGACCTGATTGATGCCCAGAAAGAGTACATCAAAAATCATGTAAACACCGTAGAATCGGTGCTATACGGCACCAATTTCAAAGATCCCGTGAATGGATACAGAAAATATCTCGATGTCAGTTCATTTGTTGACTATTTTATTATTGGCGAATTGTCGAGGAATGTAGATGCATACAAGAAAAGCCGCTTTTTCTACAAAGATAAAGACAGTAAGGATATTAAGATTTATTCAGGTCCGGTATGGGATTACGACTGGGCCTGGAAAAATATGAATGATTGTTATTTTCTGAGTAATACAAGCGGTAGCGGGTGGGCATACAAAATAAACGAATGTAACGTGTCGCCTGTACCTCCATCCTGGGAAGTGAGGATGCTGCAGGACCCATATTTTGCCAATGCTATCAACGACAGGTATTTCAGTCTTCGAAAAACCATTCTGAGCCAATCTTTCATCAATAATTACATTGACTCGGTAGCCAATCTGCTTTCCGAAGCCCAGATACGTCACGAGAAAAAATGGAAAACGCTGGGTAAAAACGTCGGAGCACCTGAGATTGACGCACAGCCTACCACTTTTGCCGGTGATATTACGAAGTTCAAAAACTGGATTACCACCCGGCTTGCCTGGCTGGATGCCAATATGGTGGGCGAATCAACAGCTGTAACCGAACTGAATGCCTATGCCAACCTGCAGGTTTATCCAAATCCTGTTCAGGATAAATTAAATGTGAAAGCTGATGTAAATATTAAACGAATAATTTTACTGAACTCACTCGGGCAATACATTACCGATGTGCATCCCGCCAACAGCAGTCACCTGATAAATACATCAAATTTGCCTCGTGGAATGTATATCATCAACGTAACGCTCAGCGACGGTCATACACTCACCCGAAAAATAATCAAAGAATAGCTCTGAAAAAGCTTAAAAAAGGAAATTTGCCGCAAGTTTTTGTGAAGTGGAAGATAAATGATCACACAACAAACACAAGACATCAGTTGATTTTAATCTGAATCAAATATAGTTTTCACTCTTTTTTTTGTAACTTTGCAGTCCGTTTTTTTGGATTTATTGTTGCACAGTTAGTTGGTTAAACAGGTAAACGCCTGATATAAAAAGGTTTGAATAGTTCAATTCCATTGAGCAAAATCTGACCGGTTAACTTATTAATTCAATAAACCATCAACTTAACAAACAGAAGAGACTAACAATGAGCATAGAATTAAGCGAACAAGAACTATTCAGACGTCAGAGTCTGACCGAATTGCGCAACCTGGGCATTGACCCCTACCCCGCTGCCGAATATCCAACCAACGCTTTCTCCACCGAAATAAAAGCCGCTTTCAACGATGAGGAAGAACCCAAACGCGAGGTTTGCATAGCCGGAAGAATCATGAGCCGCCGTATTATGGGTAAAGCATCCTTCGCAGAACTGCAGGACAGCAAAGGACGAATACAGGTTTACATAAGCCGCGACGACATAAATACCGAAGCCCAGCCGGAGATGTACAACACCGTTTTCAAAAAACTGCTTGACATCGGTGATTTTATCGGCATCAAAGGATTTGTATTCCGCACCCAGATGGGCGAAATAAGCATTCATGCACAAGAACTTACCGTGCTGAGCAAATCGCTCAAACCACTCCCCATCGTGAAATACAAGGACGGCGTGGCTTATGATGCATTCGAAGATCCGGAGCAACGCTACCGTCAGCGCTATGTGGACCTGGTAGTGAACGAAGGCATTAAGGATATATTCCTCAAACGTACCCGCGTATATCAGTCCATGCGCGATTTTTTCAACAACGAAGGCTACATCGAGGTAGAAACTCCCGTACTGCAGCCCATTCCCGGCGGAGCAGCCGCCAGGCCCTTCATCACGCATCACAATGCACTCGATATACCGCTTTATCTGCGGATTGCCAACGAACTTTACCTGAAAAGGCTTATTGTAGGCGGATTTGAAGGAGTGTATGAATTCTCCAAAAACTTCCGCAACGAAGGGATGGACCGCACGCACAATCCGGAGTTTACGGCTATGGAAATTTACGTTGCTTACAAGGATTACAACTGGATGATGGACTTTACCGAGCGGATGGTGGAAAAAGTGTGTCTGGATGTAAACGGCACTACCAAAGTGAAAATAGGTGATCGCGAAATCGACTTCAAAACTCCCTACAAGCGCATTTCGATGATTGACAGCATCCGGGAACACACCGGCATTGACATCAACGGGATGAACGAAGAACAACTTTTCGAAGTCTGCAAAAAACTGAACGTAGAAGTGGACGACACCATGGGCAAAGGTAAGCTCATCGACGAAATTTTCGGTGCCAAATGCGAAGGCAACTACATACAGCCCACCTTTATCACCGATTATCCGCGCGAAATGAGCCCGCTCTGCAAGCGTCACCGCACCAATCCGGAGCTCACTGAGCGATTCGAACTGATGGTGAACGGCAAGGAACTGGCCAATGCCTACTCGGAACTGAACGACCCGATCGACCAGCTCGAACGTTTCCAGGAACAACTGAAACTCTCCGAAAAAGGCGACGACGAAGCCATGTTTATCGATCTGGATTTTGTACGCTCGCTGGAATACGGCATGCCCCCCACTTCGGGAATGGGTATCGGTATGGACCGGCTCGTAATGCTTATGACCGGCCAGGAAGCCATTCAGGAAGTACTCTTCTTCCCCCAGATGAAACCGGAAAAAGCAGCGCAGAAAGACACGACAGATAAATTCACAGCACTCGGCATACCCGAAGACTGGGCACCGGTAGTGCAGAAAGCCGGAATTCTGAAAGTGAAAGACCTTGCGGGGCTCAATGCGAACAAATTTCATCAGGATATATGCGGCATTAACAAAAAGAACAAAATGGACCTGAAAAATCCATCCAGAGAAGATGTACAAAGCTGGATAAGTGCGGCTGAAAACCTGGCCTGAGAATTTATTACACAAAACATCTTCCCGAAAAACAAACCGACTGATTTACACGTTATCTGATTACTGAAGTCATTTTCAGGAATCCAGATAACCGACCGAATTCAATAGTAATTTTCGTAAAATCATAATTCAACCAAATGATAGCAGAAAGCATTGAATGGGGAAATTCAAACATTTCAATTTCGGAGGTATTAGCCGAAACGCCCATCAGAGATAGTTCTGACAAGGCACGGATAGCTATAATGGGAGGCGGCAGCTGGGCTACCGCCCTGGCCAAAATAGCGCTTTCTAATTCAAAATACATCAACTGGTACATGCGCCGACAGGAGCAAATCGATGAATTTATCCGGTTGGGCAAAAATCCATCGTACCTCACGGGAGTGAAATTCGATACCGACCGCATCACATTCACCAGCGATATAAATAAAGTGGTGCGCACGTCGGACATACTGATATTTGCCACTCCCTCCCCTTTTCTGAAACAACACCTGAAAAAACTGAAGCGAAAAATTGACAATAAGATTGTGGTTTCGGCCATCAAGGGCATTGTTCCCGAAGAAAACATGCTTATTTCGGATTATTTTATCGAAAAATACAAGGTTCCGGCAGAGAATGTGCTGGTGATAGGCGGTCCGTGTCATGCCGAAGAAGTGGCACTCGAGCGGCTCTCATACCTCACCATAGCCTGCAAATCGCGCGAGAAAGCACGTTATGTGGCCGATAAGCTTGTAAATCCCTACATCCATACCCGCATAAGCGACGATGTATATGGTCTGGAATACACTTCGGTGATGAAAAATATCTACGCCATAGCATCGGGCGTATGCCACGGGCTGAAGTACGGCGATAACTTTCAGGCGGTGCTCATATCCAATGCACTGCAGGAAATGAACCGGTTCTGTACGGCCACCAATCCGCAGCACCGCGACATCAGCGAGTCGGCTTTTCTGGGCGATTTACTGGTTACCGCCTATTCGAAATTCAGCCGCAACCGGCTCTTCGGATCAATGATAGGGAAAGGTTACTCGGTAAAAACAGCACAAATGGAAATGGAGATGATAGCCGAAGGTTATTACGCCACAAAAACCATACACGAACTCAACGAGAAATATCAGGTGAAAATTCCCATTGTGGAAGCCATCTACAATATACTGTACGAAAAAAGTTCACCCGTGATTGAAATAAGGGAACTGACCGGGAAAATGCAGTAGCGAAAGCCTCCTAAAATCCCGCGAAGGCAGACATACTGCTCTTATATTTAACAGATAATTATTATACCTGAACTCCAAAATCCCCCCTTCAGGGGGGTTAGGGGGCAATAAAATTATTAATATGGAACATATCAAATTAACAATCGACAAAGCTTACGGATTTGTACAGGCCGATAAAGTGGCTGCCTACAAAGCTGATGCCGAGGCTGCCAACCTGGCACTCCAGAATGGAACCGGCAAAGGCAACGACTTTCTGGGCTGGCTCAACCTGCCCGCCGAAATTGACGAAGCACACCTGGCTGATGTGGAAAACACAGCTAAAATTCTCCGCGACAACTGCGAAGTGGTGGTGGTAATCGGTATCGGCGGCAGCTACCTGGGCGCCAAAGCCGTAATCGACGCACTCTCCAACAGCTTCGACTGGTTGCAGACCAAACGCACATCGCCCGTAGTAGTGTATGCCGGGCAGAACATCGGCGAAGATTACCTCTACGAACTGCAGGAACTGCTGAAAACAAAACGATTCGGCATCATCTCTATCTCCAAGTCTGGAACAACCACCGAACCCGCGCTGGCATTTCGCCTGCTGAAAACACAGCTGGAAGAACAACAGGGCAAGGAAGAGGCTAAAAAACTGATCGTGTGCATCACCGACAAGGCAAAAGGTGCACTCCGTGTGCTTGCCAACCGCGAAGGACTGAAAACTTTCATCCTTGAGGACAACATTGGCGGACGCTACTCGGTACTCTCGCCCGTGGGATTACTCCCCATTGCTGTTGCCGGAATGGATATCCGCCAGCTCGTTCAGGGAGCAGTAACCATGCAGCAAGTTTGCGGCACCGGAACGGCTTTCGAAGAAAATCCTGCCGCTCAGTATGCAGCCGTGCGCAACGAACTCTACCGTACGGGCAAAAAAACAGAAATACTGGTCAACTTTCACCCCAAACTGCACTACGTGTCCGAATGGTGGAAACAGCTGTACGGAGAAAGTGAAGGCAAGGACAACAAGGGAATTTTCCCGGCATCCGTTGATTTCACCACCGACCTGCACTCCATGGGACAATGGATACAGGAAGGCGAACGCACCATCTTCGAAACAGTGATTTCGGTGAGTGAACCCAATCACACCAAGATATTCCCGCATTCGGAAGAAAACCTGGACGGACTGAACTTCCTGGCCGGTAAGCGGGTGGACGAAGTGAACAAAATGGCCGAACTCGGCACCATGATTGCGCACATTGACGGCGGTGTACCGAATCTGAAAATTGAACTTCCGAAGTTGAATGAATATTACCTGGGCGAACTTATCTATTTCTTCGAAAGAGCCTGCGGTATCAGCGGTTACCTGCTGGGCGTCAATCCGTTCGACCAACCGGGTGTGGAAGCTTATAAGAAAAACATGTTTGCACTGCTCGAAAAACCGGGCTACGAAGAAGAGACTAAAGCTATTAAAGCAAGACTGTAGGTTAGTATTGAGTTCTGAGTTCTGTCCCGATAGCTATCGGGAGAGTTCTGAGTTCTGAGTAATTTATAATCGAATATAAAAATCCATCTGAAGAGGTTCAGGTGGATTTTTTTTTTGTTTAAAGTAAGCCGAATGAAGGGTGTCTCACAGTGTTCTTCTTTTAGTCTTATTCACATATAATACACATATAAAACACATATAATTCAGATATAATTCAGATATAAATCACTACTAATATCTGTTTTATCTCTGTAATGTGTCTCTATTATTTCTGATTTAATTTCTATTTATATCAAAATCAGACCGGTAAATGATACCTTTCTGCTGCATATATACGAAAAAACCTAGCTGGAAATTTTTCCCGGAATATAAATCATTTTTCAGTCAAACATGAATGCAAATGAACCGACAAAACCTCACCCGATGAAGGATTCAGACACCGGGCATCTGAATAATTATTCCGAAAGATTCTTTGTTTTTTTAAAAATTGATGGTATGTTTGGGGAAGATATTTTTCACGTATCCTTTTGCTATATATTTCGGAAGGTGAAAAACACGAATTAACAGACATTTTTTTCTGAAAAAAGAATATACTACAACTTTATACATACGGCATCCTATTCGAAAATGTCAAAAAAAAAAATGAACCGGAGTTAACGATTCCGATATTTTACTTCAGACTGTAAACACTGGAAATGAATAGATTATGAAAATCTCAAGAATAGATCATCGACACGAAAAACGCATCCGCGTAGATTTTCCGTACAATGAAGAAATTACAGCTAAACTGAAGTTGATTGACGATGTACGATGGATTAAAAAGTAATTATTTATCTAAGACTCATAACATAAAATAAATGATAAAATAACAATTATAAAACCTTATTTCGTATTTTATTGTACCTTAGTAGATATAAACAACAGGATGTTCAACCTTATTAATTCATTTTAAAATGAAAATTGAATATAATAATCTTTACACACATTTTATTTTTACAACCCTGCACAGGTTACCTCTGATTCCGGAAAAACACAGACAACGAATTGAGAAATACATAACGGGTATAGTGAATAATAACAAATGCAGGCTATATGCAATTTATGCTAATCCAGAGCATGTTCATTTTCTCGTATCACGATCGCCCGATATCGATGAAGAACGTTTGGCAAACATAATTGCAAATTCTTCAACTAAATTTGTTAATGAAAACAAACTTACAATTGGAAATTTCGAATGGCAGGAATCGTGTTCAGCTTTTTCGGTATCAAAAAAAGATGTTGATAATGTATGTAAATATATTTTGAACCAAAAAGCACATCATCATAAGCAAACTTTCGCGGAAGAATCTGAAGAATTTATTAAGTTTTATCAAAAAACAATTATTCCTGACTAATAAATAAAATAAGGTTGATGGCAGGTGTGCGTATTTTCTATTAAGGTTTTAATATGACAGCAAAATAAGGTCAATTTAAAAAAAATACATTATCGGCATAATTCAAAACCATTATTTTCTTACTCCTTTACCCTTCTTTGAAAATAATATTTTTAACAAATCACCTCCGGTGCCCGGCAAGCTATACCGAAAAACTGAAAGAACTGCGTTACAGCAAAAATACGCTGGATGTTTATACCGATTTGTTTGAAGAATTTATCAACTACTAC